>NZ_JCALCF010000002.1:0-294482 GCF_059812185.1 Mycobacterium sp. NGS67
TCATTGGCTTGTAATTGGTGATGCCGAACAGCGCAGATGGAACGCTCTGATGATTCATGCACGCGACGTACGCCGCGACAAGTGGTTCCTGGAGGTGAATCGGGATGACATGCGTCCACGCCTAAGAGGCTATGAGCTAACGCAATTCGACGAAGCAATCGAGGAGCGTGACAAGATGCTGAGAAGCGTCGAGACAAGGCTCGCTCACTCAGTGTCAGGACAAGGCAACCGCTTCGAAGAGAAAGACGTTGTAGCACAAGCGCAATCGGTGTTCTTAGGGGAGACGTACCCTAGCCCCCGACTGGAGGTCATGTATATGCGGCTAAGTGGAGTGGCACATGGGTTACCGTGGGCTTCACAGAGGAACCGCAGGAAAGTTGCTGGCCTCCCTGGCGGCTTCGAGCGATACGTCCACCAAGGGGACCGCGCCGAAATAATCAACTGCGCGACGGCCACTATGCGCATTGCTACCGCAGCCTGGGGCCGCTACACCTACCTATGCGAGACTTCGGCGAGCGTCGGCGACAGCGGCAACTAGCGTCTAGCTTTCATTGGCGAGTGCTGCGCACACCCTCCGTCATAAGAATCGCTCCGTGCCTAGCGTGCCTGAGGATGGCCGACACCGACTATCCGTACCTTCGATGCCCCATATGTGGTCCTTGGCAACGCCAATCGGAAAACCATCAAACGTGGGCCTGATCTGCACTTTTGCAACGAAGATTAACAAGCTCTCGCGACACGCCCGAGTCTTGTCAAAGTAGACAGGCGTGTCCTGTCAATCTTCGGTGCATCTCTACACAAGTGTCGAGATGCAACGGAAATCAACAAACGACCCCTAGTTGTTTAACAAGTTGGTTAGCCGGTGAAACTAAATCCGCCGCCTCGGCGAAAGCGCTCGATGGGGGGCTTGCCTCCGATGCCGGTGTGGGGTCGGTGGTGATTGTAGTGATGCAGCCAGTCTTGGTAGGTCGCCGAGCGCGCGGCGTTGGACCCCGGCGTAGCAAGCGACGGCGACCGGGGTGGAGACGGTGGCAATGGCGGACGGGCTGGGCTCGGCGGCGCGGGTAGCACTGGCGGAGACGGCGGCAAGGGAGGCGCCGGTGGAGCCGGCGCCAATGGGGCTACGACTTCGTTTGGCAACGGCGGCGGCGGCGGCTGGGGAGGTCAAGGCGCCGACGGCGGCGACGGAGGCGCAGGAACGGTGCGCAACGGGAACGGCGGCGCGGGCGGCGACGGCGGCGAAGCCGGGAGCGGCGGGGACAGTAGTGGCTTTCCCTTCACCGACGGCGGCGCGGGCGGGATCGGCGGCTCCGGCGGCAATGGGGGCACCGGGGCATTGGGCGGTGACGGCGGCCGTGGCGGTGACGGCCGCCCCGGCGGCGGCGTTTTGGACGCGGGTGGTTCGGCCGGCGACGGCGGTCACGGTGGCTTCGGCGGCAACGGCGGTAATGGCACTTCCGGCAAGGGTGGATTCGGCGGTGATGGCGGCGTTGGGGGCGGAGGCGGCGATGGCTATGACTCGGACTTTCCGTTCTTAGACGCAAGCGGCAGCGGCGCCAACGGGGGCAACGGTGGCGCCGGCGGCTCCAGCTCCAACGGTGCAGTCACCGTCCCCGGCAACCCCGGGACTGCGGGCGGACCTGGGGAACCCCCGGACCACGGTCCTGGTGCAGGAGGCGACGGAGGCGAGGGGGGAGACCCCGGTCAGCTTCCGTAACGACGAGGCCAATGCACAAATCCGACGATCTGTTTCGGGCAAGAACCCAAAGGCCCAGTGACGCGCCGACCAGTCTTCGCGTTCTTCGCCTCCGTCGTCAGCATTGGTAAATTCGGCGGCGCCACCGACACCGTGCACCACTCTTCGCCCTAGGGATTATCACCAGCCTGGTCGTCAGGAGACCCCCAGGAACTGCCCCACTCACCCGCCCAACGGGCGCGATGCTATCCCTGCCCGGCAGGTCACGACGTGTTTTGCCATCACAAACATTCCGCAGCAGACCACACCGCCCAACTCCCAGCCGAGAACCTTTCGAGAGGCTCTCTACCGGCAGCAGTTCGGATCCAGGGCGGTGCATAGAGCTTGCAGCGCTTCGGGACGCACCCGATGAAACATGTTCATGCCACGACGATCCGAGGTCACCAACCCGGCTTTGCGCAGCTGGGTCAGATGGTGACTGACCGTCGATTCACTCAAATCCAGGCTGGCTGCTAATTCGCCGGAAATCTTTTCTCCCACCGGGGAACTGAACAGATACGACACGATCTTCACTCGCACCGGATCGGCCAGCGCCTTGAGCCGCAACGCCACCTGCAACGCATCGGCATCACTAATCGGGCCCGACGCGACCGGCGCACAACACACCGGTGAGGTCATATCGATCACCGGCAACGCTTTCGGCATCACACCATCCTGTCACTCTGTCTTGACATATATCAAAAAGGTAGACACAGTCGAACGGATCAGCAAGTTCGATATATGTCTCACAACTTAGAGGGTGGCTCCGATGTCTCGTGTTCAGCTCGCACTCAACGTCGATGACCTCGACGCGGCAATCACGTTCTACTCCAAGCTGTTCAACGCCGAGCCCGCCAAGATCAAACCGGGGTACGCCAACTTCGCGATCGCCGACCCGCCACTGAAGCTGGTCCTGTTGGAGAACCCCGGCCAGGGCGGCGCCCTGAATCACCTCGGGGTCGAGGTCGAGTCCAGTGACGTCGTGCACACCGAGATCGCCCGGCTAACCGACGTCGGCATGTTCACCGAGGAAGAGTTCGGCACCACCTGCTGCTTCGCCACCCAGGACAAGGTCTGGGTCACCGGGCCTGGCGCGGAGAAGTGGGAGATCTACACCGTGCTCGCCGACTCCGACACCTTCGGCATCAGCTCCCAACACCGTCGATAATCCGTTGGCGGGCTGCTACGGCACGGCGATCGCCGTCGCCCCGGGGGAAATGCTCGATGCGTTCGGATCGCCTACGACCGCAGGGAAGGTTTCAAGATGGCCCCTCGTGTCTGGACGATCGGTCATTCAACACGCGCGTTCGAGGACGTAATCGCCATGTTGCGCGGCACCGCGATCACCGTTCTGGTCGATGTGCGCTCCTACCCGGCGTCACGGAAGTTTCCGCAGTGGAACAAAGCGGCGATAATCGAGGAGATGCCGGCCGACATTGGCTACCGATGGATTCAGAAACTGGGTGGCCGGCGTCATACCCCGGCTGGTGTCGAAAGCCCGAACGGTGCGTGGCGAGTCAAGGCGTTCCGTGACTACGCCGATTACATGCAAACCACCGAGTTCGCCGATGGACTGGGCGAGCTGCTCGAGCTCAGCGACCAGCAACGTCCGGCGATCATGTGCAGCGAGGCGGTTCCTTGGCGCTGTCACCGCAGGCTGATCACCGATGCGCTGATCGTCGCTGGAGCCGAGGTCCGCCACATTATGTCCGCAACGACCACAACCCGAGCGACGTTGAGCGACTTCGCCCATGTCGATGACGGCCACCTCACCTACCCGCCCGCTGGCTGAGGACTAGGTGAGCATCGTCGATGATGTCCGGAAGACGTCCAAACCCTTCCTTTTGGCTCCGCACGGCCTACGGAGACATCGGCAATAGGGTCGGGGTCGGCCCCCTTCAGGTCGGCCGCGCAATGAGTCTGCTCGACGACACTGTGCCGTGGTGGCGTGTCGAAATCCGACCGGCCTGGTCGTGAAATCCAATCTGCGCGAACAGTTCTCGTTCGCCTTCTCCGACCAGCAAACCAATCGACGCAGCGCGCACATTCGGACCACTGTGGGGCACTTGTCATGTGACGCAGGACGTCTCGTGCCGTTGCCGTTGGAAGTGCGATACGAGCAACATGTAGCGATCTCCCGCGATTCAACGGGCGCGAGGCAGTGCGCAACAACCCGTCCAGCAGTATCTGTAGATGCAGCCAAAAATGACATTTTGCAGTCGATTTGGCGCTCCGGCGTGGATGAATGGCGGAGGCGTCGACGGACCACTGTCAGCCGTGCTGGTCCCGTCGCCCCCGAAGACGACACCCGCGCCATACACTTGTCGGGTGAACCTCAGCAAACTCATCGCCGGCGTAGCGATGGCCCCGGCGCGGGCCGGTGTCGCGGTGGCCGACGCCGGACTCGCCACTGCGACCATCGCGCTCGGGGCTGTGAAGCAATCCTTGGGCGGGGAAGCCCCGAAGACAGCAGACTCGATTACCGACGTATTTCCGCTGCGGGGCGCGATCGTGGGCGCCAATCGAGTTGCCGAATTCACCGAAAGCGACAGGGCGATGGGGCGCGCTCTGGCCCGCGGCGGGCCGGCGGACAAGCTGATGCGTGCGGGCGGAGTTGTCGACCTGTTGACCGCACCCGGCGGACTTCTCGATCGGGTATCCGTCGAAGGTAGCGCCCTGGAGCGGATCCTGGAGCCCGGTGGGCTCGCAGATCGGCTGCTCGCCAAGGACGGGCCGGTCGAGCGGATATTCGCAGAGGACGGCGTTATCGAGCGGATGTTCGCACAGGACGGTGTCATCGACAAGCTGCTGGCAAAGGATGGACCGCTCGAACAATTCACCGAAGCCGCTGAAATCCTGAGCCGGCTGGCGCCCGCGGTGGAGAGGTTGACACCCACGGCTGACACCCTGGAGTCTGCTGTCGACACCCTCAACAGGATGATCAACTCACTCAGTGGCATCGCAGACCGGATTCCGCGGCGACGGTCGCCGCGGTCGACGGTGCCCTCGAATCGAAATCTGGACCAAAACGCCGTCGAGGAGTGAGCCGATCGGCTCACTGGCTCACCACCGCTGAAGGTGAAGTTCGCGGGTGACCCGCCATCCGCTCTAGCCGACGGCGCTGCAACCGAAAGTTGTCACACCCCGTGGGCAGACTCCAAGCATGAGTCGACGCAACCGTGAGAAGCGGGCAGCCAAGCAGAAGAACCGGCGTCGGGGCGCAGCCGGACGAGAACGCGCTGGCTTTTCCCCGGGTCCGGACCGGGTGCTACTCCTTCAACGCCTCGTCTTGGCCTTGAGCCAGGCCGCTTCGTGTCCTGATGACCACGCGGCACGGCACGCCGCTGACATTCTCGCCGAGTACGGGACGTCCGAAAGTGACCTCGACATTGCGGCCGAGCTCGCCGTGCAAGAGGCGATCAGAGCGGCCTGGGAGCACGGCTGGTTGCCCTCGGACCTGCACGAGATCGCCCGACGCAAGTTGCAGTCAGCCGACGCCCGCTACCTCGACGAGGCCATCGTCGTTGAGTCCCAGCGGTACGCGGTCGCGACACTGCACCCGAAATGGCGGTCGGACCTCGCCGATATTGCAACCGTCGTCGGTCCCGTAGCGCAGGTACCGCAGATGGGGCGCTGGGCAACGGCGAACGGCGTCGACCGCCATGCAGCTTTGACCGCCGTCCTGGCAGTGTTGACTCTGCTCGGGAGACTTCCTGCCCTCGCGGTTCTGTTGCCGCCACCCGGTGCCTACAGACACATCCCATCGACAGTGAGCAACGTCGACGAGAAGACGCTCGCCAAGGTGCGCGCTTTGCTGGCCAAGGCCGAGGCCACGGGATTCCCCGACGAAGCGGAAGCCCTCTCAGCCAAGGCGCAAGAACTGATGAGCAGGCACTCGCTACATGAAGCGATCGCCGATCACGACCGTGGCCGGGCGCCGGTGGCGGGTGCTCGACGGATCTGGATCGAGAATCCCTACGCCGCTGCCAAGGCGGTGCTGGTGCACGCAGTATGCCAAGCCAACCGCTGTCGCGCAGTGTGGGTGGAGAATCTCGGACTGGCCACCGTCGTCGGTTCCGACACCGACCTCAACCTGGTCGAGCTACTCACCACATCGCTGTTGGTGCAAGCCAACCGAGCCATGCTCGCTGCTGGACGACGCAGCGGCGCCGACGGTCAGACCCGAACCCGGTCGTTTCGGCATTCGTTCCTCGTCGCCTACGCCCAGCGCATCGGCGAACGGCTCGACAGCACCAGCGCATCGGTCACCGAAGAGATCAAACAAGATCGTCGGCTGCTCCCCGTTCTGGCGGCCACCAGCCAAAAGGTCGAGGAGTTCACCGCCCGTCTGTTCCCATCGACGAGGCCGCATCCGGTGGCAGCGTCCAACGGCGCCGGCTGGGGCGCCGGGCGCGCGGCGGCGGATATGGCATTGCTCGACGTGCGCGAATCGATAGCGGGCTAGCCAAACTAAGGCATGTCCGACAACGGCGTCGGTGTCGCTGGGGTTTCCTGGCCACTGGCCAGGCGAGGCTCGAGCGCACCTTCGCGGAACGAGGTCGCGCCGGGGAACGGTGTTCTGGGTCTAACCTTGACTTCACCGGCAGAGCACCGTTTCCTGCGGCAGCGTAAGACGTTTGGCTGCGTCACGATTTCGGTGTCGGATTTGATTGTGACGCAGCGGCTTTCGGCGTGAGGCCACGACGCGAAATCCCGCCAAGGCTGCCCCGGCAAAGCCCAGTGTTCACACCCAAAGCCAAGGGTTCGTCCGAATGCTCCAGCGGGGTCAGTCGTCTTCCTTCGTCAACTGCGGGATAAGTCCGCCGGCCAGGATGTATTCGACTTGTCGCGGCGAAAGCCGGTGACACACTTCAATTGTCGTGTCCTGCGTGACGTTCTTGACGGTAATGCGATCGGATCTGTCCAGCGCCTCGCGAAGGTCACTGAACGCCAAGGTGTCGTCCTGCTCGATGCTGTCGTAGTCGTCAGGATGGGCGAACTCCAACGCCAATACCCCGAAGTTGGCGAGGTTCTGCCAGTGGATGCGGGCGTACGACTTCGCGATGACGACCCGCAACCCGAGGTGGCGCAGCGCGATGGCCGCGTGCTCGCGCGAGGAACCCTGACCGTAGTTGTCGCCGCCGACGATGACGTGGCCGGTTTCCTCGGTCTCCTGGGCGCGGTCGGGGTAGGACTCGTCGACCTGGGTGAAGGCGAACGTCGCGAGCTTCGGGATGTTCGACCGAAACGGCAGTGCGCGGGCGCCAGCGGGAGAAATTTCGTCGGTGGAAATGTTGTCACCGACCTTCAACAGCACCGGGGCCTCGAATTCGTCGGGAATTGGCTCCAGGTCGGGCAGCCCAGAAATGTTGGGCCCCTTGACCGGATCGACCTCCGCCGCCTCGTCAGGGTCCAACGGCGGCACCAGCATCGCGGTGTTGACGCTGCTGTTCTCCGGGAGATTCAACGTCGGGTACTCCACGTCTTCGTCGCGAGCCCAGTCCCGCGGGTCGGTGATCACTCCGGTCAGCGCCGAAGCGGCGGCTGTCTCGGGCGAGCACAGCCACACTTTGTCTTCCTTGGTGCCCGACCGGCCCGGGAAATTGCGTGGCATGGTGCGCAGCGAGTTGTGTCCGGTCGCCGGCGCCTGACCCATTCCGATGCAGCCCATGCACCCCGCCTGGTGAATGCGGGCACCGGCCATCACCAGGGAGGTCGTCGCACCCATGGACATCAGGTCGGCCAGAATCTGGCGCGAGGTCGGGTTGATGTCGAAGCTGACCTCGGGTGAGGTCTGACGACCGTCGACCATCGCCGCGGCGATCGCGAAGTCACGAAGGCCGGGGTTGGCACTCGACCCGATCACCACCTGGCCGATCGGCTCGCCCGCTACTTCCCGTACCGGTACCACGTTGCCGGGCGACGATGGTTTGGCGATCAAGGGTTCGAGTTCGGAAAGATCGATGGTCTCGTCGACGTCGTAGTCCGCGCCGTCGTCCGCCAGTAGCTCGACCCAGTCATCCTCGCGGCCCTCGGCGCGCAGGAAGTCCCGGATGGCGTCGTCGCTGGGAAACACCGACGTGGTGGCGCCGAGTTCGGCACCCATATTGGCGATGACGTGTCGGTCCATCGCGGTAACACTGGCCAATCCCGGCCCGTAGTACTCGATGATGCGGTTCACCCCACCCTTGACGTCATGGCGGCGCAACATCTCCAGGATCACGTCTTTGGCCGAACACCATTGCGGCAGTTCGCCTTCCAGCCGCACGCCCCACACTTCGGGCATGCGTAGATGCAGCGGCTTGCCCGCGATGGCGACGGCCACCTCCAAACCGCCGACCCCGATCGCCAGCATGCCGAGCGAGCCCGCCGCCGGCGTGTGCGAATCCGAGCCGACCATCGTCTTGCCGGGAATGCCGAAGCGCTGCATGTGCGTCGGGTGCGACACCCCGTTGCCCGCCTTGGAGAACCACAAGCCGAAATGCTGCGCGGCGGTACGCAAGTACTCGTGGTCCTCGGCGTTCTTCTCGTCGGTCTGCAGCAAGTTGTGGTCGACGTATTGCACGCTGACCTCGGTTTGGGCGCGGTCCAGGTCGAGCGCTTCCAGTTCCTGCATCACCAGCGTGCCCGTCGCGTCCTGGGTCAGCGTCTGGTCGATCCGGATGGCGATCTCCTCACCCGGTTTCAGCTCACCTGAGACCAGATGCGAATCGATCAATTTCTCGGTCACGTTGGCCGTCATCGTTGGACTTTCTCTGCGATGCTGGGCACCCTGTCCGTGCCGCCATCAATGCAGTGCGTAACCCGGTTTGGCCCGCGCGAAACTTGCCGACAGCTGCATCGGAAACCCGGATTGTCGTATTCAGTCCGCGCGCGAACCCGATATTGTTGTGCCTAAGAACATTTGCGTCAGCAGACGCGCTACCGCCGGGTCAGCGGAAGCGCACGTCCAGCGTCGCCAACCCGAAGATCTTCCGCCCGCCCGATTTCGCGCCGACGATGACGACACCGGTGCGGGTTTCCGGGTTCAACGACTTGACCCGGCCGCTGAATTCGATGTCGGCGCCCTCGATGGCCGACACGATCGCGGGCGCCGACAGCCGCACCGCGTACCGGGTGACCGCTCCCGGGTCACCCGACCACGCTGAGGCGAATCCGGCACCCAGACCCATGGTCAGCATCCCGTGCGCGATCACGTCGGGCAGCCCGGCCAGCCTGGCGAGGTTCTCGTCCCAGTGGATCGGGTTGGCGTCACCGGCGACGCCGGAATAGTTCACCACGTCCCCGCGGGACAGATGGGCGGTCTGTAAGGGCAGCTCGTCGCCCACCTGCAGATCATCGAAGGACGGCGTCCCGGGGGTGCGGTCGCCTCCGTCGGCAATCCGGATCTCGCCGTCGGGACGCACGGTCTTCCGGTAGGACGCGTCGTCAGCCTCGTTCACCATCACCTTGACGTCGTGCATCATCGCGTTCTGCACGGCGGCCTTGACGGCGGGATCGACCTCCTCGGTCGTGACACCGACGACGGTGGTGTGCAGGGTGTGGACCCGCTCGCCGGAGAGGTCGGTGAAGGTGTTGGTCACCGTGATCAGTTCTCGGCCGGCGACTTTGCGCACGGCCGTCAGTTCGACATCGACGACGAGTTCGTCGCCGGCCACGATGGGGCGGTGCTGCTCGAAGACCTCTTCGGTCTGCACATAGGTGTCGTAGCCGACGACGACGGATTCGAACATGCGCCGGTTACAGGCCATGCCCGGCACCGACGTGAACGTCAGCGGGGCCACCAGGTCCGGATATCCCAACTCGGCGGCGGCAGCGACGTCCCAGTGTGCAGGGTGATAGTCCTGCACGGCACGGGCGTACTCGCGTACCTTCTCCCGGCCGACCAGGTAGGTGTTGTCCATCTGGTAGAAGTGGCCGACCCGTGATTCGATCGCCGACGCTTCTGCTGTGGTCATCAAATTCAACTTTTCTCTGAGGCAGACCCCAGCACACTAACGCGGGCACCTACCAGGCAGTGCACGGTGACACCCTTTGCCGCCCGCCGACCCGGTAAGTCTGTCCAGATCCCGGCGGATTCTGGCAATGAACCCACTGGTACAGATCCGTGCAGGTTCGGCACGGTGATCTGATGAGCGACTTCAACACTGGCCAGCTCGTCCAGTGGGCATTCCCGGACACGGAAATCTGTTCGGCCGCAATGGCCTTACTGCACGACGTCTCACCGCCGTATCTAGCCAATCATTGCGTGCGCAGCTACCTGTTCGCGCGAGAATTGGCCGCCGCTGACGGCGGCGCAGGTTACGACGAGGAACTGCTCTTCCTCGCCTGCATCCTGCACGACCTCGGTGTGACCGCCTACGGCGCGGGTGATCAGCGTTTCGAGGTCGAGGGAGCCGATGCCGCCGTGCGTTTCCTCCGCGAGCACGCGCTGCCCGACGACCGATTGGACACCGTGTGGCAAGCGATCGCGCTGCACACCAGTGTCGGTCTGGCGCATCGCTTCGGCCCCGTCCAGTCCTCCGCGCACCGCGGAATCTCGCTGGATATCGACGGCAGGGAAAGGCACCGTCTCTCAACCGGTTTCACCGATCGGGTGCTGGCCGGATGGCCCCGCCTCGATCTGGGTTATGCGATCGCCCGGGCCATCGCCGAGGACGTTCGGGCCAATCCGGGGAAAGCGCCCCCGTTCTCGTTCCCCGCGCACCTGCACGAGTCGATCAACAACGGACCGCGGATCGACTTTACCGATGTGGTGGCGGACTCAGGTTGGGCCGACCGAGCCGTCGCGAATACCGTCTGACGAAATTCTTCTTCGGCGGTGCGCGAACGGGGTATATAGAGCTATCCGATCGCTTCGCGCACGACGCCGTAGAGGAGCTCAGCAGATGGAGTCCGTAAAGGGAACCAACGTTCTGGTCACCGGGGCCGCGATGGGCCTCGGCAAACTCTTTGCCACCAATGCCGTCAAGGAAAGCGCCGCTTCGGTGGTCCTCTGGGACGCCAACGAGGCGGCGCTCAAAGAGACCGCGACCGAATTGGAAGCGGCCGGGGGCAAGGTCCACTACGACACCGTCGACGTCACCTCGCAGGATCGGGTGGCCGAGGCTGCCGAACGGGTCCGTACCGACGTCGGCGCGATCCATGTGCTGTTCAACAACGCGGGCATCGTGCGCGGCAACGGCTACTTCTGGGAGAACGAACCACGCGACTTCACGCTGACCATGGAAGTCAACTCCATCGGCCCCATGCGGGTGCTGCGGGAGTTCCTGCCGGCGATGATCGAGTCCAACATCCAATGTCGTGTCGTCAACATCGCATCGTCGGCGGGTCTGAACGCCATCCCCCGGATGGCCGCGTACTCGGCCTCCAAGTGGGCGGCGATCGGCTTCTCCGACTCGGTACGGCTCGAGCTGGAACAGGCCGGCCACGACCAGGTGAAGGTCACCACTGTCTGCCCGACCTACATCAACACCGGCATGTTCGACGGCGCGAAGGGCATCCTGTTCACGCCGATGCTCGAGCAGGAAGACGTCGTCGACCGCACCTGGGCCGCGATGCTCGCCGGTGACCCGTTCGTCGTGATGCCGTGGACGTCGAAGATGAACAAGGTCCTGACCGCGGTGCTGCCGATCCGGCTGCGGGACCTCTACCTACGCCGCGTCGGCGTCTACAACTCGATGGACGAATTCTCCGGGCACTAGCGGCTCGTCAGTCGCTGCTGTCCTCGCGCTTCATCCGGTCGCGAATCCCGCCGCCGACCGTGGTGCCTTCGGCCATCGGTTCGTGGATGGAACCGGAGTTGCGCGGCACCGGGTCGGCCTTCTCGATCTCCGACTTGGCGGTCTTGCCGGACATCCGCTCGGTGAGGCCCGGGAAGAGTTCGTGAGAGATGTTGGCGGCGTGCGCTTTCACCCCGACGGGTTGTTGTTCCTTCGGATCGGTGCAGGCTTTCACGATGGCTTCGACGACGATCTTCGGGTCGTCCATCGCCGCCATCCGCGGTGCGTGGCCGGTGTAGTTCGCCGCGTGCGTCCACCACGGTGTGTCCACCGCCCACGGCATGATGGTGGCGACCTTGATGTCGGTGTCACCGTTGAGTCGCAATTCCTCGGTCAACGAACGTCCGAGGCTCAGCACCGCCGCCTTGGTGGCGGCGTACGTGTTTTGGTAGGCCAACGGAACTTCGCTGTCCACCGAACCGATGTTGATCAAGGTGCCCTTGCCCTGTGCGCGAAACTGAAGCAACGCGGCGTGGGTCCCATAGATCAGACCCTTGAGGTTCACGTCGACGAGGCGGGCGTGGTCTTCGATGGGGATGTCCCAGAACAATCCGAGCGCCCCGACGCCGACGTTGTTGATCCAGACGTCGAAGCCACCGAACCGTTCCAGCGTCACAGCGGCGAGTTTGGCTATGTCACCGGCTTCGCTGACGTCGGTCGGAACCGCGACGGCCGTCCCACCGGCCGCCTCGATCTCGGCGGCGAGCTCGTCGAGGACATGCTGACGGCGTGCTGCCACAACGACTTTCGCGCCCCGCCGGGCCAGCTCCAAAGCCGTGCCGCGACCGAAACCACTGGACGCCCCGGTGATCACCACGGTGCTGCCTGCGACAGAAGGAGATTCGCTCATCCGTCCCGCATACCCACAACCGGCGGGTCTATGCCGGACTACAGAAGGGCGAGGGGTTGACAACATACAACCGATTGGTTGTATGTTTGGACTCGTGACCGTGGACATCGAGGACAGGGCTGACGCCTTGTTCCACGCGCTCGCCGACCGGACCCGGCGCGACATCATGCGCCGGGTACTGACCGGGGAGCACTCGGTTTCTGCGCTCGCGGTGAATTACGAGATGAGCTTCGCCGCGGTCCAAAAACACGTCGCCGTGCTGGAGAGGGCCGGCCTGCTCACCAAGCGACGCACCGGTCGCGAGCAGCTGGCCAGCGGTGACGTGACAGCGGTGCGGTCGGTGGCCTCGATGCTCACCGAGCTGGAACAGATCTGGCGGCATCGCGTCGCGAGTATCGACGAACTCATCTCATCGGACCCGAAGGAGGACTGAACCATGCCCGTGACCGACGTCCAACAAGACCTCGACAACTTGACCCTGACCATCACCGCCGACTTCGCGGCCCCGGTGCAGCGGATCTGGCAGATCTACGCCGACCCGCGTCAACTGGAGAAAGTGTGGGGGCCGCCGACCTATCCGGCGACTGTGGTCGATCACGACCTCACGCCCGGTGGTCGCGTCACGTATTACATGACCGGGCCGGAGGGCGACAAGCACGCCGGGTACTGGGAGGTCACGGCGGTCGACGAGCCGACCAGCTTCTCCTTCGTCGACGGCTTCGCCGACTCGGACCTCAACCCCAACCCCGAGCTGCCGGTCTCCCGCAACGTCTACACCTTCACCGAGCACAACGGCGGCACCCGCGCGGTATTCGTCAGCACGTACGCATCCGCCGAGGCGCTTCAGCAGGTGCTGGACATGGGCGTGGTCGAGGGCGCGTCGGCGGCGATCAACCAGATCGACGACCTGCTCGCCGCCTGACCTAGGACTGTGCCGCGGCGACGTGCTTGTTGGGCACGCAGTGCGTCATCGTCAGCCCTGCGACGTCGCGCGGTCCGTTCTTGCCGAGGTTGGCCCGACGCTGCTCTTCGTCCTCCGACAGCGTCTGGGACCTCAACGGCTCCAGATGCCGCACGTCGTCCGGGGTGATGCCCAGCCCCTCGCCGACCCGGGTGCCGAGCTCGTCGTCGCACATCAGGAAGTGCCAGACCATGCGCTCCTGGACCTCGCGCACCGCCTCGGAGATGCCGTCGACCAGGTTGAGCACCAGGTCGTCCTTCTCCCACTGCTCCATCAGCTGATAACGCTGTCCGGCCTGGGTGTAGTCGTCGGTCCGCGGAATCCGCTTCTTGGTCAACCGCCCGCGGATCTCGGGACCGACCTCGTCCGGTAGGGGGCTGGTGGCCTCCCGCAGGCCGCCGGTGATGGACGGCTCGTAGTTGACGTGCGGATTGGCGCCGTTGTTGTCGACGCCGTACTGCATCTGTCCGCCCTGCTGATTGGTCGCCACCTTGGCGTGCTTGGGCTGGTTCACCGGCAGTTGCAGATAGTTCGCACCCACCCGGTAACGCTGGGTGTCGGAATAGGAGAACGTCCGCCCGACCAGCATCTTGTCGTCGGAAAACTCCAGCCCGTCGACCAGCACCCCGGTGCCGAAAGCGGACTGTTCGTTTTCGTTGAAGAAGTTGGAGACATTGCGGTTGAGCACCATCGTGCCGACCAGCTTCGGTGGGAATTCGTTCTCGGGCCACACTTTGGTGTCGTCGAGCGGGTCGAAGTCCAACTCGGGGTGGTCGTCATCGCTCATGATCTGCACGAGCAGCTGCCATTCCGGGAAGTCGCCGTTCTCGATGGCCTCGTAGAGATCTCGGCTGGCGTGGCCGAGGTCCTGGCCCTGGATGGCCGCGGCGTCCGCCTCGGTCAGACTCTGCACGCCGATCTTGGGCATCCAGTGGTACTTCACCAGGCGCGACTCCCCGTCAGCGTTGACCCACCGGTAGGTGTTGACGCCGAAGCCCTGCATGGTGCGGTAGTTGGCCGGGATGCCGCGGGGAGAGAACAGGTTGACCAGCATGTGCATCGACTCCGGGGTCTGGGACATGAAGTCGAAGATGCGGGCGGGCTCCTGTCGGAAGGTGACCGGATCCGGCTTGAGCGCATGGATGACGTCGGGGAACTTCACCGCGTCGCGGATGAAGAAGACGCCGAGGTTGTTGCCCACCAGATCCCAGTTGCCGTCTTCGGTGTAGAACTTGACCGCGAACCCGCGGGGGTCGCGCGCCGCCTCCGACGAGTCGCGGCCCCCGATGACGGTGGAGAACCGGATGGCCAGGTCGGTGCGCTTGCCCGGTTCGGCGAATAGCTTGGCCCTGGTGTAGTTCGCGATCGGCTCGTCGCCCCACTTTCCGGTCGCTTCGAAGTAGCCGTAGGCGACGAAGCCTCGAGCGTGCACCACCCGCTCCGGTATGCGTTCGCGGTCGAAGTGGCTGATCTTCTCCAGGTAGTGGTAATTCTCCAGGGTGGCCGGCCCGCGGGCACCGATGGTGCGCTGGTTCTGATTGTCGTAGATCGGGTGGCCTTGCCGGTCGGTGAGGATGTCCCGGGTGTCGTCGGGATCGGGCGGCAAAGCGGCAACGTCGGTCATGCGCTACTCCTGGTTGTTCGCGGCTCGGCACGGCTTACCCCTGGCTGTCGTGCTGAAACTCAGAACATCGCCAGGCGGTTCGCGCGGGCTCCGTGCCACCCAACCTACGCCGACCCGCGCCGCGATGGTCGTACCCGACCTCGGCGATGTGAGGGGCACGGCTGCTAGAACCTCGATTCGCTGGCGATTATCACGGTTCGGCACTATTTTGCTTTCGTGATGTTCTCAGCTGCTGGTGCAGTCGCGCGATCGATCGTCCCTTGCCTGGCCGTGGCGGCCGTTGCCGCGGGAGCTTTCACGGCTACCCCGAGCGGTTCCGCCCCAGCGATGCGTCTGGTCGACGCGGGCAACCCGTTGGCCGGGCAGCCCTTCTATGTCGACCCGGGTTCGGCGGCGATGAACGCCGCGCGCGGGGCCAATCCACCCAGCGCCCAGCTGACCGCCATCGCCAACACCCCCCAGTCGTACTGGCTCGACCAGGCGTTTCCGGCCGGCTCCGTCGGCGGCCGGGTCGCCAGTTACGTCGGTGCGGCGCAGGCCGCCGGGAGCATGCCGATCATCACCCTGTACGGAATCCCGCACCGCGACTGCGGCAGCTACGCCTCCGGCGGCTTCTCCTCGGGAGCGGACTACAGCGCGTGGATCGACTCGATCTCCTCTGGCCTCGGCGCCTCGCCGGTGGCGATCATCGTCGAACCCGACGCGCTCGCCATGGCGGACTGCCTGTCCGGTGACCAGCGCCAAGAGCGCTACAACCTGGTCCGTTACGCCGTCGACACGCTGACCCGTGATCCGAACGCCGCCGTGTACGTCGACGGCGGGCACTCGCGCTGGGTGAGCGCGGAGGAAATGGCCAACCGGCTCAACGCCGCGGGCGTCGGCCACGCGCGCGGCTTCAGCCTGAACGTGTCCAACTTCTTCACCACCGATGAAGAAACCGGCTACGGCGAAGCCATTTCCGGGATGACGGGCGGCGCGCACTACGTGATCGACACCGGACGCAACGGTGCCGGACCCGCACCCGACTCCGCGCTGAGCTGGTGCAACCCCAGTGGCCGGGCGCTGGGCACCCCGCCCACCACGGCCACCGCCGGCGGGCACGCCGATGCTTATCTCTGGATCAAGCGGCCGGGAGAGTCCGACGGATCCTGCAACGGCGGGCCGTCGGCCGGACGTTTCGTGAGTTCCTACGCCATCGAGCTGGGTCAAAACGCCGGCCAGTAAGCAGACAGTGTTGACACCGCCCGACGTCGACCTCACCGACGGGCGGTTCTATTCGAGCGGCGAGGCGCACGCGGCCTACCGCTGGATGCGCACCCACCGGCCGGTCTTCCGGGATCGCAACGGGCTCGCCGCCGCCGCCAGCTACCGGGCTGTGATCGATGCGGAACGAGATCCGGGCCTGTTCTCCAATGCCGGCGGCATCCGGCCCGCCACTCCGCCGCTGCTGCACATGATCGACATGGACGACCCCGCCCATTTGCTGCGACGCAAACTCGTCAACACCGGCTTCACCCGCAAACGTGTTGCTGCACATGCAGATTCGATTCGTTCGCTGTGTGAGGCGCTGGTCGACGCGGTCTGCGAACGAGGTGAGTGCGATTTCGTGGCCGACATCGCCGCGCCGCTGCCGATGGCGGTGATCGGCGACATGCTCGGTGTACTGCCCGAGGAGCGCGACATGTTCCTGGCGTGGTCCGACGACATGGTCGTCGCGCTGAGCTCCACGGCTTCCCCCGAACTGCTGACACGATCGATGGCGTCCCTGGGCGCCTACAACCAGCACATGCAGGACCTGATCGGGCAGCGCCGCAGAAATCCCGGCGACGATCTGGTGAGTGTTCTGGTGGCCGCCGAGATCGACGGGCGCCGGCTTTCCGACGACGAGATCACCGCCGAGACCCTGCTCATTCTCATCGGGGGTGACGAGACCACCCGGCACACCCTGTCCGGTGGGGTCGCCGCCCTGATCCAGCGGCCCGAGCAGTGGGCGGCGCTGCGTGGCGAGCCGGGTCTGCTCGGCTCGGCGATCGAGGAGATGCTGCGCTGGACGTCGCCGGTGAAGAACATGTGCCGAACCTTGACCGCCGACAACGTCTTTCACGGCACCGATCTTCATGCCGGGGAGAAGATCATGCTGCTGTTCGAGTCGGCCAACTTCGACGAGGCGGTGTTCGCCGATCCCGAGGAGTTCGACATCCGCCGAAACCCCAACAACCACTTGGCATTCGGCTTCGGGACCCACTTCTGTCTGGGTAACCAGCTCGCCCGGCTGGAACTGTCCACCATGGTGGGCACGGTGTTGCGGCGGATGCCGGATTTGACCCTGGCCGACGGCGCCCAGCTGCCGCTGCGCCCGGCCAACTTCGTCAGCGGCCTGGAATCGCTGCCGGTCGTCTTCTCGCCGACAGCGTGAATCACGCCTCACTGGCTGACGTTGCCCACCGGTACGACTCCCTCCAGTGGTATCCGGAGTTGCGGCAGTAGGTATTCGAGCTGGCCCACCTCTTCGATGTTGTGCCGGACCCAGGCATGCAGCATGTGGTCGGGAAACCGGCGGTAGAGCAGGCGGTTGATCGGGGCGAACAGCGGTGTGCGCGCCCCGACGTCCAGCACCGTCACGTAGTGCGCGCCGTCCGCGCCCGCCGACCAGGTGTGCTCGAGTTGAAAGACGATGGCCCCGGCGATTCGGCTCACCAGGCGGATGCCCGTCTCGTCCAGCTTCTCCACGCGGTCGACGACGTCGACCTTGAACTCCGGGCGGCCACCGAAGGCCTCGACGATGCGGAAGCGCGCCCCCTCCGCAGCGCCGCCACCCGGTGCCGGTTTCGCCAGTTCCCATCGAATGTGATCGATCGGATGCCAGGCCAGATACCGGTCGACGAGCTCGCCGCCGTATGACATGGTCCCGCCGAGGTGAGTGAACCAGTCCAGCAGCCCCGCGGGAGTGACGCCATCGAGCACGCGATGGTCGATCGTGACGCGGCGGCGATGATGGGCGAAAGTGGTGATGCGCACCGTCGCGGTGTCGACCGAGCGCAGCGGATACAGAACGGGACGAGCCTGCATGTCGACCTCCAAGATACGGTAACGTTTCTCCAGACCGTACGTCGGCCAGCTAAGAAACGCAACCGTTTCTCGAAAGGACGTTGGATGCCACGACGCCACGGCGCGGAACTGGATGCGGCCATCAGAGACGCGGTGTTGCAACTCGTCGCCGAGCACGGTGCGGCGGGCGTCACGATGGAAGCCGTCGCCGCGGCCGCCGGCACCAGCAAGCCGGTGCTCTACCGCCGCTGGCCGGACGGTCGGGCGCTGGTGCGCGACACCCTGCTGCGCATCGCCGTCACCGCGATCCCGCACGAGGACACCGGCAGTTACCGGCAGGACATGCTGGCGATCCTGCGCGGGTGGGCACAGCTGTTCACCGGTCCGCGCGCCGGCGTCATCCGGGCCGCGATCGGTGCGACGACACACGATGCCGAACTAGCCGAGGCCTTCCGCACCGACGTGATCGGCTGGCGCAAGAAGGAGATGAGCGAGCTGTTGGCCCGCGGGATCGCCCGCGGCGACGTGCGCGCCGACGTGCCCGTCGAGATTGCCCGCGAGCTCGGTCAGAGCGTGCTGTGGCACCGTCTGCTGGTGACCGGGGACCCGATCGACGACGAGTTGATCGTCCGCCTCGTCGACGATGTGCTGGTTCCGTTCGTCTCACCGCAAGCTACGTCGAAAGGCAATTCATGACATCGTTCGAAAACAAGATCGTGCTAGTGACCGGCGCGTCGTCCGGGTTGGGTGCGGAAACGGCGCGGCTGTTCTCCCGGCGCGGCGCAAAGGTTTTCGGAATTGCGCGTGACGAAGACCGGCTCAGCGAAGTGTTCGCCGACGCAGGCGCGTACGCCGTCGTCGACGTGACCGAACCGCAGGCCTGCCGCGGGGCCGTCGAACAATGCGTCGCGGAATTCGGCGGACTCGACGTGCTGGTCAACATCGCCGGCCGGCACCAGATGCGCCGCACCGAGTCGATGAGCGACGACGACTGGGCCCAAGACCTCGCGGTCAACCTCAACGGCCCGTTCTACCTGTGCCGGGCCGCGCTGCCACACCTGCTGGCCCGCGGCGGCAATATCGTCAACGTGGCCTCCATAGCCGGCGTCGAAGGCCAGGCCTATTCCGCCGGTTACTGCTCGGCCAAACACGGATTGATCGGTCTGACCCGGGCGCTGGCCGTCGAGTACACCGCGGATCGGTTGCGCGTCAACGCCGTATGCCCCGGCGGCATGATGACCCCGCAGATCGAGCGATTCAGTGCGCCCGAGGACCCGAACTACGACCTGATCATGCGCTCGGCCGCGCCGCGCGGGATGATGCAGCCCGATGACGTCGCCCGCGTGATCGCCTTCCTCGCCAGCGACGACGCGGCGGCCGTCCACGGCGCGGTCTATCGAGTCGACAACGGCAAGGGTGCCGGCTGATCCGCGAGCTGGGCTAGACTCGCGCCGACAATTCGCTTGCGACGACGCTAGGCCGGTAACCCATGGATTTGCAGTGGTCGAAGGACGAGCTGGACTTCCGTGACGAGGTCCGGGATTTCCTGACCCAGAAGCTCACTCCCGAGCTGCGGCGCGCCGGGCGGCTGATGACCAGTGTGTACGCCGACCACGAGGCGAGCATGGCGTGGCAGGCGATTCTGCACGAGCGCGGCTGGGCGGCACCGGCCTGGCCGGTCGAACACGGCGGCTGCGATTGGAGCCTGACCCAGCACTACATCTTCACCCGGGAATCGATGCTGGCGGGCGCCCCGTCCTTGTCGCCGATGGGGATTCGGATGGTCGCACACGCGATCATCCGCTACGGCACCGACGCGCAGAAGGACTATTTCCTGCCGCGGATCCTGACCGGCGAGGTGTTCTTCTGCCAGGGCTACTCCGAGCCGGAGGCCGGATCCGACCTCGCCGCACTGACGATGGCCGCCACCTCCGACGGCGACGACCTGGTGTGCACCGGCAGCAAGATCTGGACAACCCATGCCACAGAAGCGAATTGGATGTTCGCCCTGGTGCGCACGACCCGCTCCCAGAAGAAGCAACAGGGCATCACCTTCGTCCTCATCGACATGACCTCGCCAGGGATCGAGATTCGGCCCCTGGTGATGACGTCGGGAGAAGAGGTACAGAACCAGGTGTTCTTCGACGAGGTGCGGGTGCCCAAGTCCAACGTGCTCGGCGAGATCGACCAGGGCTGGACGGTCGCCAAGTACCTGTTGGAGTTCGAGCGCGGTGGCGGCGCGGTGGCGCCGGGCCTGCAGGTGATGGCGGAGGAAATCGGCACGGCAGCCCAACGCCAGCCCGGGCCGGCCGGCGGAGCGCTGGCCGACGATCCGGCCTTCGCAAATAAGTTGGCGGACGCGCGAATCCGGGCCGAGGTGTTGGAGATCCTGGAGTATCGGGTGCTGGCCGCGGTGGCGCAGGGCCGCAATCCCGGTGCGGCGTCGTCGATGCTGAAGATCCTGGGCACCGAACTCAGCCAGGCCCTCACCGAACTGGCACTGGAGGCGGCCGGACCGTGGGGCCGCGCCTACCAGCCGCACGTGACCGCACCCGGAGGCCGGATCGCCGAATTCGTGCCGCCCGCGGACGGATACGCCGCCGGTGAGCCGTGGCAGGCGGTGGCGCCACTGCGCTACTTCAACGACCGGGCCGGCTCAATCTACGCCGGCAGCAACGAGATTCAACGCAATATCCTCGCCAAGGCGGCACTGGGGCTGTAGATGGACTTCAATCTCACCGAAGAGCAAGAACTGCTACGGGACGGGCTGGGCAAGTTCCTGTCCGTCCGCTACGACCTGGACAAGAGCCGTGCGGCCGCCAAGACCGGTGCCGGCTGGCAGCCGGACATCTGGCGCGGGTTCGCGACCGAGCTGGGCATCCTCGGTGCCACATTCCCGGAAGAAGTCGGTGGAATCGGCGGCGGCCCAACCGAACTCATGGTCATCACCGAGCAGCTGGGGCATGCGCTGGTGATCGAACCGTACGTCGACACCGTGGTGGTGGCGGGCGGACTGTTGCACCGTGCCGGTGGTCCGGCCGCGACCGCGTTGTTGGAGAAGATCATCGACGGTTCGGCGCTGGTGGCCTTGGCCGATGCCGAACCGGTGTCCGCCGATCACCGGCAGGACGTCTCGACGCGAGCCGAACGCGACGGCGACGGCTGGGTGCTGAACGGTCAGAAGATGATGGCGGTGGGCGCGCCGCTGGCCACCCACCTGTTGGTCACCGCGGACACCGAAGACGGAATCTCGTTGTTGCTCACCGAGATCGACGCAGCGGGCCTCGAGATGCACCCCTATCGCACCATCGACGACCGGCGGGCCGCCGACATCACGTTCGACAACGTGCGGCTCGGCCCGGAGGCGTTACTCGGCGAGCCGGGTGGGGCGGGGCCGTCGCTGCGTCGCGCGCGCGACGAAGGCGCCGCGGCGATCTGCTCCGAGGCCGTCGGCCTCATGCGGAAAGTGTTGGCGGACACCGTCGAATACTGCAAGCAGCGCCAGCAGTTCGGTCAGCCGATCGGCAGCTTCCAAGTGCTGCAGCACCGCATGGTGGACATGTACATGGAACTCGAACAGTCGGTCGCCGCGGTGTATCTGGCGATCCTCAAACTCGACGAAGACGAGCCGACGCGCGCCCGCGCGGTGTCGGCCGCCAAAGCCACCGTCGGCCGCGCCGCGCGGTTCATCGGTCAGCAGGCCGTGCAGCTGCACGGCGGGATGGGGATGACCGAAGAGCTGGCGATCGGCCATTACTTCAAGCGGCTCACCGCGATTCAGTACGAGTTCGGAACCACCGACCAGCACGTCGCGCGGTACGCGGAACTGACGAGGACCTAGGACTGGACCGGCCGGATGTCAGAACCTAGCCGCCGGCAACGGGTCTCGTTGGTCGGCAGGCAACTGACGCTGCTGGTCTCGACCTGCTACCGACTGCTGCCGGGCTGGCTGTCGGATGCGGTGTCCACCGTGGCGGCCCGCCTCATCTATTGGAAGGGCCACGGCCTGCACCAGCAGGTGCTGCAGGACTTTCGCGACAACGTCGACCCGACAGCGCAGTTCTCGTCACGGAAGTGGCGGCCCGTCCAGGCGATGTACCGCGCGGTGGTCCGCAACGCCAGCGACGGAATCTGGTTCGTCACCGCATCCCACGCGGCTGTGCTGCGGCGCTTCCATTTGGCGGACCCGGGACCCATCGCCGTCGCGCTCGAGGTGGGGCGGCAGACAAATGTCGGGGTGATCGTTGCTTTCCCGCATCTGGGTTCCTACGCGGCGTTGCCGGTCGTGCTGGCGATCAACGGTGTGCCGGTGACCGTCGTGGCCAACCGGCAGGTGGGGTTGATGCAGTGGGTGATCACCCGCGGCGCGCACAAGGCGGGCCTGGAATTGGTGGTCGTCGACCGCGAGAAGGGCGAAAGTCTCACCGCCGAACTGGAAGCCGCGATCCGGCGCGGCCGGGTCGTGGTGATCGCCGGGGATTATTTCCGCTCCCGCGACGAGACGAGCAAAGGGGTCGAAGTCGAACTGGCCGGGACCCGGCGCACGATCGGCGCCGGACCGGCGTTGCTGGCCTTGCGGACCGGCGCGGCGATCGTGCCCGGCACGGTCCTGCAGAAGGGACATCTGCGCGAGCCGGTGCTGGGTCAGCCGATCTTCGCCGGCGGCCCGTACGCCCGCGACGACCCCCGGCTGCGGGAGCTGGTGCCGGCGACCTCGCAGCGCATCGCCGACGCGATGGCCCAGTTCATCCGGCGCGAGCCGCAGCAATGGGTGATGCCCGGCGGGCTGGTGTCGGACTCGATGGGCATACGCAGTCGACGTCAAGGCGGGTAGCCCCGTCCGCAGCACCGGCCGGCCGCTACCGTCGGCTCTCGTCGGCGATCCGGTCGGCAGACTGCTGCAGTCCGGGCGCGTCCGGGTCCTCGCCGCCGGAATGCTCCAGCTGCGCCTCTTCTGCACGCTGCGCTTCGGTCGTCTCTCTGGCGTCCTTGGGCACCGGCGCCGGGTCGCCGTCGGTGTGCTGGTCCACGCGAAACCTCCTCGAGAATCCTCACCATGCTCCCGCCAGGATCGCCAGAACCGCGGATTCCGAAACGGGTGAACCTGGATAGCGACGCCGGCGACACCTACGGTCAGGTCATGGACTTCGACGAGTACCGCACCTACGACGCCACCGGCCTGGCGAAGCTCGTCGCCGATGGGCAGGTCACCGCCGCCGAGTTGCTCACGCTGGCCAGAGACCGCGCGGCGGTGGTGAACCCGCGGATCAACGCCATCGTGCGCGACATCCCCGCCTCGCCCACTGACCGGCGCAGCGGCCCGTTCGCCGGTGTCCCGTTCCTGATCAAGGACATCTCGCAGGACTATGCGGGGTTGCCCACCTCGCAAGGGTCCCGCTCGTTGATGTCCACCCCGGCCGCCGAGCACGCGACGGTGGTGCAGCGCTGGATCGACGCCGGGTTGGTGATCTTCGGCAAGACCAACCTGCCCGAGTTCGGTGCGAAGGCGATCACCGAGTCCGTCGCCTGGGGGCCGGCACGCAACCCCTGGGACCTGGACCGTACGCCGGGCGGTTCCTCGGGCGGATCGGCGGCGGCGGTGGCCGCGGGCATCGTGCCGTGCGCAGGCGCCAATGACGGTGGCGGTTCCACCCGCATCCCAGCGGCATGCTGTGGACTGGTCGGGCTGAAGCCGGGTCGCGGGCTCACCCCGGTGGGACCTGCGGCGAGCGAATTCATGCACGGCGCGGCGGTCCAGGGGGTGGTGTCGCGCACGGTGCGTGACACCGCCGCCATGCTGGACGTCATCAGCGGCGGCGAGCCGGTGGGGCCGTACCTGCCCGCGATACCCGCGGCGCCTTTTGCCGAGTGCGTGGGATCGGATCCCGGCAAGCTTCGCATCGGAGTCCGCGTGCCGTCGGCGATCAAGCCCCAGCCGCATCCCGAAGCGTTCGCGGCGGTCGAAGGCGCGGTGCGGACGCTGACCGACCTCGGCCACTTCGTCGACGAACTGCCGCGGGCGCCCTACGACGACGCCGCGCTGGCGCGCGAGTTCCTGCTCACCTGGTTCGTCAACATCGCGTGGGAAGTCGACGACGCCAAGCGCTTGACCGGCGCCGGGGACGAGTCGTTCGAGCGCGACACCCTGATCATGGCTGCGCTCGGTCGAGCGACCCGCAGCGTCGACTACGTGGACGCGGTGCAACGGCGCCACGACCACGTCCGCCGGTTGACCGAGTTCTTCGACTCCTACGACCTGCTGCTCACGCCTACGTTGGCGACGCCGCCGCCACAGATCGGCGAGTTCGACTTACCGGTCGTCCTGCAGCGCGGCGCCGACGCCCTGATCAAGACGCGCAGCGCCCGGTTGCTGCGCTACACCAACATCGTCGACGACATGGTGGACAAGAACCTCGGCTGGGTGCCGTACACGCAGCTGGCGAATCTCACCGGCCGACCGGCGATCTCACTCCCGCTGCACTGGACCGCCGACGGCCTGCCGCTCGGTGTGCAGTTCGTGGCGCCCCTGGGTGGCGAATCGCTCCTGATCCAGCTGGCCGCCCAACTCGAGCAGGCGGCCCCGTGGACCGACCGGGTCGCGCCGCTGTAACGACATCCATTCGTAGCGGCCGCGAGACCCGTCGTGGGTTTCAGGTCCACGGCCGACGGGGTATGCCCCACTTATGAATTCGTTGTCACGGACGGCCGTCGGCCAGGTCTGCGAGATGAGTTCGGCCGGTGCTGCTGACGCCTCGACGGCGGGCAAGTTCCGCCGCGATTTGCAGAGGTGGCTGCAGGAGGTGGTGGACGACTCCCCAGAGGTCGGTGACATCGTGCTGAGCGTCAACGAGGCCCTGGCGAACTGCGTCGAACACGCCTACCGCGCGCAAGATGGGGTCGGACCGATGGAACTGCAGGTCAGCTACGACCGGACCGCGCGGAGTCTGCACATATGCGTCAGCGACCGCGGCACCTGGCGCCGGCCCGCGTCACGGTCGCGAGTCGACCCCCGAGCCTCGCGCGGGATCACCTTGATGCAGGCACTGTCGGAGCAGTGCACCATCAAAGTCCGTCCCGAAGGGACCACTGTTTGCATGCATTACATCGCACCGCCCCACCGCGGCAGATGAAATCTCCTGTGATCAGCCGGCGTTGCCGTACCACCCGGCCGAGCTAAACCCCCGCATCAGCCATAATCTTTTTCGACGATGTCGGCGCAGCCGTACATCGGGGCCGCAGGCCCGACTTCGATCTCGGTGGAAGCAATTAAGGCAACAGGAACTGCGGCATTCAGCCGGTGGCGTCGGGGCGACCAGTTCGACTGGCTGTCCGGCTACCTGGCGGCCCGGGGCCTGAGCGGCGCCACCCGTGCCCTGATGGCGTTCATCGCGTCGTCGATGGTGTTGTGCTTGATCGCGCTGCTGGCCGGCTCGGACGGACCTCGGGGGGCGGGTCCCGTCGCGATGACCGGGATCGCTGTCGCCGGCGGAGTCGCGGGTGCTTTGCTGTGGGTCTGGCGCTGGCCCACCCGCGGCCTGTCGATCGCCTTTGCGGTGATGTGCAACACCGCGGTTGCCCTGGCCTGTCTGGCCCACCCCAATCCGCTCGCCGCATTGATCGGGTGCATCGCCTTCGCCACCTTCGGCGCATACATCGCGTTCTTCCACACGACGGCTTTCGTGCTGTACAACTTCGCGATCGCGGCGGGCGTGGCGTCGTTCCAGGCCGCCCGCCTGGCCGCGTCCGGGCATCCCTACCTCGCGGGGGTGGACCTGTGGCTGGTGCTGGAAGTCAACATCGCGTTGCCACTGGCCATCCGGATACTGGTCCGCGCCCTGGCGGGGGATTTGCTGCGCGCGGACCGTGACCCGCTGACGGGTCTGCTCAACAGACGAGCGTTCCAGCACCATGCCCTGGGCATGATGCTCGCGCGGCGCGGCATCGACGAGCACCTGGTGGTGTTGGTCATCGACCTGGACAACTTCAAGAGCCTCAACGACCGGCGCGGGCACGCGGCCGGCGACAACGCGCTGGTTCAGGTCGCGCAAGTGTTGCTGGCCGCGGCCGACGACCAGACGGTGGTGGCGCG
The DNA here is from genome assembly GCF_059812185.1 of Mycobacterium sp. NGS67. Taxonomy (NCBI): domain Bacteria; kingdom Bacillati; phylum Actinomycetota; class Actinomycetes; order Mycobacteriales; family Mycobacteriaceae; genus Mycobacterium; species Mycobacterium sp. NGS67. The sequence continues at coordinate 26,090 of NZ_JCALCF010000002.1, forward strand.
AAGTGGCGGCGAGGAGTTCCTGGTGGCCGGCACCGCGGGGCACTGCAACGCCGAGTCGTTGGCCAGCCAGATGTGTAAGGCCATCGGGACGTCGACCGCGGGGGTCACGGCCAGCATCGGCACCGCATGTATTTTGCTCGACGACGCTCCGCCCAGCGAGCATCAAGAGTTGCTGGACCAGTTGATCACCGCCTCCGACGCGGCGATGTACCAGGCCAAACGTCTCGGTGGTAACGGGTGTCACCACCATCGACTCTGCTGACTGGACCGGCCGGACCGGCAGCCGTCGCCGTCGCGCCCGTGTGCGACGATCGACGACGTGGCTGACGAGTTCGTCGAAATGATGAATGCCGGTATGGCATCGACCATCCCGGCCGCTGCCCGCATGGGGGTGCGGGTGCTGGAAGCGCGACGGGGATTTGCTGCCGCCAGCGTTCCGGTGGAGGGCAACGGCAACCATTTCGGTGTCGTCTATGCCGGCGTGCAGTTCACCGTCGCCGAGATCCTGGGCGGCATCATCGCGTTGGCGACGTTCGACTCCGGCAAGTATTTTCCGCTGGTGAAGAGCGTCGACATCGCTTTCGTCGGTCGCGCCACAACGGAATTGCGCGCCGAGACGGCGATGGACGACGAGACGATCGCCCGCGTCGAGGCGGAGGCGGCCGCGCAGGGCAAGGCGGATTACACGCTGGATGCGGTGGTCACCGATGCGGCCGGAACCGTGGTCGCCACCACCCATGGGCTGTATCAACTACGCGCACATCGCAATTGAGTGCGCCGTTCGCTAGCGGCGGCCGTCCCCGGTATGCCGCAGGTGATCCGCTACGCAGTCGATGAAGGCCTGACACGCCACCGACCGTAGTTGTGGGCGGGTGGTCACGAGGTGGACCTGGCGGTGCATGTCGGCGCCGGCTACCGAGCGCAGGGCGAGGGTCGAGTCGGAGTCAGCGCGGCTTCTGGCGACCGACTCGGGCAACAGCGCCACCCCGAGGTTCCTGCGCACGAAGTGAATGACCTCGTCCACCCGGGTGACTTCGAAAGCAACCCGCCGGGGCACACCGGCGAAGCCGCGGTCTGTCTCGTGACGCAGGCCGTATCCGGGCGGAAAGTCGATGAAGGGGAGCTCGGCCAGCTCGGTGACCGACACCGAGGTGTGGCGGGTCAGGTTGTGATCGGCTGGCATGACGGCCACCAACGATTCGCTGAACAACCGGGTGAAGACGAGTTGGTCGCCGGCCCGGGACACGTTGGAGCCCACGATGGCCGCATCGAGTCGTCGTTCGCCGGCGGCCTTGATCAGGACGTCGCTGCCGCCGCTGCGCAGGGTCACGCTGACGTCGGGATAGCGGGCGTGGAAATTCGCCATCAGGGCCGCCACGTCCAGGCTCTCCGACGGGACTTCCATCATGCCGATCGTGAGGCGGCCGGCGACGGTGCCGCTGAGCGCTTGCGCGTCGAACTTGATCTGCTCGATACCGGCCACCACCTGATTCAGCAGCGGCATCAGTGATTCGCCGGCCGGGGTGAGGGTCACCGTGCGCGTCGTCCGCTCGAACAACTGCACGCCGAGTTCCGATTCGAGACGACGCACCTGCTGGCTCAGCGCGGACTGAACCACGAACATGCCTTCGGCCGCCCGGGTGAAACTCTTCGTTTCGGCAAGGGCCACGGCGTAGCGCAGCTGCTGCAGGTTCACGATTGATCAGTATCGATGATAAATCGCATCAAATCTATTCGTTGGACTCCTAGGTCGCCGGACAGCAGGATGAGCCCATGTCAGTGCCCGGCCACCCGCCAGTCGTGGCGTTGCGCCCGCAGGGCCCGCCGTCCGGCAACGACTGCTCGGTGGCTGCGGTGCGCGATCGGATCACCGCGCAATTCGACGCACTGCCTTTCCTCGGCGAGCTGGTGTGTTCCCACCGGAGGCTGGTCGCCGGCTCGCTCGCCGAGGTGGTGTTCACCTACACCGTGGGCCGCTCCGGAATCGCCGACAGTGGCTGGCTGAAGCTGTGCTTCCGGTACTACTCCGACTGGGACTTGCAGACCTCCGATCCCGGTCGCCGCGACTACGTCTCGGCCCGTCTGGTCAGCCGGTCTCTGGTCGGCGGTGCATCGCAGGACGGCGTCGCGACGGTGCGCCAGTTGCTGATCCGCTACGACGTGAAGGGCGGGGAGCGGCCGTTTCAGAAATCGTTGCTCGTCCACGTGGTCGACGGGTATCTGCGCCCTGGCGACGTCATTGAAATCCGGCTGGGAGACCGCCGCTTCGGAGGCCCCGGCACTCGCGTGCAGACATTCGTCGAGGACGAGTTCGAGTTCCACTTGTTCGTCGACCCGCTGGGCACTTCACGAATGGCTCGCGCGGGAATCAGCAAGGTCGCCGTCGTGCCGGGTGCGCCCGATCGAGTCGTCGTGCACGGTCCGCGGCTGGTACGCGCCGACACATCCTCGATCGAACTACGGACTCACGTGCAGGACCGTTGGGGCAACACCTGCACCGATCTGCCGGGCGTCCTGCGCGCCTACGCCGACGACGTTCAGGTCGCCCAGGGCCGCACCCCGGCGACCGGCTGGGCCGCCACCCGGCTCGTGGTGCCGGCAAACCCGGGCCGCATCGACGTGGTCGCCGAATCCGGCGGACAGGTGCTCGGCCGCGGTTCGACCATGGTCGATGTCGTCGACGACTTCCCGGCGCCGCGGGCCTTCTTCTGCGACCTGCACGTGCATTCCAACGACACCGTCGGCACCCAGGACACCGGGTGGAACCTGCGGTACGGACGCGACATCGGCGCGCTGGACGTCTTGGGCTACACCGCCAACGACTTTCAAATCACCGACGAGGCGTGGGTCGACGTGGTGGCCGCATGCCGTGCGGCATCGAAGGACGGTGCGTTCGTCTGCTTTCCCGGCGTCGAGTGGTGCGGAACCGCCGGCGTCGGTGGCGACCATAACGTCGTCTTCCTCGGCGAGGACACCACACTGGCCCGCTCGATGGAATGGCGCCAGGGCATGTCCAGCACCTCACCCACCCCGCAGACCTGGCCGGTGACGCAGTTGTACGCCGCGTACGAGAAGGACCCGGAGTCCTATCTCCTCGTCCCACATGTCGGCGGCCGCCGCGCGATCCTCGATTGGCATCATCCTGATTTGGAACGGCTGATCGAGGTGCATTCGAGTTGGGGTAGCAGCCCATGGTTCCTGGAAGACGCGCTGTCCCGGGGTCTGCGGCTGGGGGCGAGCGCCGCCAGCGACGAGCATCGCGGCAGGCCCGGCGGAGGTGCGCCAGGGGCGAACATCTTCGGTGGTTTCGGTGGGCTGACGGGCGTCCTGGCCCCGTCGCTCACCGCCGCCGACGTCGGACGGGGACTACGCGCCCGGCGCACCTGGGCCACGACGGGCGCCCGCGCCGTCGCCCTGCTGCGCAGCGCAGACAACTGGATGGGCGACGAAATCATCAGCGACAGTGACCAATTGACCGCCAGCTATGCGCTCTACGGCACGACGGGCTGGGACGACCTCGCCGTGTACGACAGCGCCGGAGCCGCCTGGCGGCGCGACTTGCACGGCGAGACGGGGCTCTCCGGGAATCTGGTCCGGATCCGCTGGGGCGGCGCGCGGCACCGCGACCGCTACCGCTGGGCGACCTGGCAGGGCAAGATAACGATCGCCGGAACCGCGGTGCACGATATAACACCTTGGGCCACAACGCATCCCGAACAGGCCATCAGCATGAGCCAGGACGGGGCCAGCTGGCGGACCGTCACCTATGGTTCCGACGTCGGCATCGTGGTCAGGGTCGCCGACCTCACCCGAGCGCGCTTCGAACTCGAGACGACGGTGCAGGAGGACGACCTGACCGCCGGGGTCACACTGACCGGCGCCGAGCTCGCCGCCGAGCGCCATCGCGACGTCGTCGTCGGCGGTCTGAACTTGAGGATTCGATTGGAACGCATCGCCGAACCCGCGGCATTACCCGCCACCGTCAGCGGCGCCCTGAAATTGCGGCTGCCGGCCGCGAGCAGCGCGGTGTACCTGCGCGCACGGCAGTTCGACGGCCACCAGGTCTGGACCAGCCCGTTGTTCGTCGACCGCTCCGGCGCCCGGCGGTCCCGATGACCCACCGCCGTCTGATCCGCCGGCTGCACATCGACTTGCAGCGCGTCACGCGTGCGGCCTGTCGGGCTGCAAGCCTCCTGGTCTAGCAATCCCTGGCGCTTAGATGCGCCGAGTCCCGAAGGATCCCCTCATGTCGCGCCATCGTCTGTTCGCCAACGCCATCGCCGCCACAGTCGCCTTTGCCGCCCTGGCAACGGGTTTGACGGGGTGCTCGCACTCCACCACGTCCCCGACGTCCTCGGGCGCCGTCCCACTGCGGTTGGGTTATCTGACCCGCGTCACCCATGCGTCCGCGCTCGTCGGCATCACCGACGGATTGTTCAGCAGAGAACTCGGAGCAGGGGTCAACCTGACGACCCAACCGTTCAGCCAGGGCACCGAGGAGGTGACCGCGCTGCTGTCGGGTCAGCTCGACGCGGCCTACATCGGACCCAACCCGGTGTTCAACGCCTGGCAGCGATCGGGTGGCAAAGCCGTCAGGATCGTCTCCGGCGCAGCCAGCGGCGGCACGTCGCTGGTGGTCAAGCCCGGGATCAATGCAGCGCAGGATCTGCGCGGCAAGACGGTGGCCGACCCCGCACTGGGCGGGACCCAGGACGTCAGCCTGCGGCACTGGTTGGCCAAGAGCGGCTTACACACGAATACTCAAGGCGGAGGGGATGTTTCGATCAAGCCGACCAGCCCGGAGTCGGCTATCGTGCAGCAGTTCATCTCCGACCAGATCCAGGGCGCCATCGACTCGGCGCCGTTCGATGTGCAGTTGGTCAAGGCCGGCGGGGTGCGGCTGTGGTCTGACCCCAACACCATCACGGTGCTGGTGGTGCGGCAGGAGTTCTTGGCCGCGCATCCCGATGTGGTGGCGGGCCTGCTGCGCGGACAGGTCGCGGCGAACGACAAGATCGCCCATGACCCGGCGGGCGCGGCGCAATCGGCCAACGCCGCGTTGGCCCGGGCGCTCGGCAAGGGCCTGGAGCCCGATGTGCTGACCGCGTCGTTTCAGGAGACGACCTTCACCAACGACCCCGGTATGGCCTCGCTGAAAGACCAGGTCGACAAGGCGGTCGCGATCGGATTGCTCAAGCCGCTCGACATCAACGGCTTGTTCGACCAGGCCCCACTCAACGGGGTACTGGCCGCGTCCGGCCGGCCCCCGGTCGCCACATGACGCGCGTCGCCTATCCCCGGGATCGCGCGGTGAACCAAGGACCGCCCGCCGCGGCGGTGCAGTTACACGGCGTCACCAAGCGCTACGGACAGCGCGGGTCGACGACCGCCGCCGTCGACGAGATCTCGCTGACTGTGCACAGCGGTGAATTCCTGTGCGTCGTAGGAGCTTCCGGATGCGGCAAGAGCACCCTGCTCTCGCTGATCGCCGGTCTGGACGAGCCGACCAGCGGTGTGATCGACACCGGTGGCCGGCGGGTGGCGCTGATGTTTCAGGAATCGGCGCTGTTTCCGTGGCTGACCGCTGCCGGCAACGTCGAGCTCGCACTGCGGGCCCGTGGTGTGCCGCGCGCCGAACGGCGCCGGCGTGTGGCGCACCTGCTGGCGACGGTGGGACTGAGTGACTTCTCCGGCAAACGGCCACACCAACTGTCCGGCGGGATGCGGCAGCGCGTGGCGTTGGCTCGCGCGCTTGCCCAAGATGCCGATGTGCTGTTGATGGACGAGCCGTTCGGCGCGCTCGACGCATTGACCCGCGACCGCCTGCACGGGGAACTCGAACGCATCGTCGAGCAGCGCGGCCTGACCGTGGTCTTCGTCACGCACAACGTACGGGAGGCGGCGCGTCTTGCCGACCGGGTGATCGTGCTCAGCGCTCGACCGGGACGCATCGTGGAGGAGTTCGACGTTCCTGCGCCGCGACCGCGGGACATCAACACCGCCGACGTCGCCGAACTGGCCTCGCGCATCACGGCCCGCCTGCACCGAGAAGGGGCCGGATGATGTCCGCTCCCAACAACATTGCTCCCCGCCGGCACCCTCTGGTCACCGGCGCAACCCGCTTGCGCGGCTCGACGCTGAAGGCCGGGCTGGCGTCGATACGGGCGAAACTGCTTGCCGTTGCCGTCATCTTGGTGGCGTGGCAGGTCCTCTACCTCAGCGGCTGGAAGCCGTCGGTCGTGCTGCCCAGCCCGGGGACGGTGCTGGCGAACCTCTGGCAACAGCTGCAGGAGCCGCTGCTCTGGGAGGCTATCTGGACGACGATGAACCGCGCGCTGATCGGATTCGCTCTGGCGGTGGTCATCGGGGCGGTTGCCGGTGCCGCGATTTCGCGGAACAGGCTGGCGCGCAGCGCCTTCGGCCCGGTCGTCACCAGTCTGCAGACCATGCCGGCCATCTCCTGGTTTCCGTTCGCCATCATCTTCTTCGGTCTGCACACCTCGGCGATCCTGTTCGTGATCGTCATCGGGGCGGCGCCGTCGGTAGCCATCGGCGTGATCACCGGCGCAGACCATATCCCCCCGCTGTTGTTGAGGGCCGCGAAAACCATGAATCTGCAACGGTTCGCGCTGTACCGGCACGTGATCATGCCCGCATCGCTGCCCATGTTCGTCAGCGGTTTGCGCCAGGGCTGGGCCTTCGCCTGGCGCAGCCTGATGGCCGGCGAACTGGTGGTCTTGGTGAACAACACCGCCTCGATCGGGGTGCTCCTGGAGAATGCGCAGAACATGACCGACATGCCGTCGGCGATCGCCATCATGATCGTCATTCTGCTGATCGGCATCGTGATGGATGCCGCGTTCGCCGCCGCCGACCGGCGCATCCGCCGCCGCTGGGGACTGCTGGAGGCCGAGTATGGCTGAGCCGTTCAGGATTTGGGCGTTCGGCGACGCGCATGTCGGAACCGACAAGGAGCACGGTAGAGACAGCCTGGCCGAGGCGATCTCGCAGTCGGAGCACGGCGGCAACGAAGGTGGGCCACCGTTCGACTGGGACATCGCAATCGACGCCGGTGACATGTCCGGGGCGCATCACCACCTGCCCGACGACGCCGAAGGCCGAGAACTGCGGCGGCAGTTCGGGTTTCTGCGTCGACACCGCCGCGAAGACGTCTTCAGTGTGTGCGGCAACCACGACCGTAGTGGGCTCGACGAACCCGAAGCCTGGTGGTGGCAGAAATGGGTCGACCCGCTGGGACAGCACACGGCCTATTCCGGTGTCGACCCGTCGGCCCGGCGCTACCCGGTGCGCGGGACATGGCACCACTACTCCTTCCGCGTCGGCAACCTGCTGTTCTTGATGCTCAGCGACCGCAACGAACCCACCCAGGTGGTCGGGCGCGGCACCCTGGGCGGCAATCCCGGCGGGGTCGTCACCGGTGAGACCTTCCGCTGGTGGAAACGCATGGTGCTGAGCAACCCGGACGCGATCATCGTCACCGTGCACCACTATGTGCTGAAGGACACCACGGTGGCTTCCGGCGAGTGGGAGGGCGTGCGCAAGGACGCGGACGGCCGATGGTGCGAGCACTACCATCGACCATTCGAGCAGGGCACTCCGCAGGGCGCGTCCTACCTCTACTGGGTCGACAGCCAACCGGACTCCGGTGCGTTCGAACAGTTTCTGGCCCAACACCCGGGCCGGGTGGCGTTGTGGATAGCCGGCCACACCCACACCCACCCCGACGACAATTTCGGCGGCAAAACCCACATCGAACAACGGTGGGGCACTTGGTTTCTCAACGCCGCATCGCTCAGCCGCTACCACATGCCGATCACCACGCTACCGATCAGCAGGTTGTTGACGTTCATCCCGGGAAGCCGCGAGGTGCGCGTCCAGTGTTACCTGCACACCAGCCAGTACGCCCCGCAAGGGTGGTACCCGAAGGCCGAGAAGACCATCACGCTGGGCACCGAATTCGTCCGCCCCGTCGAGGAGACGGTGGGCAGCGCGCCGCGTTGAGTGATGATGGACGCGTGACGGCGCGAAAGCTGAACGATGTCCTGCAAATCGGTGAGTTGGAGCGGACCTTCGCAGCGGAGCTGGCCGCACGTTACGAGTTGCCGAAGCTACCCGACGGACCGGGCCGTGCCCAGTACCTGACGCAGCGCGCGGCCGAGGTCCGCATCGTGGTGACCTCGGGACCGCCCGGTGTGGACGCCGAAACCATGGCCGCGCTGCCCGGTCTGGAGGTCATCGTCAACAACGGCGCCGGGGTCGACTCGATCGATCTGGCGGCGGCCGAGCGGCTCGGCATCGGGGTGAGCAACACCCCGGACGTGCTTTCCGACACCGTCGCCGACACGGCGTTGGGCTTGATCCTGATGTCGGTGCGCCGATTCGGCGCCGCCGACCGCTATGTGCGGGCCGGCCGGTGGACCGACGAAGGCCCGTTCCGCTACACCACGGACGTCAGCGGGCTGCGGATCGGGATCCTGGGCCTGGGCCGGATCGGCTCGGCGATCGCATCCCGGCTGCAGGGATTCGGTTGCACCATCGCCTACCACAATCGTCGTCGAGTCGACGGCTCGCCGTATCGCTACACCGAATCGCCGGTGCAACTGGCCGAGTCGGTCGACGTGCTGGTCGTGGCCACGACGGGCGGTCACGACACCCGCAACCTGGTGGACCGGCGCGTGCTCGAAGCGCTGGGCCCCGACGGCTACCTGGTCAACATCGCCCGCGGCAGCGTCGTCGACGAGGATGCGTTGGTCGCGCTGCTCACCGCCGGCGGCCTGGGCGGCGCCGGGCTGGACGTCTTCGCCGACGAACCGAACGTCCCGGCCGAACTGTTCGACCTGGACAACGTGGTGCTGTTCCCGCACATCGGCAGTGCCACGGCACGCACCCGCAAAGCGATGGCGCTGCTGGCAATCCGCAACCTGGACAGTTACCTGGCCAGCGGTGAGTTGGTGACTCCCGTGTTGCCGCCGCGCCGATGAGTTGTCGGCGCTGCGTCACGCGTGAGCATCAACCGCCGGCGGCCGCGCGGAAGACGGCGATCGTCTCGGCCACCCTGTCGTCGTCACGCAGTTGTTCCAGAGTCTGCGGCAGCGGCAACCGCCAGTTCGGATACTCGTCCACCGTGCCCGGCAGATTCGGTTGACGCGTCTCGCCCAATACGTCGTACGGCGAAATCAACTTCAGCCGGCTCGGAGTTGCTGCCAGAAAACGATGCATCGCAACGATTATCGCGTTGTCGTCGGGCTCGGTCGTCTCGTCGAGCAGCCCTTCGGAGCGCAGCAGCGCCAGCCATTCCGTCCGTTCCTTCTCCGCGCCGGACCGTTCGGCCGGTACATCGTCGAGCAAGCCGAGTTCGGCGCGCGCCCGCACGTGTTCGCCGCTGAGAAACCCTGCCGCCGTGGGTAAGTCGTGCGTGGAGAGGGTGGCGGCAGCCCGCGCGGGCCAGCGCGCCGCCGGCAGCAGCGGCTCGTCCGGGGCGGACTGGTCCCGGGTGAACCAGGACACCGCACAGCCCAACATCCCGTTAGCCGCAAGGGCTTCGGTGACTTCCGGTTCGACGGTGCCCAGGTCCTCGCCCACCACGGTGGCCCCGGCGCGGTGCGCTTCCAGGGCCAGGACGGCCAGCATCACGTCGGCGTCGTAGTGCACATAGGTCCCACGGTCCGGGCCGTCGCCCGGCGGGATCCACCACAGCCGCCACAGGCCGGCAACATGGTCTATCCGCAGCCCGTCGGCGTGGGCGAGGACAGCCCGCACCATCTCCCGCATCGCCGCGTAGCCGGTGGCGGCGAGACGGTCGGGCCGCCACGGCGGCAGGCCCCAGTCCTGGCCGCGCGGAGTGAAATTGTCCGGCGGCGCCCCCACGCTCACCCCCGTCGCGAGTACGTCGGCCAGCGCCCAAGCGTCGGCGCCTTCGGGGTCGACTCCAACCGCGAGATCGTGCAGCACGCCCAGCGTCATGCCGGCGTCGCGGGCTGCCCGGCGCACCGCGGTCAGCTGCTCGGCGCAGCGCTGTTGCACCCACGCGTGGAACGCGACCCTGGGCGCCAGCTCTCGGCGCGCCGCCCCGACCGCCGCGCTCGCGACGTCGCGCAACGGTTCTGGCCACCGGGTCCATCGGCCGCCGTGCCGCTCGGCCAGCGCGCAATAGGTGGCCCAGTCGGTCAGTCCCGACGCTGCGCCCTCTCCCGGACCGGGCCTGCCCTCCGAGCGCCACAACAACTCCAGCGCAGCCCGTTTGGCCGCCCAGACCAAATCGTGGTCGATGCGCGGAGTGCTCGCCGATACCCGAAGCGCATCCACCTCGCTCCGGGTGTCCGGATCGGCGCGCCGGTACGCATCGAGGTCTTCGATGCGCAGCGCCAACGGGTTTGCGAACCGGCGACTCGACGGGGTGTACGGGGAGGGCTGCACCGGATGCGTCGGGCCGGGCGCGTGCAGCGGGTTGAGCAGCACCGCGCCGGCCCCGTGCTCAGTCGCGGTCCACTCCACGAAATCCCGCAGGTCACCCAGGTCACCGATCCCCCACGAACGAGCCGAGCGCAGCGCGTAGAGCTGCAGCATCCAGCCCCACGTGTCCGGCGTCGGAGGCACTCCGGGGGGCGCCGCCACCAGCGTGGCCTGCTGGCCGTCGAGAGTGTGCAGCCGGTACCAGCCGGGCTGCAGCTCGGCCGGTAACTCGTCGCGCACCTCGCTGCGGCTGCCGTCTTCGGCCTCCAGCAGGGCCGCGCCGGGCATCGGATGCGGTCGCCCGGTCAGACGCACCGCGACCGTCGGTGCCAGTGTGCCGGCCTTGTCGAGTTCGGCGAGCCGGGTCAGCTCACGTCGCCGGTCGGTTTCGGTGCCGGCCTCGACGTCGAGCAGTCCCAGCACCCGGATCACGACATCGGGGTCTACTTCGACCGGTTCACGGCGCTCGTTTCGATAGCTGGTTGCCACCCCGTGTGCAGCGGCCACCCGGCGCAGGTCATCGGGGATGGGTCCGGCGCCCACCGTCACCGGCCATTGTCGGCGCTCAACAGCGCGGATGCGAACACGCGGCAGGTATACCCGGCCGCCGTCGTCTCACACCCCGCTTGTCAACGAACCGTATTGCGCGCGAGGTAAATCCGCGTTTCAGAGCTCGTCGGAGAAATCCGCGGTGAGCCAGCGCTCGGGCCGGATGGTGAGCAGCACGGTGTCCTGGCCGTCGAGTTGCCGGGCGAAGGCGCGTCCGGCTTCGTCGCCGAGGTAGCGGACGGCGATCTCTTCCTGCACGTCCGCCGGGGCGGGTGCGGTGGTCTCGACGACGGAGCCCTCCACCACCACGTACTGGTACGGCGGTTCCTCCCGCTGCACGACCAGTGTCACCGCACCGGCCCGCTCGATGAGCCTGGCTTTGCGGGTCGCCGGGCCGGTGGTGATCCGGATGTTCCCGCCCGGCGTGTAGTCGTACCAGATCGGGGCGCTGGCCGGCGGCCGGCCATCGGCGGCGTCGACGGACAGCACGGCGACGTGCTTGTCGGCGAGGAACTGCTGACGTTCGGCATCCGAGAATTTCTTCATGCGGGTTTCAAACGCAGTGTCGCGGTAGCGCTATTCCCACGAGCCGTGATGGCGCGCCACGCCCCACCTCAGAGTCGGGCGAGCAACTCCGCCTTCTTCGCGGCGAACTCCTCGTCGGAGAGGATGCCGCGCTGATGCAGCCCGGCCAGCGACTCGATGGCCGCCACGATGCCCGCGGAATCGTCAGGCGCCCCCGCCGGCGGCGCGGACACCGGCTGGGAGTGCGGGGCGGGCGCGGCGGCCGGGGTCTCCGCCACCTGATGCGCACCGAGCTCACGAAGGCTGGATACGTCGAAGGTGCCGATCTGGCTGGTGAAGTACACCGAACCGTAGCCGCCGCCCTGCTGTTGCTGCACACCGCTGATCTGGTGTTCGCCGGTGTCGAAAACCTTTGTGACGCCGTTGATCTGGATCGCCAGCCGGCGGGTGTTCGGGAACACCGCGTAGCGCGCGTCGTTCTGTCCGCCGGTTGCGCTCGGCACGCCGAGGTCCGCGGGCCACCAGTTGGCGGAGGTGAAGCCGGCGGACGGTCCGGCGCCTTGGAATTGCGATTGGGAGTGGGGCTGGGATCCGCTGGTCGCGTTGCTCGCGTTGCGGAAGACGGGGGTGGTGGCCATCAGCTGGGTCAGCTCGTTGCACAGCGCGTCGACGCGTGCCTTGAGTGCGTTGTCGAACATGTTGCCGACCATCGTCATCCCGCCCCGCATCCACTGCCCGGAACCGCCGAGTTCGGGGATGGAGAACTGTGCCATCGTGCCCCCGCCGGTGTGAATGGCGAACAGCATCGCCAGCACCGCTTCGCGGGACAGGCCGTGGCGCTGCGCGATCTCGGTGATGGCGTTCTCGGCTTCAGGGGTCACCGTTGCCTGCATAGTGTGTGAATCTTTCGTCGTCGGGGCTCTTTTCGAGATTACGCACGAAGTCCGGGCAGCGCCGGTCACACCCGAGCCGGGGTTAAACGGCCGACTTCTCCAACACGTGCACCCCGCACGCCGAACCCAGTCCGATCACGTGGGCCAACCCGACCTTGGCGTTCTCGATCTGACGGTCCCCGGCCTCGCCGCGCAGATGGTGGCAGACCTCCCAGATGTTGGCGATGCCGGTGGCCGCGATGGGATGGCCCTTGGACTGCAGCCCGCCGGAGACGTTCACCGGCGTCGAACCGTCGCGCCACGTGGCGCCGGTGTTGAAAAAGTCGGCGGCGCCGCCCTCTTCACACAGCATGAGGTTGTCGTAATGCACCAGCTCGGCGGTCGCGAAGCAGTCGTGCAGCTCGACCAGGTCGAGGTCGGCCGGCCCGATGCCGGCCTGGTCATAGGCGGTCATCGCGGCGTTGCGGGTCAGCGTGTTGACATTCGGCAGCACCTGGCAGCCGTCTTCGAAGGGGTCGGTGGTCAGCACCGACGCCGACACCTTCACCGCGCGGCGACGCTGTTCCAGCGACAGCGACTTCAGCGTCTTGCCGTTGCACACGATCGCGGCGGCGGCGCCGTCACAGTTGGCCGAGCACATCGCCCGCGTGTTCGGGTAGGCGATCATCACGTCGTTCATGATCTGGTCGAGGGTGAACCGCTTCTGGTAGGCGGCCAACGGGTTCAGCGTTGAGTGCGCGTGGTTCTTCTCGCTGATCCTGGCGAACAACTCGAAGCTCGTCCCGCCGTACTTGTGGCCGTACTCGGTGCCGATCTGGGCGAAGACGCCGGGCATGGCCTCGGTGCCGATCCGCCCGTCGACCGGCGCGACCGCGCCGTAGCGGCCCTTGGGCGCCCAGACGTCGGCGTCGCTCGTCTTCTTGCCGCCCCCGCCCAGCAATCCGGCACCGGACAGTTTCTCCACGCCGACGGCCATTCCGTACTTGACCTCGCCCGCCTTCACGGCCATGATCGCGGTCCGCAACGCGGTGGCGCCGGTCGCGCACGCGTTGGCCACGTTGTAGACCGGGATGCCGGTCTGACCGATCTGCTTCTGTAGTTGCTGCCCGATTCCGGCGTTGGCCGCCATCAGATTCCCGGCGGCGAGCACGCCGATGTCGGCCATCGTCAGACCCGCGTCGGCAAGCGCGCCGGTCGCGGCCTCGGCGGCCAAGTCGACGGTGTCGGAGTCCGGGTGCTTGCCGAACTTGGTCATCTTGATGCCAAGGATCCAGATCTCGTCGCTGGCGCCCATGTCGTTGCTCCTTGCGTTGGATTGAGCGGCGTCTCAGGTCGCGGGTTCGAACCCGAACCCGATCGCCTCGGTGCCTTCGGAGTCGGTGCCCAGCGGATACGTGGCCAGCCGCACTTTCATCCCGTCGCGGACATGCTCGGGGTCGGGCTCGACGTTGATGAGATTGGCGCGGACCTGGGTGCCGTCACAGTCCACCACCGAGGCCACGAACGGGGTGGGGATCCCGGGCGCAGCGAACGTGACGATCGTGAAGGTGCGCACCGTGCCCTCGGTCGCGACGGGAACCGTGGTGAACTCGGTGGCGAAGCACGCGGCGCAGGCGTTGCGTCGGTCGAAGAACCGGGCGCCGCAGGTGGTGCATTCCTGCGCGACGAGGTGCGGCTCGCCGTCGTCGAGCACCAGATAGTCCACCAACGGGATCTGGCCAGCCTTCGAACCTGCCACAGCAACCTCCATCGTCTCCTCATGCAGCCTACGGAGCACCTGCCGCCCGCACGGCTGCAGTCCCCGATGGGGTTTGGAACGACACCAGAGCCGCGCAGGGACCTGGCAAGCGGCCGCGACTAGACAAGTCAGACAAGTCGTCTAGTCGTGCTGTATGATCATTGCGCACTACACGAGAGGCAGGGTCTGGTGGACGACCTGGACGACAATGTGGCGCGGGCCGGGTTGTTCCACGGCGTGGACCGGGGTGTGCTCAGTGAGCTCGCGAAGTCGCTACCGATGGTGACGTTCGCCCGTCGGCAGACGATCTTCGTCGAAGGTCAGGCCGGCGACTGCCTCTACATCATCGCCGAGGGCAAGGTGAAGATCGGCTGCAAGGGCCGCGACGGCCGGCAGACGCTGATCACCTTGCTCGGCCCGTCCGACATGCTGGGCGAACTCTCGGTCTTCGATCCCGCACCGCGTTCCTCCACCGCTGTGGCGCTGACCCGGGTCCGCGCGGCGGTGATGGAGGGCGACACGATGCGTGCCTGGCTCGACGGGCGCCCGGAGGTCGCCGACCAGCTGCTGCGGCTGTTGGCCCGCCGGATCCGCCGTACCAACAACACCGTTTCGGATCTCGTCTTCAACGACGTGCCCGGACGGGTCGCCCAACAACTGGTGCTGCTCACCAAGCGATTCGGGGTGCGAGTGGGTACCTCCTGGCGGCTGGACCACGGACTGTCGCAGGAAGAGATCGCCCAGCTGGCCGGCACCTCCCGCGAGACGGCGAACAAGGTGCTGCTGGAATTCGGCGACTACGGCTGGATCACGGTGCAGGGCAAGAGCGTGCTGGTGCACCAGTACGAGCAGTTGGCGGCGCGGGCGACCAGCGCTGTGACGCCGATGCGCTGGGCCTGACATCACGGACGATCACCGGGGAGCCGACGCGGGCGGTGGCGATCGCGGTTGCTGTAGCTAGGGCCGACGGTTGGGGATCCCAAACCGTACTGCAGCGGCTCAGGTTCGCCGCGTTCACGCGTACACACCCGGGTCGCGACCGCGCCGGGTCAGCCACCAAAATTGTTCACCGTGCCGGGTGGTTTCGACGTACGCGGGCGGGCGTTGCGCGCCGGTGAGCTCGCCGCGTGGTTGGCCGAGCACAGTCTGGGCAATCGGTTCGGCCTCGCCGTCGTCGGCGACCAGGCGCTGGCGATTGTTGCCGCAGACGGCGACGGCCGCTCTATCGACATCGCGGCGCTGATCGCCGACGACGAAGCAGCATTGGCGTCGTGGCTGGCCGATCCGGGCCCACCCAAGGCGGTGCACGACGTGAAGGCGACCATGCATGCGCTGGCGGGTCGCGGCTGGACGCTGCGCGGGGTCACCTCCGACACGCTGCTGGCGGCGCACTTGTTGCGGCCCGAGCAGCGGCGGTGGTCGCTCAACGACCTCCTGGTGCGTCATATGCGTTGCGCGTTGCCCGCCGAAGCCGTTGCAGAACAACACTTTTCGGCCAGCGAGCCGGCAATGCAGGCGCTGATCCTGCGGACCTGCGCAGTCCTGGACCTGGCCGATGTGCTCGACGAAGAATTGGCGCGAATCGACGCCTCATCCCTGCTGGGACGGGTGGAGCTGCCGGCCGCCGGGGTGCTGGCACGGCTGGAGACCACGGGCATTGCGGTGGATCAGGCAAGGGTGGCCGGTGATGAATTGCCGCAATCGATTGGCCCGGACGGGCGCATCCATCCCATCCTGGTCCCGACCGGCGCCGTGACTGGTCGGCTGGCGTGGTCGCGGCCGGCTCTGGGACTCGAGCTGCGCGCCGCGCTGGTCGCGGCGGACGGCTACCAGCTGATGACGGTGGGCTACCGCGACATCGAGAGGCGGATCATCGACCACATGACCGCCGGGGCTGGTCACCGCGAACTCGTCGAGGACGCGCGCCGGACGGGGTACGCGTCCACACTGCTGGGCCGCCGGCGGTATCTGCCCGACCTGTCCAGCAGCGTCCACCGGTTGCGGCTGGCCGCCGAGCGCGACGCCGTGCAGATGTCCGTCGAGGGCAGCGTCGCCGACTTGGTCAAGCTGGCGATGATCAACGTCGACCAGCTGATAACGGCGGCCGGGTTGAAGTCACGCATGCTGGCGCCGCTCGGCGACGACCTGCTGTTCGAAGTGGCCGACGGGGAACGCGGCACTCTGACCGACTACGTGGTGGCGCAGCTGATCGACGCCTATCCGATGGACGAGGCACTCGAGGTATCGATCGGGTAGCGATCACAACCGCCGCTGACCGGCCACCGCGCCGGGCGGAAACTGAAACGTGTTCTAATTACCCATCGACAGCTTGCGGTGGAGTCCCCCATGATGCGGTTTCCGAAGGTGCCCGCGGTGGCTCCCGTCGGTCAGCTCCCGGCCGGCGCGGTCGTGGACCTCCCTGGCCGGGGCAGCACGTATGTCTTCGATTCGGGTCCCTCCGACGGCCCGACCTTCGTGCTGCTGCACTCGCTCGCCTGCACCGGGATGATGACGTGGTATCCCGCGCTGGACGTGATCCGCGAATTCGGTCGCGTGGTGGTATTCGACCAGCGCTGCCACGGACAAGGGATCTCGCCGCCACGGATGCTGCTGGAAGACTGCGCCGACGACGTCGCCGCGCTGGCCGACGTCCTGGAGATCGACTCCTTCGTGCCGGTCGGGTACTCGATGGGATCCCTGGTGGCCCAACTGGTCTGGCGGCGCCACCGCGAGCGGGTCGACGGGCTGGTGCTGTGCGCCGCCGCGGCCGCGGTCAGTCGCGCCGCCTACGAACGGGTGGCCACCGGCCTGTTCGCAGCCCTCATCGAGTCACTCACCCCGGCGCCGCGGCGCTGCGAGCCCGCCGCAGCGGTGAGCCGCGGTCTGCTGCCGGACCACCAGTGGGTGCTGGGTCAGTTCCGCGCCACGTCGCCGGGCGGCATCACCCGCGCCGTCGCCGAAGTGGTCCGGTTCGACTCGACGTCCTGGGTGGCCGACATCGACGTGCCGACCGCGGTGGTCGTGACCATGAAGGATCGTGCCTTCGGCGTCCGTCGGCAGCAGTGGCTGGCCGACCAGATCCCGGACGCGGAAGCGATCGAGATCGACGCCGGGCACGCCGGGTGCACCTTCGCGCCGACGGCATTCGTCGCCGGGGTCAGCCAAGCGGTCGAATCGGTACACCGCCGGTTGCCCGCGTGCCACGATGGCAGGCGGGCAGTCCCGTAGCCCGACGCGTTCGCTGAGAGGAGCGGCGGTGAAGCGACTCAGTGGTTGGGACGTGTTCATGCTGGCCAGCGAGACGCCGAACGTCCACCAGCACACGCTGAAGGTGGCGGTCGTCGACACCTCCGAGTTCCAGGGCAAGGCGACGTTCGAGGCGTTCCGCGAGGTGTTCCGGGACCGACTGCCGGTGCTCGAGCCGATGCGCTACCAGATGGTGGCGGCGCCGTTGCGGTTCCATCGCCCGATCTGGCACGAAGACGCCCCACTGGACCTGGACTATCACCTGCAACACGTGCAGGTGCCCGCCCCGGGCGGCCGCCGCGAACTCGACGCGGTGATCGGCGCGATCGCCAGTTCACCGCTGGACCGCAGCCGCCCGCTGTGGCAGTTCTATTACGCCGAAGGTCTGGCCGACCGTCGCGTCGCGGTGATCGGCAAGGTCCATCACGTGCTGGCCGACGGTGTCGCCTCGGCCAATCTGATGGCCCGGACGATGGAGGACCCCGGCGCCGACCCGGCGCGACGGGCGCAACCGGGGGTGCCGCACCCGACCACCGGGGATGTCGCGCGGTTCGCGGCCCGCGACCACGCGAGCCGGATCCGGACGTTGCCGTCGGCGGTCCGCGACGGCGTGATCGGCGCCTACCGATTGCAGCGCCGGGCGCGTCAGCGTCTGCGGGAGCCGGAACTGGCCGACCGGTTCGATCCGGCACCCAGCTTCCTCAACCACAAGCTCTCGCCGGGACGGACTTTCGCCAGCGCCGCGCTGCCGTTGGCCGACGTCAAGGCGGTCAGCAAGAAGCTCGAAGTGACCATCAACGATCTGGTGCTGACCGTCACGGCAGGTGCGATGCGGCGGGTGCTGCTGAACCACGGCGAATCCGCTCAGCGGCCGCTGGTCGCCTCGATTCCCACGGCCACCGACACCTCGCCGGACCGGATCACCGGCAACGCGTTGGCGACGATGCTGGTGTCGCTGCCGGTGCAGGTCGAGGACCCGATGGAGCGGTTGCGGCTGATCCGGACCTCGACGCGCATCGCGAAGGAGGATCACCAACTGCTCGGCCCGACCCTGGTCGGTCGGTGGCTGGAGTTCGTGCCGCCGACACTCACCCGCGCGACGTTCGGGTGGATGTCGCGGCGGGAGGCGCCCAACCAACTGTTCAACCTGATCGTCTCCAACGTCCCCGGCCCCCGCGAACGGGGCCACGTCGCCGGTGCCGTGGTGACCGAGTTCTATTCGGTGGGACCGCTGGCCGCGGGCGCCGCGCTGAACATCACCGTCTGGAGTTATGTCGACCAACTCAGCGTCGCGGTTCTGAGCGACGACACGACGCTGGACGACACCCACGAGGTGACCGACGCGTTCGTCGCCGCCTTTGCCGAGTTGCGCGACGCGGCGGGTTTCTCCGGGACGGGAGAGGCGGTTTCGGCGCCCGCCGGCTGAGCCGCTGCTACCGAGATCCGTTGGCGAAGCCGGCCCCGTCCACCTCGACCGGCACCCCGGTCAGCCAGGACATGCCGGCCAGCGCCTCCAGGTCCTCGGGGGCGCTGGACGTCAGCTGATTCACGTTCGCACCGCCGGCCCGGTTGGCCAATTGCCATCTGCCGGTGCCCTTGTGGCCCCACCCGTGGGGAATGGCGACGGTTCCGCGGACAAGATCGGTGCTCAACGCCACCGCGATGGTGATCTGCCCGTACGGCGAGCGCACCGTGACCGTGTCCCCGTCGACGACGTCGCGCTGCGCGGCGTCGTCGGCGTGCATCAACGCGGTGTGAGAACGGTTGCCGCGCATCAACAGTGGAGAATTGTGCAGCCATGAGTTCTCCGAACGCGATTCGCGCATGCCGATCATCCGCAACGGGTACTCCACCGGGGCAACCCGATTCGACAGCGCAGTGATCTCCTGCGCGATCGCGTTGTGCCGCAGCTTGATTCGTCCGTCGAAGTATGCAACCACCTCGCTCAGCAGACCGGTTCGGAGGTGCGGTGCGACGACGACCCCGTGCGGATGACGGCCGGACAGCCGGCGGAAGGTCAACCCGCCGCGCCGGATACCGAATCGGTCGCCCCCTTCGGACATCCGGATCATCAGGTCGACCACCGGCCTGGGCTGCATACTTCTGCCCGTCGCGGCGAGCACGCGCCGCAACCCGGACAGCGCTGCGAACACGGGTGTGCGGGTGGCCATTCGGGCGATCAGATCGGTGATGATGTCCCACTCGGTGCGCGCCTGGCCCACCGGCTCCACGACCGCCTCGGTGACCTGACGGAATGGCGTGGCCTGGAACGTCTGAAAAGTCACGGCGAAGTCGTCGCGCTCGTACATCGTGGTGACGGGCAGCACGTAGTCGCAGTGCGCCGTCGTCTCGTTGACATACAGGTCGAGCCCGACCATCAGGTCCAAACCGGCAACGGCGCGCTCCAATTCGTCGCCATTGGGGACCGACAGCACCGGGTTGCCGGCCCCGACGAACAGCGCCTTGATCTGCCGATTGCCGGGCGTGGTGATCTCCTTCGCCATCAGCGCGGCGGGCTCCGCCCCGATGGCCGCGCCGAAACCCCCGACGCGGGTGCGTTTGCGGCGGTAGGTGCGGCGCAGCGACCAGCCCGCCAACTTCAGCGTCCACTTCTGTCCCGGCATCCCGAGCGTGCTGAAGACGCTGCCACCCGGACGGTCGAGGTTGCCCGCGACCAGGTTCACCGCATCGATCAGATAGGTGGTCAGGGTGCCCTGTCTGCCCACGCAGGTGCCGAGGCGCCCGTACACCGCGGCCCGCGGCGTGGACGCCAGCGTCCTGGCCAGCGTGCGCACCGTCGCCGGCGCGATCCCGGTGTGCCGTTCGGTGCGCTCCGGAGTGAACGGCGCGCACTGCTGTTCCAGCCATGCCACGTCGTCGGCGCAGTCCGCCACCGCAGCGCGATCGACGAGTGACTCGCTGAACATCACTTCCAACAGCGAGAGCAGCAGGTACGCGTCGGTGTCCGGCACGATGCCCAGCCATTCGAACTGGGCGGCTGTCTCCGAGCGGCGCGGGTCGACCACGATCACGCGGCCGCCGCGCTTGACGATGTCGTGCATGCGGTCTTTGATGCGTGGGGCGGTCAGGAAACTACCGTGCGAGACAACGGGATTGGCTCCCATCATGACCAGCAGGTCGGTACGCGACAGGTCCGGGATCGGCACCGACATCGGCGATCCGTAAAGCAGTTGACTGGCGATGAGCCGACTGCTGGTGTCCTGCGACGACGACGTGAAGAAGTGGCTGTGCCGGCCGATGCCCTTGATGAACGACATTGCGGCGAACAGGTGCGAGTAGCTGAACGCCGCCGGATTGCCCAAATACCAGCCGAATGCGCCGGAGCCGTGCGTGCGGTGGATCGCCGCGACGCGGGTGGCGATGTCGTCGAGCGCGTCGTCCCACGACACCGGCTCGAACCCGGTCTCGGTGCGGCGCAACGGTGTCTGCACCCGATCGGGATCGTTGACGACCTCGGCGAACGCAATACCCTTCTGGCAGGCGAATCCGGCGGACAGCGGATGGTCTTTGTCGGGACGCAACGCCACCAGCTTGCCGTCCTCGACGGTGGCCACCATGCCGCACAACGGCTCGCAGATCCGGCAGAACGTGGGTTTGTGGACGAGATGGCCAGCCATCCGAAAGATCGTACTGTACGGCTTACGGTATTTCCCGTGGTCGGCCGCCGGATGCGCCCTACAGGTCGAGCGCGCCGACCCCCAGGGCCGCGGCGTTGACCTTGGTCAGCGCCTCACGCAGCTGCTCGAGTTCGGCAAGATCGACACCGAGCCGTTCGACCACCGCCGGCGGAACCTTCAGCGCCTGGCGACGCAGCTTGCGCCCCTGCGGGGTCAACTCGATGTGGGTGGTCCGTTCGTCGGCGGCGCTGCGGGTACGGGTGATCAGACCCTGCGCCTGCAGCCGTTTGAGCATCGGTGACAGGGTGGCCGGATCCATTTGCAGCAGCGCGGCAACGTCTTTGACCGAAAGTGGCGCTCCGCCGGATTTGGCGTTGTCCCACAGGGCCAGCATCACCAGGTATTGCGGATGGGTCAGTCCGAGTGGCTCGAGCAACGGACGGTACACCGCCAGCACCGCGCGGTTGGTCACGGCCAGCGCGAAGCAGACCTGACGCTCCAACGACAAGGGGTCGATGTCCGGGGCAATTGCCGTGGCCGTTTGTCGGCGCATCTCCGCGGCTCCTCGCACTAGAACGGGCTACTGTTCGCCTGCCACTCTGCTGATTCCGGGCGGGGCCCGAAGCGGCGTGCGTAGTCCTCGTGGATGTGCGCGTCGCGTTGGCGCTTGAGTACGTCGACGAGATTGGGATCCAGACCGTGCTGCGCCAGGCGGTGTCGTCGCCACACCTTGTTCAGTGCGAACGCGATCAGCAGGCTCCAGATGTAGATCGGCGCCGTCATCTCCAGGTGCACGTACAACGACGCCGGCAGCAGCCACAACGGCGCAAGGACGAATAGGGGCGGTATCGAAACCCGGATCATGTGCCGGCGGATGGCGCCCGGGCCGGCGAGGTCGTTGGCAACCCACTCGCGCATCGAGTCGGGCAGACGCCGTCCGTACGAGTACGTGAGGTACTGCCAGAGGTTCGGGCGCACGGAAGCCATCATCGCTCCTGAGTTTCGGAATTGCTTTGCATCCCATAGTACGCCAATAGTTAGCGCCCTAACTATGTTGGCCCAGTCACATCGGGGTGCGTGCTGGTCGTCGCGCGGCCTATGGTCGAGCTGTGACCATCGGCTACGACGACGCGCTGCGTGAACAGATTCGGGGCCGGCTGGCGCAGCACGAGCGGCGTGCGGTGACCGACCCCGCGAAGCGGCATGCCGCGGTAGCGGTGGTTCTCGTCGATTCCGAGGCCGGCGAGGACAGGGTGGACCCCGCGCCGGTGGACGACTGGATCGCCGACCGGCCAATGCCAGGCGGTCTTGACGGACACATGGTCGACGTAGCCGGCGGTGCGGCTTTCCTCCTGTGCCGCAGGACATCTCGTCTCTCGTCGCATGCCGCGCAGTGGGCGCTGCCGGGTGGTCGGCTGGACCCGGGGGAAACCGCCGTCGACGCCGCGCTCCGTGAACTGGACGAGGAGGTCGGCGTCACGCTGCCCGACTCGGCCGTGCTGGGCCTGCTCGACGACTACCCGACCCGGTCGGGATACGTGATCACCCCGGTGGTCGTCTGGGGCGGTGGCCGGCTCGATCTGCGGCCGGCGCCGGCGGAGGTGGTCGCCGTATACCGAGTGGGGTTGCATCAGCTACTGCGTGAGGATTCCCCGCGCTTCATCACGATCCCGGAGAGCCCGCGTCCGGTGGTCCAGATGCCGTTGGGTAACGACTTGATTCACGCACCGACTGGCGCCGTGCTGCTGCAACTTCGATGGTGGTGTTTGGAAGGCAAGCACGACCCGGTCGACGAACTCGAGCAACCGCTGTTCGCCTGGAAGTAGGCGGTACGGACACTAGTGTCCCGGACGGACGCGTTCTGACCCTACGGTTCGGTTTGGCCGTGGGCGTTCTTGCAGGTGGTGTATTTGCGTAGTTCGACCATGCGGTTATGCGGTCCGCAGGCCAGGGTCAGCTCGTCGATGTGGGTGCGGCGCTTGGCGAACCAGCCCTCCAGATGATGGACCTGGGTCCAGTAGCCCTTGACGGTGCAGCCCGGGCAGGTGCAACCCCGCTCTTTAGACAGCAGCACCAGCCGCTGCTCGGGCGAAGCGATGCGCTTGCCGTGATAGAGGGCTTTGGTTTTGTCCTTGTCGAACACCGCCAAATATTGGTAGGCATGCGAGGCTTGGGCGATCACATCGGCCATCGGCAACAGGGTGCCTCCGGCGGTCAGCCCGTGTCCGGCGCCGGCTTCGAGTTCGGCCAGGGTGGTGGTGATCACGATGCAGGTCGGCAACCCGTGATGGCGGCCTAACTTCTTCGACATCAGCAGCGCGCGCAGCGCGGCCAGCAGCCCGTCGTGGTTGCGTTGCTCAGCACTGCGGGCATCACGCTGCACCGCCTCCTGCGGGGCGCGCCCGTCGACCGTCGGGTGCTCATCTGCGGGGTTACACATTCCCGGGGCGCCCAGTTTGGCCAACACCGGCTCCAGGGTGGCCCGAAACTGCGGGGAGATCAGCCCACTGAGCTTGGACATCCCATCAGCCTGCTGGCGCCCGATGGTGATGCCGCGTCTGCTGCGGGCCCGCTCGGCCTCCTCGGGTTCGAAGTCGCCGTCGGGTTTGAGGCAGTCCTTGAGCACCTGGGCGTATTCGGCCAACTCATCGGGGCGAAACCCGGTGCCCACCAACACCAGCTTGGCTTCGGCATCAACACGGGTGGGTGCGTCCACCGCCTCGGGCAGCTTCTTGAAGAACTTCTGCACGATCCCCACCTGCTCGCCGCCGAGCAGCCCCTCACGCTCGGCGGCGGCCACCGCCGGCAACACCGGCTCCAGCGGCTCCCCCGTGAGCGCGCGGCGCGGACCCAGATCGGCGGCGTGGGCGATGCGCTGAGCGGCCTCGGCCTTGGTGATCCGCAACCGGTTCGCTAACGCCTCGCGCAACGAACCCCCCAGCTCCTGCGCGGTGGCTTCGGCACCGAGTTGATTGATCAACGCGTGCTGAGGCACCCGCGCCCGACGGATCCCCCGCTCGATGCGGTCCATGATCTCCATCCGCCGCGAATTGTCCAGCGCATCAAAACTCAACTCGCACAAACGATCCAAAGCATCACCATACGCGACGAGGACCTCCTCGATCTCCGCGTACGTGCTGGCCGGCATGCCATGATTCTACGAAGGGGCACCGACAAGCACGCGAAGCCAAAGGCCAAGCTGTGCACAAACATTCAACTGTGGATAAGTGCGGATGCGGAGCCCGACCGGTCGACATCCCGCAATAGCGCCTGGTGTTGTCCACCGAGGTGATAGGAGGTGCCGGTGCGCCCACCTCCGGCGTGGTCACCAGGCGCAGGTTGCGTGCTGAGCTCGAGATGCGTTAGTGGGCAACTTAATTCGTTGAGTCGCGTCCATCAACCACAAACATCTGCGGCAGCGGCCAATTCGTCCCACGTACGTCGACCCGCGCTGGGCGAGACCTAGTCGCCACCGCCGCAGCCGCCACCACACCCGCCGGCGCACCCTCCGCCGTCGCCGCCGCTGCAACCGCCGGCATCGCCGCCGCCGCAACCACCCGACCCGTCCGAACCCGATCCGGACGACCAGATCCCACGACCCCCATTGCGTCGGGCGTCTGGCGAGTTGCGCAAACCTTGGACGACGCCCCAGAGCAGCAGGCCACCGGCCCCGCCGATGATGCCCAGTACGACGCTCGACATGCGCCAAGGTTACGCCGGATATCACGCGTATCTGCCGGCATCTCGATGCGCCGCTCTACAGTGATGCGGTGCGGTATCGACGACAGGATCGATACGAACGAGCAAGCCGTGCGGTCGCTGATCTCCAGTTGCCGGAGGCCGTCTTCAAGACGTGCTCCTGGCAGCCGCGCGCGCTCATCGAGACCGGGCTGCGCCAATGGCTTCGGTGCTGCGCACCGGCGTTGCGGGACAAACAGGTGATCGGCATGCCGTCCCACGCGGTAGACGAGGCCTGGCACGGTCTGATCCTGTGTACCGCCCGGTATGCGACGTTCTGTGATCAGGCGTACGGCCGGTTTCTGCACCACCACCCCGATGGTGCTGCGCCGGAGGGGAGCCGCGCGGCGAGCGATTCGGCCGACGAGCAACTGCGCCGCACCGTGATCGCCTGGCACTTGGTGGCTCAACCCGGAGAGCAATGCGTGCTGTGGGACCTCGACGAGCAGGTCGGAGTCGAGCGTCCCTGGGGCATCCCGGCGGCCCGGGTCAACGAGATCCGGACCGCGGCCGCACGGCTCGTCTGACGGGGTTGACGTGACCCGCCGCGGAACCGATCCGGGTGTGCTGTAGAAAAATCATGTGCCAGGCGATTTTCCCGACGCCACCGACGCGGCTTCGTTGCCGTACTTCGTGCGTGACGAAAACCATTACGTCCCAACCGTTATCGCCCGAGGGGGCTGGGGGCCCTCGCTGAGCGGCCACGTTGTCGGCGGCCTGCTCGGCTGGGCGGCAGAACGCGCGGTCGACGACCCGCAGTTCCAACCGGCACGGCTCACCGTCGACCTGCCCCGGCCGACCGCGCTGAAACCGCTCGAGGTGCACACCCGCGTGCAGCAGGACCGGCGACGGCTGCGAACCGTCGAAGCCACCTTGATCCAGGACGGGGCGATCGTCGCGAACGCCAGCGCGCTGTTCTTGCGGCGCGGTGAACAGCCCGACGGACAGGTGTGGTCGACACCGGTGCAACTGCCGCCGCTACCAACCGATCCGGACGGCGTCCAGTCACTGTTCATCCGGACCTACGGTTGGGGCACCGAGGTGCAGAATCCCGATCCGGAATGGACGCAGCAGCAGGGTCCCAAGTACACCTGGCTACAGGAGACCCGGCCTCTGATCGACGACGAACCGTTCACGCCCTTCACCCGTGCCGCAATGGCAGGCGACATCACGGCGTCGATCGCTAACTGGGGCACCAAAGGGTTGCAGTTCATCAACGTCGACTACACGCTCACCCTGAGCCGACTGCCCGACGGACCTCATATCGGTCTTGCGTCACTGACGCACTACAGCAACGACGGGGTCGCCACCGGTGCGGCCGTCCTCGTCGACCAGAACGGGCCGATAGGCAACGGTGTCGCGGTCGCCATCGCGCAATCCGGATTCCGTCCCACCTCGGCGAGGCCACCGGACGGTCAATGATCCCGATCACTCAGCAGGCACAGCGCGGTGAGCAACTGCCACAACAGGATCGAGTACACACTGCCGCGTTCCCATGTGCCCTTGGGAATCGACTGCAGCACCGGCAACCCGCTGGCGAACCCCACAAAGCATAGAAAACCCAGTGCTGCAATCGCTTTGGAGACCCTGCGGTACCAGGCGCGCTGACTGAGCACGCCCGAACCGGCCACGACGGCGGCGTTTCCGCCCACGATCGCCAGCACGGCCCCGACGGCGTGCAACGTGCCGCGGTGCACGGTGCCGACTATGCAGTTGCCGACGGCATTCGCGGCGGCCAGGCCGAGCAAGACACGGGCGCCGCCCATGGGCGGCCGACCGATGATCAAACCCGCTCCGAGCAGGAACAGCACGCCTTGCCAGCAGAACGCGAAATGCATCAGGCGCGTCCGAGGACCGAACAGGCCGAGGTCACTGATGTAGTTGTGCGCGTAGCTGTAATCGGATCCGAGGGCGGTTGCCGCGATCGCTTCCAGGAGCAGGTATCCGACTGGTCCCAGGATCCACAGGACGGCCCCGAGTCGCGCTGCCAAGCCGGCTAACCTCTTCCGTGCCTACTCACGCCGCGGGAACCAGATGAATATTCCTGGCGCCCTTGACGTTTCGCAAACCCGAGCAGTTAACGCAGCCGATGCAACCGACGCAATCGGTGCAGCGCACGCACGCGAAGCAGGCAACGCAGCGGGTGCAGGCCACGCAGGCCAGGCACGCCACGCATTCCCGCACGGCGACGCACACCACCGTCAGCAGGCTTGCGACCACAGCGACGCTGCCGGCAGTGGCCGCCGATGCCGCGACCGCCACGCTGCCCGCGGTCGCAACCGATCCGGCGACCGCGACGCTTCCTGCGGTCGTCGCCGACCCGGCCACCGCGACACTGCCCGCAATCGCGACCGAACCCGCCACCGCGACGCTGTCCTGGACGGCGATCGAGCCCACCACCGAGTCACTGTCGGCCGCAACCGCCGAATCCAACGCAATCGCCATGGCTGCCATCATGGCAGCTGCCCGACGGAACCTCGGCGCGGCCTAGCGGATAGCCAACCCGGTCAGCGCGCGAGAGATCACCAGGCGCTGGATCTCGCTGGTGCCCTCGAAGATCGTGAAGATCTTGGCATCCCGGTGCATCCGCTCCACCGGGTAGTCGCGCGTGTAACCGTTGCCGCCCAGGATCTGGATCGCCTCGTCGGTGACGTAGACGGCGGTCTCGCTGGCGACCAGCTTGGCCATCGAGCCCTCGGCGGATTCGAAGTTCTGGTTGTTGCGGGCCATCCAGCCGGCCCGCCATACCAGCAGCCGGGCAGAGTCGATCCGGCTCTTCATGTCGGCCAGCTTGAACGCCACCGCCTGGAACTCGCCGATCTTGCGGCCGAATTGCTCACGCTGGCAGGCGTAGTCGAGCGCGTACTCGTAGGCGGCGCGGGCCACGCCGACGGCCATCGCGCCGACGGTGGGCCGGGTCCGCTCGAACGTCTTCATCGCCGCCTGTCCGCCGGCGGACGCGCCGGACTTGACCCGGGCGATCCGGGCCTCGAACTTCTCCCGGCCACCCAGGATCGCGTCCTCGGGCAACCGGACGTTGTCGAGCACCACCTCGGCGGTGTGCGACGCGCGGATGCCGTGCTTTTTGAACTTCTGGCCCTGCGCAAGGCCTTTCGTGTCGGGCCCGATGACGAAGCTGGCCTGGCCCCGGGTGCCGAGCTCGGGATAGACCGAGGCCACCACGATGTGCACGTTGGCGATACCACCGTTGGTGGCCCAGGTCTTGGTGCCGTTGAGCACCCACTCGCCGGTCGCCTCGTCGTAGCGCGCCCTGGTGCGGATACCGCCGACATCGGAACCGGCGTCGGGCTCCGAGGAGCAGAACGCACCCAGTTTGGGCTCGTCGGCGGTGCCGAACATCTCGGGCAGCCATTGTCCGAGCTGCTCGGGAGTTCCGTTGCCCGCCAACGCCGCTGCGGCCAGCCCGGTGCCCATGATGGACAACGCGATGCCCGCGTCACCCCAGAACATCTCCTCGAACGCGGTCAGCATGCCCAGTCCGGTCTCCTCGGCGGCCTGCTGTGCGAAGAAGTCCGGGGAGTACAGACCGACCTTCGCCGCCTCCTGGATCACCGGCCACGGGGTTTCCTCGCGCTCGTCCCATTCGGCGGCGGCCGGACGGATCACGTCGGCGGCGAACTTGTGCACCCAGTCGCGCACCTCGATCACGTCGTCGCTGAGTTGCATGTTGAAAGTCACGGCTGTGCTCCTGATGGTGTCGATTTCGGTGTTCGGTACTGCGCGAGGACGCTGAGCGTCTGATTCACCCACGCCTCGAAGTAGCGGTCTTCGTCGATGTTGCCGGGCAGCCGGCCGGTCAGCGCCTGCAGCGTCGCGGCGTACGACAGCGATCCGATGGCCACCGCCGCGGCCGCCTCCGGATCCGGGATGTCGGTGCGGCCGCTGCGGTTGGACACGGCGAGTTCGTCGGCGAATCGCTGGTAGGCGTTGTCGGTGATCACCTGCCAGGTCTTGTCATCGAGGTCGCCGAGTTCGTCGGGCTCCCGGAGCATGACCTTCAGCAGATCCTCGCTCTCCTTCATGTGGTGCCAGATCAGCCGGCCCGCGGTGCGCACGGCGTGTTCGACGCCCTCGGGCTCTTCGGCGTCGTACTGCTCGCGGGCGGCGACGACCCCGTCGATGCGGTGCGCGACGGCGGCTTCCAGCAACTCGCGTTTGGAGCCGAAGTGCTTGTAGAGCGCCCCGGATCCGGGTGCCAGACCCGACGCCCGTTGGATATCGGCCACCGACGTGGCCGCGTACCCCTTGGCCGCGAACAGCTTCAGCGCTTCGGCGAGTAGCCGGTCGCGTCCAGCGGTTCCCATAAGGTGAGAGAGTACTCACTCACCGACGTGGCCGGCAAAATCTGTGGCAAGCATCACCGGGCCGTCAGGCGAGGACCACCAAGCCGCAGCTTCCCGCACCGAACGACGATCCTCGTCAGAAGTAGAACCCGGCGTAGGGCGCCTGCGGCACGGCGAACAACCGATCGGCCGCCGCCAGCACGGCAGGATCCTCCGCCTGCACCAGTCCGGCCACCGCGAGGCCGGCCCAGGTGGCTCCGCCCAGCAGTACGCTGCCGAGCCCGGCGATTCCGACCCGCAGTTGCGGACACTTCCCGGTCGGCTCGGCACCGTCGCCGGTGATGGCGTAGGTAGCCGAATTCTGTTGCAAGAGTGGGTCATCGACGGCGATGGTGACCGAGTCTGCACCGGCATAGCGGCGGGCCGCCAGGGCCTTTGCGACGTCGACGATGCGCAGCCAGGTCTCGTCGTACACCGCGGTGACCTTCGCGGCCCGCCGATCGCGCAGCAGCACCGGCAGCGGATCGTCGAGGGGCAGCATCCAGAACAGCACGCGGTCAATGAGATCCAGTCCGAAGAGGAACCGCAGCAACCCGAGGTAGGCGTCGGGGTTTGGTGCGAAGAGGTCTTCCACCACAATGGTGCGCTGATCGCTGACGAACCATTTCTCGGTGTCGATGGGACGGTAGCGCACGAAGCCCGACTCGGCACCCGGTTCACCGTGCACCGCGAAATACGAAGGTCCCGGCGATGATTCGTTGCGCAGCCGCACGCTCTGCCACCACACCTGGGGCCGGTCGAGGCTGCCGGGCCGGGACGGCCGATGCTCGGAATAGATGCGCGGCAGCAGCTCCCACGCTTCGGCCGCATCCAAGAGCCGAACCGGACCTCCCGAGCCGGCGCCGGGACGTAACGTCGCCCGCGCCGTCGTGACCTCCACGCTCTGCACCGAACTCGCCACGCCGTAGCCGTAGCGCTCGTAGATCGTCGCCTCCGACGCCCGCAACGTCGCGACCACTTCGCCGCGGGCGGCGAAGTCGCGTAATTGGTGGTGCACCAACTCGGTCGCGATGCCCTGCCGGGTAGACGACGGCAGCACCCCGATATGCGTGACGGCGGCATGGCCGACGATCGCTCCGCCGGGCAGCGTCAGCCGGCTGGTCACGGCATCTGCGGTGCCGACCAGTCGGCCGTCGACGAACGCCCCGATAGTGCGCCCCGGTTCCAGCAGGGTGCCGATCTGGCCGGGCTGCAGACTGAGCGGCGGGAATCCGACCATCGCCGTGCGGAACACGTTGGACGCCGCGATGAGCTGTTCCTCGGTGTCGAGCACACGGATTTCGGTGTTCACCGGCCTATCATGCCGCGATGCAAGAACTTTGGAGTGCGCGGCTCGACACTGACGGTCGGCCGAAGCAGATCAGCTGGCGGGATTACGCGAGCGCTCGCAGCAAATTGCCAGGGAAGTGTCCTTCGCTGAGGCGTTACGCCATGGCGCCAGGTGGGTACATGTTTGAGTGAACGGTTGTTCGCAGAGCTAAAACGGGGTGCGGCCCGCAGCGCCTTGAAGGCTCGATTCGCGGAGGAGTATTCATGCCTGAAGTCGCACTTCATCACGACGGATACCCGAAGTATCGCCGGATGGTGCGCTTCGATTGGTCGGACACGCCCCTGCACTGGGTGCCGGATGACCCGTTCTCGACACACATGATCAATGTGTTGCATCTGCTGCTGCCGGAGGGAGAGCGGCATTTCATCAAGGCCGTCCTCGAGGCGTCGTCGCTGGTCGACGATCCGGAACTGGAAGCGGCGATCAAACCTTTCATCCAGCAGGAGTCCTGGCATGCCTGGGCGCATCAGATCGTGCTGGACCATCTGGCCGAACAGGGCATCGACACCAAGCCGTACACCGACCGGCTCGGGAAGACGTTGTCGGTCAGCCTCGGTGATCCGCCCAAGTTCTTTCCGCCTGCGCTCAAGCGCTGGTGGCTGTATCGACGCCTGGCGGATGTGGCCGCGCTGGAACATTTCACCGCGATGCTGGGCGAGTGGGTGCTGACCAACCGCGGTCTGGACTACGCGAAGGCCGACCCCATGATGCTTGATCTGTTGCGTTGGCACGGGGCCGAGGAGGTCGAGCACCGCTCGCTGGTCTTCGACGTCTACCAGCACGTGTGCGGGAACTACGCCATCCGGGCTTTCTCCATGCTGATGACCGCCCCGCTGTTCATCGGCTGGTGGATCGCCGGCGCCAGATACCTGATGAACAGCGACCCGACCATCGACGACAAATGGCGGTGGCGCGACTGGATGCGGGCGGCGCGTCAGTACCGGCTGCCCGGACCCTGGAAACTGCTGGTGACCTCACCCGCCCGGTACATGCGGCCCAGCCATCACCCCGGCGCCGAAGCCGACAGCCAGATGGCGATCGATTACCTGAACTATTCGCCGGTGGCCAAGGCGGCGCGCGAACGCGCGCGTGGCGCAGCACGTTTCGACAGTTTCGATGGGGGAGCGGAGAGGGTCGCGGTGCGATGAGAGTCTCGGTGGATCTCGACACATGCGATGGGAACGGCGTCTGCATGAGCATTTGCCACGAGGTGTTCGACGTGCGGGAAGACGGGCTGCACGTACTTCAGGACGAGCCCGAGGCAGCGCTGCGCCAGCAGTTGAAGGGCGCTGAAGTGTCCTGTCCGACTCAGGCGATCACGGTGCGGGACTAAGTGATGCCGACCGATCTGAAACGGGTGGTCGTCGTCGGCGCCGGGGTCGCCGGGACGCGGGCCGCCGAGACGTTGCGGTTGGAGGGCTACGACGGCGAACTCACCGTCGTGGGGTCCGAACGGCACGCGCCGTACCATCGTCCGCCGTTGTCGAAGAAGTTCCTCAGTGGGCAGGTGCACCGGGCCGGCATCGATCTGGCTCCGCAATTCGATATGGAGGCACGCGTACTGCGCGGAGCATCGGCGCTGAGCGTCGACATGTCCTCGAGGACCGTGCGGGTCCGAGACGGTGACGACGAACTCGCGCTGCCGTTCGACGGTCTGGTGATCGCCAGCGGCGCAGTCCCCCGCGAATGGCCGGCGGGACCGGTTCCCGACGGCGTCTTGGTGCTCCGCACGGTCGAGGACTGCCTGGCCATCCGCGAACGCCTTGCCTCGCGACCCCGGGTAGTGATCGTCGGTGGGGGATTCATCGGTGCCGAGGTCGCGGCAACCTGCCGCTCGATCGGGTTGGACGTGGTCCTCGTCGAGCAGGGTGATAATCCCTTACTCGGCGCGCTGGGAAAGGAGTTGGCTCCCCGTTGGGCCGACCTGCACCGTCAGCATGGCGTCGACCTGCGCGTCGGCGTCGGCGTCGACGAGTTCATCGGCAACGGGCAGGTCCAGTCGGTGCGACTGACCGACGGGTCGGAGCTGCCGGCCGACCTTGTCATCATCGGGCTGGGGGTGACTCCGGCCACCGATTGGCTGGACGGCTCGGGACTGCGCGTCGACGACGGCGTCGTCTGCGACGCAACAGGCGCAGCCGAAGGCGGTGAGGGCGTCGTCGCCGTTGGTGACGTGGCGTCGTGGTGGCATCCGCTCTATGAGCGCCAGCTGCGTGTCGAACACTGGGACCATGCCGGCCAGCAAGGCGTGGTGGCGGCTCAAACGCTGCTCGCGGGGCCCGGACACGGACGTGAATATGACGAGATTCCGTACTTCTGGTCCGATCAGTATGCCGTCAAGGTCCAGATGCTGGGTGTGCCAACGGATTACGACGCAGTCGAGGTTGTCGAAGGCGATCCGGACGGGTGGGAATTCGTTGCCGCCTATGGACGCAACGGCCAGACGATTGCGGTTTTGGCAACCGTGACAGGGCGAGTGGGGGCTTACCGCGACGCGATCGCCGACCGCGCGCCGTTCCCGCCCAGCCGGCCGGATTAGAAATCAGTTGCCCGCCAGATGGTTACCGGCGGCGGTGACCAGAGCCGCTTCGGTCCAGCGCCGCAGCACCGCGGACCACGCCGGTCGATCGGTCGAGTCTCCCGCCCAGGCGATGTAGCCGTCGGGACGCACCAGCACCGCCGGGCCGTCGTCCGTCCGTTCGGCCTGGACCAGGTCGAACGCATCGACGGGGTGTGCTCCGCGTTCGCGGACGAGCACGAAACCCGGTAGCAGACGCTGCAATTCGGTCAGTCGCCGTCCGGTCATCAGCGGAATCTGGGTGGCCCGGGTGCCCACCAGCGGGCTCTCGCCGCGCCGGCGCGGATACCGCAGCGCCGTCCCGGCGAAACTGCCGGCTACCGCGTCCCGTACCCGGGGCCGACGTAGCAACAAGGGCGCCAACATGTTTCGCAGCGCGCGTGCCGGCCGCGGATGGAGGGTGACGGCCCGGGCCAGCAGGCCGGATTGCAGCAGGACTCGCTTGCCGATCGGGTGACGCTCGTCGTGATAGGTGTCCAGTACGGCATCGGCGGCGCCGTCGAGTACCGCGTCGATCTTCCATGCCAGGTTCGCCGCGTCCTGGATGCCGGTGTTCATGCCCTGCCCTCCCATCGGGGAGTGGACGTGCGCGGCGTCGCCTGCCAGGAAGACGCGGCCGTGCCGATAGCGCGTGACTTGCCTTTCCTCAGAATGGAAACGGGACTTCCACTCGATGTCGAGCACGTCGAGGTCGGCGCCGATCGATTGGGCCAGGATGCCGGTGATTTCGGCGTCTCGTACCGGTTCGCTGTCGGGTAGCTGGTTGTTGCGGTCCCAGACCATCGTGCGGTACCAGGTGCCGGCGGCGTCGGTGCGGCGGTAGGGCGCCAGGAACGCGAAGGTGTTCCGGGTGCTGCCGACTCGCAGGCTGTCGCCGGCCGGTCGGCGTGCCACCTTGATGTCGGCCAGCACCACCGACGACAAGATCGTCTTTCCGGGAAAGTCCGCGCCCAGTAGCGTGCGAACCGTGCTGTGCGCACCGTCAGCACCGATGACATAGCGTGCGCGCCAACGGGTTCCGTCTTTGGTCGTGACGGTGACACCGTCGGCGTCTTGCTGGAGTTCGGTGACTTCGACGCCGCGGCGGATGTCGGCACCGTGGGCGGCGGCGTAGTCATGTAGTGCCTGGTCGACATTGACCTGCGGCGTCACCATCACGAAACGGTAGGCCGAGTCGAGATGGGTCAGGTCGATGCGCGCACCGCCGAAAATCGTCACACCCGGCGCCCGATGCGCCTGAGCCAGCAGATCCTCGGCCAGGCCGCGGGCGTCCAGCACCTCGAGAGTGCGGGCCATGGTGGCGAACGCGCGGCTGGACGGGTTCACCGTCGGCCAGCGGTCGAGCACGATCACCGACCGGCCCGCCCAGGCCAGGTCACCGGCGGCGGTGAGTCCGGTGGGTCCGGCGCCCACGACCAGCACGTCAACGTCATGAGCGGTCATTTCGCCACCGCCTCGGGGTACCAGCGCCGGATGTCGTCCGGGGTGGACTGGGCCGCGCGATTGAAGACGAATCGACAGCCGGGTTGGCTGATGTGCGCGGCGTTGATGATGGCTTCGAACAGCAACGTGTTGGCTGCGACCAGTCGTACGCCGGCTCCGATGAGTACCGCGTCGTAGTGGCCGGCTTCCAGCCACCGGCGGGCTTTGGCGGCACCGGGCTCGCCGAAGCCGATCAGGCAGTTGTCGACGTGGTAACCGGCGGCGCGCAACGCGGCGACGTTGTCGTCGTTGGCGGCGCGCAGCCCCTCCCTGTTCAGGCCCGGGAACTGGGCGAAGTCGGGCGAGGAGTAGTCGATCACGTCGGGATCGAGCCCGATCTGGATTGCTGTGACGGCCATGTCCGCTACCTCCTGCCGCGAGTTCAACAACTGTTGAATCTCAACGTAGACCCCGCGGATGGCCATGTCAACAGTTGTTGAATACACTGCTGGCATGGCTTCCAGGACGCGCGATACCCGAGACGGGCAGACCACCCGGGCGACGATCCTGGCCACCGCGCGGTCCCAGTTCGGTGACCACGGTTTCGAACGCACGACCATCCGTTCGGTGGCGTCCGCGGCCGGTGTCGACCCCGCGCTGGTCATGCACTACTTCGGAAGCAAGGCCGAATTGTTCGCCGCCGCTTCGCGATTCGACATCACGTTCCCGGATCTGTCCGGTGTCGCGCCCGAGCGCCTCGCCGACGTGCTGCTGCCGATGTTCGTCTCGGTGTGGGGTTCGGAGGGACCGTTTCTGCCCCTGCTGCGCGCCGCGGCCACCAACCCCGTTGCCGCGGACGCGTTGCTCGAGGTGTTCGTCGAGCGGGTGGCCCCGGCCCTGGCCGCAGCCGTTCCCGATCGCGCCGCCGAGCGCGCCGCGCTGGTCGGATCGCAGATACTGGGCTTGGCGACCGCACGCTACGTGTTGCGGATTCCGGCACTGGCCGACATGGACGACGCGACTCTGACCGAGTGGTTGCGGCCGGTGCTCGCGCACTACCTGACCGGGGCCGGCCCTAGCGGACCGTGAAGTGGCCGGACTCCGGTTCGGCGAGCATGCTCGTCAGCGTCGCGCGGTCGTACGGCCACAGGTCGACGCTGTTGTTCTCGGTCAGATACCACGAGTTGCAGCCGGTGTTCCACACCGTCGGTCCCATCGCCTCGGCCACGTCGGCATTGAATTCGTCGGTGGCTTCCTCGGTCACTTCGATCGACGTGGCCTCGCCGTCGCGAAGCATCTCCAAGAACCGGGCGATGTAGTTGGCCGTCCGTTCCGCCGAATACTGCAGCGAGATGGATCCGGTGGGGGAGTTGGGGCCCAGGACGGTGAAAAGATTGGGGAATCCCGGGATCGCCGTCATCCGGTACGCCCTCGGTCCGGCGGCCCAGGCCTTGTCGATGGTCAGGCCGTCGCGTCCGGTGATCTCCATGGGGCGCATGTAGTTGTGCGCCAGGAATCCGGTGGCCAGCACGATGACGTCGGCAGGCCGGGTCCGGCCGTCGGCCGTGCGGACACCGGCCGGGGTGACCTCGGCGATCCGCTCGGTCACCAGCTCGGCGTTGTCGGATTGGATTGCGCGGTAATAGGTTCCCGAGACCACTTGCCGTTTGCACAGCGGCTGATAGTCGGGAGTGAGCTTTGCCCGCAGTGCTTGGTCACGCACCTGTATACGCAGACACAGGCGGGCATAACCCTGTACCGCGCGCCGCCGCCAGGACGGGCGGGTGGTGACGTCGGCCAGAATGCCCGAAACCCACAGCAACCTCTGATACATCCAGTCGTGGGCGGTAGGGAAGCGCTGTAGCGCGGCCCCGAGAAAGCTGCTCTGCCGCAACGACATCGGGGCCCACAGGATCCATTGCGCAGAGCGGACGTAGTGAGTGACGGAGCGCGCCTTCGGTTGCAGGGCGGACACGATCTGCACGCCGGTGGATCCGGTCCCGATCACCGCGATCTGCTTCCCGACCGTGTCGACGGTGTCGTCCCACCGTGCGGTGTGCACGACCGGGCCAATGAACTCATCGAGTCCGGGTATGTCGGGGATGGCGGGATGGTGCAGCACGCCCGTCGCGCAGACGACCACGTCGGCAGCGATCTCCTCGCCGGCGTCGGTGCACAACGTCCAGCCGGCACGGTCCTCATCCCATTGCGCGGCAACGACTTCGGTGTTCAGCCGGATCCGCTCGGCGAGCCCGAGTCGGTCGACCACGTCGCGGTGGTAGCGCTGGATGGCGTCCCCGTCGGCCCAGATATGGGACCAATCGGGCTTGGGCGCGAACCCGAATTGGTAGATCTGCGAGGGTACGTCGCAGGTCAGGCCGGGGTAACGGTTCCAGTGCCAGACTCCGCCGACGTCGGTGCCCTTCTCCAGCACGGTGACGTCGTCGAATCCGCGTTGGGTGAAGACGTGCAGCGCGGTGATCCCCGCCAGCCCCGCGCCGATGATCACGACTCTGGGCGCAGATGTCGTGCACCGGTCCGTCATCGCTTCTCCCTCGAGGGTCTAGGGGCACCCGTTCGGGACAGAAAGGCGAACCGTTCCCGCAGCTCGTCCTCATCGATCCCGAACTCCGCTGGCGTGTAGCGGTGCCGTCCCCTGTCGGCGGTGTGCGACGAATGGTAGTCGGCGACGAATTGCTCGAGTGCGCCCGGCGGCTCCATGCCCGCGGCACGATAGATGACATCCAGTGCGGCAGCAGGATTCGCGGTGAATCGGCGGTAGTCGAGGTCGACGAAGGTCACGTCGTTCGCTGCGGGCGACGCGCGGAACTCGCTCGCCCGACGCAACCACAGTTCGCTCTGCTCGACCTGTTGTCGGCCGACCTCGACTGCATCGACGTCGTCGCTGTAGGTGGACCGGTACACGGCGAACAAGCTGGATCCCGACGTCAGCGTCTCCACGATGTCGCGTTCGATCTGTACGACGACGGCGCCGGGAAAGGTGGCGACCAGATGCCGCAGTTCCGCGGTGTGGGCCGGTGCTTTGAGGACGAAGCGGCGGTCGTCGTGCGTCGCCAGCAGCTGCAAGACTTCCCGATAGCGGGCGTAGCTGGCGCCGAAGTCCTGCTCGGACAACCACTTTGCGTACTGCGGCAACCGCAGCATCGACGTGAAACCCCAGTTGCGCAGGTCGGTCCCCATCCCCAACACGCATTCCTCGGGCAGCGTGGGTCCCGACGGATGAACGAACGCCATATCGGGATTGAGTGTGTGCAGCATCAGGGTTGCCGGCGCGGTGATGAACGGGTCCGGGGGCGGTTGTGGGCCGGCGAACAGCCATGGGGCGACGAGTTCTGCGGGCAGCGGAGCGCGCAAACGTGGGTCGCTACCCAGCAGCCGGAACAGAAACGTCGTTCCCGTCCGCCAGCCACCGATGATGACGATCGGCGGGACGAGCTGTGCGGCAGCGACTTCGGGGTGATCGGCACGGTACTGAGCGATGGTGGCACCGGCGGTCAGTCTGCCGACGGCCAGTTGACGCGCCATTCGTATCCCGATCGCGTTGAGCCGCGCATCCTGGTGCGCTGACTTCAAGAACGCGTCCAGTCCGTTGCGCCAGCCGTCGGCGAACAGCGATTCGTCGCAGCGGCGCGAGGCCTTCTCGATCACGGCTTGCGGATCGAGGAGGTATCGCTCGGGATGCTCTGCGCGTTCCCGTTCGGCGGCCGCATAGATGGCGGCTGCCTCCGGGCTTCGTGCCGGGGCGCGCCAGCTCATCCGAGCTCACCGAGTGGGACGCGGCGCACGGTGGGCAGCTCCGGTTCGGTTGCCGGCTGCAGGAACCGCATGACGAACAGGCCGAAGGCACGTCCTTCGGTGTCGAGCCAGTCGTATCCGGCGACGTGCGGATCCCGGCCGGCGAGTACGAAGCGAAAGCGTCCGTCGGTGAGCGTGCTGGTCGCCCCGGTACGTGAAACGACCCGATGGCGATAGTCCAGCGAGTTCAGGAAACGGTTGTACAGCACGATGTTCCAATGCCGGCATGTCACCGATGGCCCCTCCACGACAAGCGCTTCGTCGGGTCCCAGCTGCCAGGCTCCGCGTAGATAGTGGATCCCGGGCTCGGTGAACGCCGCCCCGCCGACCATCGACGTCCAGTGACGTACGGTGTTGGGCGCCTTGAGGTCGTCGGCCACAGCGAACCCGAGCAGCGTGGGCAGCTGACCCACGAACGTGCCGACCCGAGACAGCTCGCGGTCCACGCGTCGCCGGTCGACCGGTGCCACGGCCGCACCGTTCAGCGCCTCGATGCGACACCACCCCGGACGGGCCGGACGAGTCTCGTCGTGGACGTAACGCACCCACACCGAGGTCGAACCTTCCGGCAACCGCAAAGCCACACCATCATCGGAGCTGTTGGGGGACAACGCGATCGAGAACTCACCGGCGGCGTCGGGTACCAGGTCGCCGCTGTCGATGCGCGCCACGGCGCTCGTCGTCGCGATATTCGTCCCGGCGTAGACCGTGACCGACTGATACACCGAGTCGCCGATGTTGCCGGTGATCCGGTACTCGCCGTCGTCGCGGATGTCGGTGATCCAGTAGCGGTAATCCGGATTGTCCATGAAGAACTTCTCGCGCCAACCGTTGAACGGCACGAGTTCGGGGACATCACGGTCGATTTCGACCCGTCCGAGCAGATTGTTCAGCGCCCGCAACAACGCGAGTTGAGCGTCGGCATCGTCTTCGGCAGCCGACATCGCTTCACTGGCAGCCGACAGCCCGGAAATCAGATCCCGCCAGCCGTCGCCCGAGCCGCCCGTGACCATCGGAAGCGAGTTTCGCTCAGCGGCACTGGCCTGTCAACGCGCGAAGAGCCCGCGTTCGGCGTGGCTGTCGTCGACGCGGACGCACTAGTCTTCGACTATGGCTCCCAAAAACCTGTCCCGCCTGTTCCTGGAATGGCCCGTGGTGCGGCAGTTGCGGTCCGGTGACGTGTTGGGCCGCGGTCCGGCGGTGACCTCCAAGCAGACCCGGGCGCTCACCCCGCGCACCGCCACGGCCGACCGGGTGGTGCAGAGCGTGTGCCCGTACTGCGCGGTCGGTTGCGGGCAACGGGTCTACGTCAAGGACGAGCGAGTCGTCCAGATCGAAGGCGACCCGGATTCGCCGGTTTCCC
Organism: Mycobacterium sp. NGS67; assembly: GCF_059812185.1. NCBI lineage: Bacteria > Bacillati > Actinomycetota > Actinomycetes > Mycobacteriales > Mycobacteriaceae > Mycobacterium > Mycobacterium sp. NGS67. Next base: position 65,763 of record NZ_JCALCF010000002.1, read on the forward strand.
GCGGCCGGCTCTGCCCGAAGGGTTCGGCCAGCGAACAATTGGTGAACTCGCCGGGGCGGCAGACCAAGATGTTGTATCGGCCGCCCCGGGCCACCGAGTGGCAGTCACTGGACGTGGACACCGCTATCGACATGGTGGCCGACCGGTTCATCGAAGCGCGCCGCCACGCCTGGCAGGACATCGACAAGAAGGGCCACCCCCTGCGGCGCACCATGAAAATCGCGGCGTTGGGCGGGGCCACGCTGGACAACGAAGAGAACTACGTCATCAAGAAACTCTTCACCGCCGCGGGCGCCATACAGATCGAGAACCAAGCGCGTATTTGACACAGCTCCACGGTTCCCGGTCTGGGAACCTCCTTCGGGCGCGGCGGCGCCACTCAATCACTGCAAGACATGGCCAACGCGGACTGCATCGTCATCCAGGGCTCCAACATGGCCGAGTGTCACCCCGTCGGCTTCCAGTGGGTGGAGGAAGCTAAAGCCCGCGGCGCCAAGGTCATTCACGTCGACCCGCGCTTCACCCGTACGTCGGCGGTGTCCGACAAGCACATCGGGATCCGGGCCGGGTCGGACGTGGTGCTGCTCGGTGCGTTGATCAACTACGTGATCACCCACGACCTGTGGTTCGCCGACTACGTCATCGCCTACACCAACGCCGCCACGCTGATCAACGAGAAGTACCGCGACACAGAGGATTTGAACGGGCTGTTCTCCGGGTTCGATCCCGAAACGGGCCACTACGACCCCTCGACGTGGGCCTATGCCGAACACGAATCAGACGACGAACACGGCGCGAGTGCTTCGGCGCGCGCCGCAGGGGATGATCATGGCAGCGGCGGCCCCCCGCTGCGGCATGCCCACGTGCAACGCGACGAGACGCTGCAGCATCCGCGCACCGTGTTCCAGATCCTCAAGCGGCATTACGCCCGCTACACACCGGAGATGGTGCGCGACGTCTGCGGCATCAGCATCGAGGATTTCACCTACCTGGCGCGCGCGGTGACCGAGAATTCGGGACGCGAACGGACCACCTGTTTCGCCTATGCCGTGGGCTGGACCCAGCACACGCTGGGTGCTCAATTCATCCGCGCCGCAACGATTCTGCAGCTGCTGCTGGGCAACATCGGCCGTCCGGGCGGCGGCATCATGGCGCTGCGCGGCCACGCCACCATCCAGGGCTCCACCGACATCCCGACACTGTTCAACCTCCTGCCCGGCTATCTGCCGATGCCCAAAGCCGGCAGTCACGACACCTTCCGCGACTACGTCGAGGCGGTCGGACCCAAACAGCAGAAGGGTTTCTGGGCCGACGCCGACAGGTACCTGGTCAGCCTGCTCAAGGCGTGGTGGGGGGAGGCCGCCCGCGAGGACAACGACTGGGCCTACGACTACCTGCCGCGGCTGTCGGGTCCGCACGGTACCTATCAGACCGTGATGGCGATGCTCGACGACGAAGTCGACGGGTACTTCCTGCTGGGCCAGAACCCGGCCGTCGGATCCGCGCACGGCCGGATGCAGCGGATGGGTATGTCGCACCTGAAATGGTTGGTGGTGCGCGACCTCAACCTCATCGAGTCGGCCACGTTCTGGAAGGACGGCCCGGAGATCGCGTCGGGCGAGCTGAACACCGAGGACATCGAGACCGAGGTGTTCTTCTTCCCGGCGGCGACGCACGTCGAGAAGGCCGGCTCGTTCACCCAGACCCAACGCATGGTGCAGTGGCGGCATCAGGCCGTCAACCCGCCCGGGGACTGCCAGAGCGAGCTGCAGTTCTTCGTCGAGTTGGGTCACCGGATCCGCCGGCGCCTCGCCGGTTCGACCGACCCACGCGACCGGCCATTGCTCGATCTGACTTGGGACTATCCCGTCGACGAGCACGGCGAGCCGGACTCGGAGGCGGTGCTCGCCGAGATCAACGGCTGCCACCTCGCCGGCCCCGACGCCGGCCGACCTGTGTCCGGCTATCCCGAATTGCGGGCCGACGGCACGACGTCGTGTGGGTGCTGGATCTACGCCGGGGTGTACGCCGAGGGCGTGAATATGGCCGCGCGCCGCGCGCCGCTGGGCGGACCGAGCCCGAGCCAGTCCGAGTGGGGTTGGGCGTGGCCCGCCGACCGGCGCATCCTCTACAACCGTGCCTCGGCCGACCCCGACGGCAGGCCGTGGAGTGAGCGCAAGCGTTACATCTGGTGGGACGAGCAACGGGGTCGCTGGGTCGGCGACGACGTTCCCGACTTTCCCGAAGACCGCCCACCGCACGCTCGGCCCGACCCGGACGTCGGCGGGCCGGATGCGTTGGCCGGCGACGATCCGTTCATCATGCAGGCCGACGGGAAGGCCTGGCTGTTCGCGCCCAAGGGCCTGGTGGACGGACCGCTGCCCACCCACTACGAACCGCAGGAGTCCCCCGTCGCCAACCTGCTCTACCCGCAACAGCAGAATCCGTCACGGATCATGTTCCCGCGCAAGGACAATCTGTGGGCGCCCAGCGCGGGGGAGCCCGGCGTCGACGTCTACCCGTTCGTCTTCACCACCTACCGGCTCACCGAACACCACACCGCCGGCGGCATGAGCCGCTGGCTGCCGTACCTGTCCGAGTTGCAACCGGAGATGTTCTGCGAGGTCTCACCGGAACTGGCCGCCGAACGCGGTATCGAACCGTACGGGTGGGCCACCATCATCTCGCCGCGCGCGGCGATTGAGGCCAAAGTGCTTGTGACAGAACGAATGTCACCGCTGGTGATCGGCGGGCAGACCATCCACCAGATCGGCCTGCCCTATCACTGGGGCGTCGGGGGTGACGCCGTCGTCAGCGGGGACGCGGCCAACGATCTGCTGGGTGTCACGCTGGACCCGAACGTGCAGATCCAGGAATCGAAGGCGGGGTCCTGTGACATCCGGCCCGGTCGCCGACCCCAGGGTGAGGCATTGCTGCGGCTCATCGAGGAATACCAGTCGCGCGCGGGGGTAACCGTCGAGACGGACAATAGGCGCGTCACCGACGCCGAGAGGGAGGGCTGATGGGCCAGCTGGCCGGGCCGACCGATCCCACCGCGGACGCGAGATGGCCGCAACCTCAGCCACGCAAGGGTTTCTTCACCGACACTTCGATCTGCATCGGCTGCAAAGCATGTGAGGTGGCCTGCAAAGAGTGGAACCGCAATCCGCTCGACGGCGACCTGCAGATACTCGGGTCGTCCTACGACAACACCGGCCAGCTGGGTGCCAGCACCTGGCGGCACGTCGCGTTCGTCGAGCAGGGGCGCGAGCGCATCGAACAGGCCCGCGAATCCGGGCGTGCGCTGGTCGATTTGGGGATGCCCGGGGTCGCGGGACGTCCGGACACCAGCCCGCCGGACACTCCGGAGTTTCGCTGGTTGATGGCGTCCGACGTGTGCAAGCACTGCACGCACGCCGGGTGCCTGGACGTCTGCCCGACGGGTGCGCTGTTCCGCACCGAGTTCGGCACCGTCGTCGTGCAGCACGACGTCTGCAACGGGTGCGGCACGTGTGTGGCCGGGTGTCCGTTCGGCGTGGTCGAACGCCGCAGCGACGGCACCTACGCCACACCGGTCAAACGCTCCGAGCAGCCGGGGCACGAGTTCGTCACCGGTGTCGCCCAGAAGTGCACCCTGTGTTACGACCGATTGCTCGAGGACCAGACACCGGCGTGCGCGCAAGCCTGCCCGACGACCTCGATCAAGTACGGCGATCACGACGATCTCGTCGCCCAGGCCCGCGAACGCGTCGCCAAACTGCACGCGCAGGGACTCACCGAAGCCCGCCTGTACGGCGCCAACGAGCACGACGGGGTGGGCGGCATAGGGTCGGTCTTCCTGTTGCTGGACGAGCCGGAGGTCTACGGGCTGCCGCCCGATCCGCGGGTGTGCACGACGGACCTGGTGACCATGTTCAAGCGCGCTGGCCTCGCCGGAGCGGGCATGGTCGCCGCGGCGGCTTGGGCATTCCTCGGGGGGCGCCGGTGACGACGTCGGAGTTCGACAGTCTGCGTCCGCCCGAACCCGCCCGCGGCCCGAAGCGTCGCCGTCGGGGTAACCGGCGCCGCCGCGACGAGTCGCTGATGGTGCCGGAGGCGGAGTTCAGCAGTTACTACGGACGCCCGGTGGTCAAGCCGGCGCCGTGGGGCCACGAGGTGGCGGCCTACCTGTTCCTGGGCGGTCTGGCCGGAGGTTCGGGCTTGCTGGCCGCGGGTGCGCAGCTCACCGGGCGGCCGTTGCTGCGGCGCAATACCCGGCTGTCCGCTCTGGCGGCGGTGGTGCTGAGCGCGGGTGCTCTGGTGTACGACCTGGGCCGGCCGGAGCGGTTCGTCAACATGTTGCGGACCATCAAGCTGACGTCCCCGATGAGCGTCGGCTCGTGGATTCTCAGCGCCTTCAGCGCCGGTATCGGCGTTGCCTCGGTGTCGGAACTGGATCGGCTGACGGGGTCGCGGTTGCCGCTGGGTGTGTTGCGTCCGGTGCTGCGGGCGGTGGAGGGGCCGGCCGGTCTGGAGGCCGCGGTGTTTGCCGCGCCCTTGGCGGCTTACACCGCGGTGCTGCTGTCCGACACCGCGACCCCGACCTGGAACGCGGCTTACAAGGATCTGCCGTTCGTGTTCGTCAGTTCGGCGAGCATGGCCGCGTCCGGATTGGCGATGATCACCACGCCGGTCGCCGAGGCCGGCCCGGCGCGGCGGCTCGCCGTCATCGGTGCGATCGGCGATCTGGTCTCCGCCCGGGTCACCGAGCACCGGATGGACCCGGTGACCACTGAACCGCTGCACCACGGCACGCCCGGGTGGATGCTGCCGTGGAGCGAAAGGCTCGCTATCGCAGGCGGTTTGGCCGCTTTGCTCGGTGGACGGCACCGCGGCGTCGCCGTGTTGTCTGGCCTTGCCCTCATGACAGCGTCGGCTTTCATGCGGTTCGGCTTCTTCGAGGCGGGCAAGGCGTCGGCGCGCGATCCGCGCTACACCATCGAGCCGCAGAAGCGGCGGCTGGCGGCGCGGCGCGCGGCGGGTATCACCGACGACTCGATCACGACGGCCGGTTAGCGGATCTGGATCCCCGGTTCCGTGACGGTGTGCCCGATCACCGCATAGCCGGGCACTTCGCCGACCACCAGCAGCCCACCGGAGGTCTGCGCATCGGCCAGCAGCAGCAGGTCGTCCTCGGGCACGTCGTGACGTAGGTGTGGCCGCACCCAGTCCAGGTTGCGTCGGGTGCCGCCGGAGACGAACCCGTCCCGCAGTGCCGCGCGGGCGGCCTCGAGCACCGGCACAGCCGCGCGGTCGACGACCGCACCCACGTTCGAGGCCCGGCACATCTTGTGCAGGTGACCGAGCAGCCCGAATCCGGTGACGTCGGTGGCCGCCTTTGCACCCGCCGCGGCGGCGGCTGCGGCGGCGTCCCGGTTGAGCTGAGTCATTGTTGCGACGGCTTCGGCGCAGACCTCGCCGGTCTGTTTGTGCCGGTTGTTGAGCAGGCCGGTGCCCAGCGGTTTGGTGAGGGTGAGCGGCAGACCTGGTTCGGCCGCGTCGTTGCGCAGCAGCTTGGTCGGGTCGGCGACGCCGGTGACGGCCATGCCGTATTTCGGTTCCGGGTCGTCGATCGAGTGCCCGCCGATCACCGGGCAGCCGGCTTCCGATGCCACCGCCAACCCGCCGCGCAGCACCTCGGTCATCAGCTCGAGCGGGAGTTTGTCGCGCGGCCAGCCGACCAGGTTGATGGCGACGACCGGGCGGCCGCCCATCGCGTAGATGTCCGACAACGCGTTCGCGGCGGCGATCCGGCCCCAGTCGTAGGCGTCGTCGACGACCGGGGTGAAGAAGTCCGCGGTGGACAGCACCGCGAGGTCGCCGACCAGCACCGCGGCGGCATCGTCGCCGTCGTCGAGACCGACCAGCACGTTGTCGCCGTGCTGGCCGACCAGACCGCGCACCGCTTCTTCGAGCTCGCCGGGCGGGATCTTGCAGGCACAGCCGCCGCCGTGGGCGTACCCGGTGAGCCGCGTCATGGGGCGAGCGTACGCGGGGGGCGGGTGGCTGCCGGGTTGGTCCGCGAGGTCCCCGGCTGGACGGCCCGATTGTCCGACTAAGTTCACCGGTGGAGGCGTTTGGGTTCCTGGTGGTCCCCCCGGTCTTCAAAACCGGTGAGATCGAGTATCTCGGTCTGGCGGGTTCGATTCCCGTCCGCCTCCGCGTACGGCCCTACCACGGAAGCAGGGACGAGCAGTGACGCAAGCGGACCCGCGCCGGGCGATTCCCCGCACGGATCAGTTGCTTGCCCTGCCCGCCGTGCAGGAGTCACGAAATCGGCTCGGCGACAACGTTGTTCGCGCGATTGTGCGCGAGCTGCAGGACCGCGCCCGCCGCGGTGACCTACCGCCCGATCAGGTGCAGGACGCCCTCGCGGCAGCGCTGGAAAGCCACCGGACCACCTCGCTGCGCCCGGTGCTCAACGCCACCGGCGTCGTCGTCCACACCAACCTCGGACGCGCACCACTGTCGGAAGGCGCGGTCGAGGCGCTGGTCGCGGCCAGCGGCTACGTCGACGTCGAACTCGACCTGGGCACCGGCACCCGGTCCAAGCGCGGCGTCGGCGTCCGCCAGGCGCTGCGCCACGCCTGCCCGGCCGCCGAGGACGCGCTCGTCGTCAACAACGGCGCCGCCGCGTTGGTACTGGCCACCACGGCATTGTCCACCGGCCGCGAGGTGGTCGTCAGCCGCGGTGAGCTGATCGAGATCGGCGCCGGCTTCCGGTTGCCCGACCTGATCGCCTCCACCGGCGCCCGGCTGCGTGAAGTCGGCACCACCAACCGCACGCATCTGCACGACTACCAGACCGCGATCGGACCCGACACCGGCTGCGTGCTCAAAGTGCATCAGAGCAACTTCCGGGTGGACGGGTTCACCGCCGCCACGCCGCTCACGGAGTTGCGAAAGTTGGCCGACGCCAACCAGATTCCGCTGATCGCCGATCTCGGCAGCGGCCTGCTGCAACCCGACCCGCTGCTACCCGACGAGCCCGACGCCGCCAGCGCGCTGTCCGAGGGCGCCGACGTCGTCACCGCCAGCGGCGACAAACTGCTCGGCGGCCCGCAGGCCGGCATCATCCTGGGTCGCGCTGAGATTCTCGGCCGCCTCGCGCGGCATCCGCTGGCGCGCGCCGTCCGCGCCGACAAGCTCACGTTGGCCGCCCTGGAAGCCACCGTCCGTGCGGGTGACTCGCCGGTGACGCAGGCATTGCACGCCGACCGTGAACGGTTGCGGAGCCGCACCGAAACGCTCGCCGCCGCAGTGGGAGCGACCGTCGTCGCGCACGACGGACGCGTCGGCGGCGGGGGAGCACCCGGGGTGCCGCTGCCGGGATGGGCAGTGCGCCTACCGGAGTCGACGGCCGCCGCGTTGCGCGCTGGCGACCCCGCTGTGCTGCCCCGGGTGCATGACGGGGCCTGCCTGCTGGACCTGCGCTGCATCCCCGAAGCCGACGACGGTCGCTTGCTTGCCGCGGTACGTACGGCGTTGGGTGCACAACGCTGAACACGACGCACGTGGTGGCCACCGCCGGCCACGTCGACCACGGCAAGAGCACCCTCATCCACGCGCTCACCGGCATGGAGCCCGACCGGTGGGAGGAGGAACGCCGCCGCGGCCTGACGATCGACCTCGGATTCGCCTGGACCACGTTGCCGTCGGGTCGACGAGTCGCGTTCGTCGACGTGCCCGGTCACCACCGGTTCCTCGGCAACACACTGGCCGGACTCGGACCGGCCCCAGTGGTCTGCTTCGTCGTGGCCGCCGACGAAGGATGGCAGGCGCAGTCCAGTGACCACCGCGATGCCGTTGCGGCACTGGATATTCGACACGGACTCATCGTCGTCACCCGTGCCGACCGGGCACCGGACCAAGGCGCCGAAGCTCTGGCGCAGGCCCGCGCGGAGCTGGCCGACACCGGTCTGCGCAACGCGCCGTCAGTCGTCGTCTCGGCGACAGCGGGCACCGGTCTGAGCGACCTGCGTGCTGCCCTGGACGATGTCCTGGCACACGTTCCCGCTCCGCCGACCGGCGCCCGGTTGCGGCTGTGGGTCGACCGGTCGTTCACCATCACCGGTGCCGGCACAGTGGTGACCGGAACCCTGTCGGCGGGCTCGCTGGCCGTCGGTGACCGACTCGAACTCCTCGGCAGCTCACGCGGCCGGGACGTGACGATCCGCGGACTGCAGAGCTGCGGCGAAGCGCATCCGAGGCTGGGTCCGGTGACCCGGGCAGCGCTGAACCTGCGCGGCGTCGCTCGCGACTCCGTCCGTCGCGGGGATGCGCTGGTCACTCCCGGCAGGTGGCCGAGCACCCGGACGCTCGACATTCGCCGCACCACCGGCGGGCCGTTCACCGACGCACCCGCGCAGCTCGTCGTCCATGTGGGCACCGCGGCCGTGCCCGCGCGGCTGCGGCCGTTCGACGACGAGCACGCCCGCCTCACCCTGGACCGCCGGTTGCCGTTGGTGTTGGGTGACCGCCTGGTGTTGCGTGATCCGGGCAGTGCCCGGGTGCTGGGTGGATCTCAGGTGCTCGACGCCGAACCGCCCGCGCTCCGGCGGCGCGGCGACAGCGCCCTGCGCGCCGCGGCGCTGAACGGGTTGGACGCTGCCGGCGACGTCGGCCACGAGGTGGCGCGTCGGGGAGCGGTGCGGGCCAGCCACCTACGGCGGCTCGGGCTGTCGCCTGCCGCGGTCCCGGAACAGGTTCGCGTAATCGATGATTGGTGGATACACACCCCGACATATGACGTTTGGCAGCAGCGGTTGCGGGCGGCGATTCAGGATTTGGCCGCACGAGATCCACTGGCCGACGGCATCTCTCGGGGTGCGGCGGCCGATCTGCTGGCGTTGCCGGACGAGGCCCTCGTCGATGCCGTCGCCCGCGACGCGGGTCTGGAACAGCACGCCGGCCACTTCAGAGCGCCAGGCGCTCGCACCGACCTCGGCGTTGCAGAAACCGCGATCACCGAATTGGAAACCCGGCTCCGGGCCGAACCGTTCCGGGCCCCGGAAGCTCACGAACTGCAAGCACTGACGCTCGGCATCCGTGAATTGGCAGCCGCCGAGCGCGCCGGAAGGGTGCTGCGGTTGCGTGACGGCATCGTGCTGCTGCCCAGCGCGCCCGCGCTGGCGATGCGGCAACTCGCCCAGCTCGATCAACCCTTCACCACAAGCCAAGCGCGACAAGCACTTAACACCACCAGACGTGTCGCGATACCGCTGCTGGAACATCTCGACGCCCGCGGCTGGACCCGCCGAGTCGACGACGGCCACCGCGAAGTCGTGCGTTAGCGGCGATACGCGGCTTAGCCAAACCGTTCGAAGAGCGCGGCGCCCTCGACGTCAAAGACAAGGACGTCATGCGCACCTGGCACCGGGCTGGTCGGCGGCAGAGTTAAATGCCGGCAGCGTCGGCGATTTCGCGTGCCCTGCGTACCCGTGCGTCGATCCAGCTGGTATCGGGAGTGCCCGCCGACGCCTTGTTCAGGGGATGGTCCAGCGCGCGGCGCATCACACCTTCGGCGATGATCGCCAGTTTCCACAGCCCCAGTGCGTGCCAGTACTGCAACGCACTCGAATCACGCCCCGTCGCTTCGAGATACAGCCGGGTCATCTCCGCGCGGTCGGGAAAACCCCGCAGGGTCGACGGCGCGTAGTCACCCTGCAACGCTTCACCCGGCTCCGCCCAGTAGGTGAGCAGTGAACCCATGTCGGCCAACGGATCTCCCAGGGTGGACAACTCCCAGTCCAGGGTCGCCACGATCTCCCCGGTCTCCGGCGAAGTGATGAGGTTGCGCAGGTGAAAATCGCCGTGGACCAGGCTGATTTCGCGTTGTTCGGGTGCGGCGGCAGTGAGTCGACGGGTGAGGTCGTCGAGTTCCGGCAGATCCCGCGTCTTGGACAACTCCCATTGGCCCGTCCAGCGTTTGATCTGGCGTTGCGCATACGGCTTATGGCTGGCCAGGTCCGCCAATCCCACTTCGGCGAGGTCGACGGCGTGAATCCTGGTCAGCGTGCGCGGCAGGTCCACCGCGATCTGATGACGCTGCTGCGGGGTCAGCGCCTCGGCGACCTTCATCGTGTCGACGACCAACCCGTCGACGAACTCCATCAGCACCAGCGGCGCGTCGCAGAACTCGGGATCGGTTGTGGTGGCAAGGATTTGAGGTACGGGCACATCGGTGTCGGCCAGGGCTGCGATGATGCGTGCTTCCCGCAGGACGTCGTGTGCTGACGCCAACAAGTGACCCAGCGGCGGGCGGCGCAGCACCCAGGCGCGCCCGGCGGCGTCCTCGACGCGATACGTCAGATTCGACTGACCCAGGCCGATCCGCTGGAACTGCAGAGGCATCTCGAACTCGATGCCCAGCGTGGTGAACCAGCGTGCGACGGCGTCGGGGTCGAGTCCCGCGGTCTTTGCTCCGGGGGTCATGACGGTGCCTCTGCGCGGTACTTGCGCAATTCCTGGCTGGCGATGGCGCGCTTGTGCACCTCGTCGGGCCCGTCGGCCAGCCGCAGCGTGCGCAGATGCGCCCACGCCATCGCCAGCGGAAAGTCGTCGGTGACACCGCCGCCGCCATGCACCTGGATGGCGCGGTCGACGATCTTCAATGCGATGTTGGGTGCGGCTACTTTGATCGCGGCGATCTCGGTGCGGGCCTCTTTGTTTCCCACGGTGTCCATCAGGTAGGCGGCCTTCAGGGTGAGCAATCGGATCATCTCGATGTCGATGCGGGCCTCGGCGATCCAGTCCCGGATGTTGGCATTGTCGCTGATCGGCTTCCCGAAGGTGACGCGGGATTGGGCCCTCCTGCACAACAGCTCCAGCGCGCGTTCGGCCATCCCGATGGCGCGCATGCAGTGATGGATGCGTCCGGGTCCCAGCCGGGCCTGGCTGATCGCAAACCCCTCACCCTCACCCTTGAGGACATCTTTGACGGGCACTCGCACGTCGACGAAGTCGATCTCGGCATGTCCCTCGCGGTCCTGGTAGCCGAAGACCGAGAGATTGCGCCGAACAGTGAGCCCGGGCGCGTCGATCGGCACCACCATCATCGACTGCTGGCGGTGCGGGGCGGCATCCGGATCGGTCTTACCCATCACGATCAGCACCTTGCAGTTGCGGTGCATGCCGTTGGAGGCGAACCACTTTCGACCGTTCAGAAGATAGTCGTCACCGTCGCGGACCATCGACATCTCGACGTTGGTCGCATCTGAGCTCGCGACCGCCGGCTCAGTCATCGCGAAGGCCGACCGGATCGTGCCGTCCAGCAGCGGCTTGAGGTAGCGCTCCTGGTGCTCTCCGGTGCCGAACAGCGTCAGCACCTCCATGTTGCCGGTGTCCGGAGCGCTGCAGTTGCACGCCTCGGATGCCAAATGGCTACGGCCCATGATCTCGGCCAGCGGCGCGTACTCGAGATTTGTCAGTCCGGGACCCCACTCGGGGTGCGGGTGAAACAGGTTCCACAGACCGCGTTTTCGCGCCTCGGTCTTGAGATCCTCGAGGATGGGGGGGTGATAGTGCGGATCACCGGCGTCCCGCATCTGCTGGTCGTAAACCGCCTCGGCCGGGTAGACATGCGAATCCATGAACTCGAGCAGATCGGTTTGATATTGCCGGGCGCGATCGGAGATGTCGAACAGGGACATGAGGACCTCGGCCATCTAGGGAGACGGTGTGTTCTTCCCTTCCTACACCGTGCGCCCCTAATGGATGATGACGCCGCGAATGTTCTTGCCGTCGCGCAGATCCTGGTAGCTCTGGTTGACCACCTGGTCGTCACTAGTTCGTCGAGCTTCAGCCACGGATGGTCTTTTCGGTGCGGGTGAGCATCGCGCCGGAGACTATCCTTGATTCGGGCGGCACTCTGTTACCGGATGGATCGGGAGCTAATTTGTCATGATGCAGCCGTTTCCCGGGACTTCTATTGCACGTTTTCTGTCAACAGCATCGCCGGTTCATCGGGGGTTGTTTGCGCTCTCGAGCGCACAACGGGCGTGGACGTTAGCCGAAGACGTCCTACACGGCGTGCAAAGTGAGGACCGGGAAGTTCTGCTCGGTGCACTCGATACATGCTGGTCTGTGCGCGACACACGGGATGTATCCACTCTGACCTCGTTGCTTCCGCCTCTCATGGCACGCCTCGTAGACGAGGACGACGAGTCCTACGGTTTTTATAACTCTGTCGTGAATGATGCGCTCACTTCAACGATTTACTCTATTCGCGCCTGGGAGGACTCGACTGAGTCGCGTTCAAGCGCGCGATATGCGGCAGAAACTTTTTACAATCTGGTGGACATGCTCCTTCATCGCGACGAAGTCCGATATGTCAAAAACCTTGCTGCTGAGCCGATGATGCATGATGCGGCCGAGTGCATCGAGCGGGATACGACGAGCGTGGGTAATATCAGGGGACCAAAAGACAGTGCTTACTATCGCGACCTATGCATCGCTGATGGCCATCACATTGCGCGACTTGCCAGCGACAACTGAACTCCGCCGCCACTCGCGAGCCATTCCGAGAGTTGGCTGCTGCCTTCGCAGCAAGGCATGGGGTGCGATACCAGCGTGGAGTCGGACCGCGGGCTACTTCCGACGGCGAGCATTCGCTGGTGCCGTTTCATGCTTGCGTGTGAACCGTTGGCGTTCATTGTGAAACTACGGCGTTCAGAGTGAGCTCAGGGCGGGATTTCGGCCAGATCCGCACCCAGGCTTCACGCCCAACGCCCAGGCTTCACACCCGACGCCCAGGCTTCACGCCCAACGCCCAGGCTTCACACCCGACTATCTCGACCGCGGGCTACTTCCGACGGCGAGCATTCGCTGGTGCCGTTTCATGCTTGCGTGTGAACCGTTGGCGTTCATTGTGAAACTACGGCGTTGAGAGTGAGCTCAGGGTGGGATTTCGGCCAGATCCGCACCCAGGCTTCACGTCCAACGCCCAGGCTTCACGCCCAACGCCCAGGCTTCACACCCAACGCCCAGGCTTCACGCCCGACTATCTCGACCGGCGTGCCGCATACGTCTGGAGATAGGCGGTCAACAAACGACGCACCTCAGCCAGCACCGCTTCGTCACCGGCGGGAGACCCCCGAAAGGCGACGTCGAACAGTCGGTTGCCGGCCTCGAAGGCCAACTGCACGACAAGCTGAGGTGTGTCGGCGCGAACCAACTTCCGGTCGATCAGATAGCTCCAGAACTGCTTGGCCTGGAACTCGTCGAATTGCAGCGCCAGTTCGCTCAGCGTCGGGGTCCGACCGGCGAACCACAGTTGCAGGAAGTCGGGGTGCTCGCGGAAGTAGGCGAGGTAGGGATCGACGACGGCGTCGACGGCGTCGCCCAGGGTGCGCACCTTCGAATTGCCCACCGAGGCGGAGATCTGCGCATCGAGTTCGCGCAGATGACGTTGCACCAGCGCGGCGTCGACCTGATGCCGGTCCGAAAAGTAGTGGTACAGCGAGGCGGTCGGGATGCCGGCACGCTCGCCGATCGCCTTCAGCGTCGCGGCTTCGTAGCCGTGCTCGCCGAGCAGAAACTCGGCCGCATCGAGGATCGCCTGCACGCGTTCGATCCCGCGGCGCTGCACCACGGCCGGGCGGGCGGAATCATCGAACACGAGTCGAGATCGTATCAGCCGCCGATGGCTCGGCTCAATCATGTTGTGCGGTAACCGTGTTCGACAAAGACTCGACTCGTGCATTGACAACCGCTCATCGCAAACCTTAAAGTCGATTACGAATCGAGTTTGAGAAACTAGGAGCATGCCATGCTAGTCACCCAGCAAATGAAGCACGACCTGGCCACCGACGGCGCCATCGTCGTCCGCGGTCTGTTTCCGCCCGAACAACTGCAGCGGGTACGGGAGTGCTTCGATTACGGCATCGCGCACCCGGGACAGGCCAGCAAGGTCTACGAGGGAACCGACGACGAACACTTCAACGAGTACGGCAACCCCGCCAACATCGAGCAGTACCTGGCGCTCATCAAGGAACTCGAACTCGAAGAATTCGTTGCGTCCCTGTGGGATTCGCAGAACGTCTGGTTCCTCGGCGAGGAACTGTTCATCAAGTCCGGCGGCAAGGCCGGCCGCTCACCCTGGCATCAGGACACCGCCTACATGCCGGCCAACGGCCCCCACCTGCTCAACATCTGGATCAGCTTCGAGCGGATCCCGAAGGAGAACTCACTGGAGTTCGTGCGCGGCTCGCACCGCGGCGTCGAATACGACGGTACGTCCTACCTCGATCCGACAGATCCCACCGCGCCGGTCTGGGGTGCGGAGCACTTCCCCCGGCTGCCTGACATCGAGACCGAGCGCAAGCAGGACCCGACGTCCTGGGACGTCATCTCGTGGGACATCGAACCGGGCGATGCGCTGGTGTTCCACTCCGGAAGTCTGCACGGCGGCGCTCCGGTGTCGCCGGCCTGCCCGGTCCGTCACACCCTGGTGCTCAGGTTCTTCGGCGACAAGTTGTTCTACCGGCCGCTGCCGGAGAAGCGGGCCAATTTCGCGGCCGATCCGAGTTCCCTCAACGACCCGTCGCTGGTCGCGGGAGATCCCTACCACCCCAACTACTTTGCCCAACTGCGCTGAGTGAGGACCAAGCCATGAAGCAAATCATTCCGGAGTGGATGAAGCCGCTCTACGACACCCATCATTTCGCGCCCGCGCTGATCGACGGCGAGCACCTGCGGTGCTCGGGAATGATCGGGCTGCGACCGGATCTCAGCGTTCCGGAAGACCCGGCGGCACAGTTCACTCAGGCCTTCGAGAACCTGCGCGGACTTCTCGACGAGGCCGGTCTGACATTCGCCGACGTGACGGAGATCAACTCTTACCATGTCGGATTGCAGACGCACATAACGACTTTCACGACGGTCAAGGACGAGTTCATAGTCGCACCCTATCCGGCGTGGACGGCGGTCGGCGTCACCGAACTCGCCGTTCCCGGCGCGCTGGTGGAGATTCAGTTGACTGCGCGGATAACGCGGTAGCGGGCCGAGTTCCATTGCGCCGCGGTAGCGGAGGGGGCGGCGCACCAGTCCCCAGATCGGCGACGCGGGTCTGGAAGGGCGGCGGTGCGGGACGGCCTCGGGCACCGGCGCGTATTGCGTCATTGAGCGCCTGCTTGAACGACACGCCACGCTCCCGCATCAGTTGCTGCACCACGACGACCGTGTCGTCGTCCAGAGTTACGGTCGTGCGCATTGTGACAACATAGCGTCACCCCCAATGACAGCATGCTGTCATTGAGGGGCGTGGCCGCGAACGTGACGTGGCTGCGATTTTCCGTTCAAAATTTCGCAGTGGCGTCACGCTCGCGGCCAAGCCCGAGGGCGCGGCCAAGCTTGAAGCGCCGCCAAGCCTGAGGGCGCGGCCAAGCCCGAAGACGTGGCCAAGCCGGGAGCCAAGCCAAGCTCGCCAGGGCGCGGCGTTACTCCCGCGCGTCGTCCAGCGCGTCGTTGAGTGTCTTGCTCGGCCGCATCACCGCCGCGGTCTTCTCCGCATCCGGGTAGTAGTAGCCGCCGATGTCGGCTTCGCTGCCCTGCGCCTCGTTGAGCTCGGACACGATCTTTTCTTCGTTCTTGGCGAACACGTCGGCGAGCTTGCCGAAGTGCTCCTTCAGTTCTTCGTCGTCGTCCTGATTGGCTAGTTCCTGCGCCCAGTACAGCGCGAGGTAGAACTGGCTGCCCCGGTTGTCGAGCTCGCCGGTCTTGCGCGACGGACTCTTGTTGTTCTCCAGCAGTTTGCCGATCGCCTGATCCAGAGTCTTGCCCAGGATCTTGGCCCTCGCGTTGTCCGTCTTGATCCCGATGTCCTCGAAGCAGGCGCCCAGCGCGAGGAACTCGCCGAGTGAATCCCAGCGCAGGTGGTTCTCCTCCTTGAGCTGGTGCACGTGCTTGGGCGCCGAACCGCCTGCGCCGGTTTCGTACAGTCCGCCGCCCTTCATCAGCGGCACGATGGACAGCATCTTCGCGCTGGTGCCGAGCTCCAGGATCGGGAACAGGTCGGTCAGGTAGTCGCGCAGGATGTTGCCGGTGGCGGCGATGGTGTCCAGGCCGCGGATCAGGCGCTCGAGGGTGTACCGCATGGAACGCACCTGCGACATGATCTGAATGTCCAGACCTTCGGTGTCGTGATCCTTCAGATAGGTGTTGACCTTATTGATCAGCTCGTTCTCGTGCGGGCGGTACGGGTCGAGCCAGAACAGCACCGGCATGCCCGAGTTGCGTGCCCGGTTGACGGCCAGTTTGACCCAGTCCCGAATCGGTTCGTCCCGCACGATGGGCATCCGCCAGATGTCGCCTTCCTCGACGTTCTGGGTGAGCAGCACTTCACCCGATTCGAGATCGACGATGTCGGCCACCCCGTCCTCGGGGATCTCGAATGTCTTGTCGTGCGAGCCGTATTCCTCGGCGCGCTGGGCCATCAGACCGACGTTGGGCACGGTGCCCATCGTGGTGGGATCGAACTGGCCGTTGGTCTTACAGAAGTTGATGATCTCTTGGTAGATGCGGGAGAACGTGGATTCAGGGTTGACGGCCTTGGTGTCCTTCTGCCGCCCGTCGGCGCCGTACATCTTGCCGCCGGCGCGGATCATCGCGGGCATCGAAGCGTCGACGATCACGTCGCTGGGGGAATGGAAGTTCGAGATCCCCTTGGCCGAATCGACCATCGCCAACTCGGGGCGGTGTTCGTGGCAGGCGTGCAGGTCCCGGATGATCTCGTCGTGCAGGGACGCCGGCAGTGACTCGATCTTGTCGTAGAGGTCGGTCAGCCCGTTGTTGACGTTGACGCCCAGCTCGTCGAACAGCTCTTGGTGCTTGGCGAAGGCGTCCTTGTAGAAGATGCGCACCGCATGCCCGAACACGATCGGGTGGCTGACCTTCATCATCGTCGCCTTGACGTGCAGCGAGAACATCACACCGGTTTTGTGCGCGTCCTCCATCTCCTCTTCGTAGAACTCGATCAGAGCCTTCTTGCTCATGAACATGCTGTCGATGATGTCGCCCTCGAGCAGCTCGACTTTCGGCTTGAGCTCGATGGTCTCCCCGCTCTTGGTATTCAGCACCATCTTCACGTTGCGCGCCCGGTCCAGCGTCATCGACTTCTCGCCGTGATAGAAGTCGCCGTGCTTCATGGTCGCGACGTGGGTGCGGGAGGCCTGTGACCACTCGCCCATGCTGTGCGGGTGCCTGCGCGCGTACTCCTTGACCGCCTTGGGCGCACGCCGATCCGAGTTGCCTTCCCGCAGAACGGGATTGACCGCGCTACCCAGGACGTTGGCGTAACGCTGCCGAATCTCCTTCTCCTCGTCGGTCTTCGGGTTGCCGGGGAAGTCCGGAATGTTGTAGCCCTTGTTCTGCAGTTCTTTGATTGCCGCGACCAGCTGCGGCACCGAGGCACTGATGTTGGGCAACTTGATGATGTTGGTGTCCGGATCCTGGGTGAGTTTGCCCAGCTCTGCCAGGTTGTCGGGCACGCGCTGATCTTCGTCGAGTTCGTCCGGGAACTGGGCGAGGATCCGGGCCGCGACCGAGATGTCACTGGTCTTGATCTTGATGCCGGCCGGCTCGGCGAAGGCCCGCACTATCGGCAGGAAAGCGTAGGTCGCCAGCAAAGGCGCCTCGTCGGTCAGCGTGTAGATGATGGTCGGCTGCTCGGCGCTCATGCGTAGTCTCCCGGCGTCAGTGTCGGTCGGATTGTGGAGGGCTCAGTTCTTCGTCAGCCACACCAGCGACCCTAACGTACGGGGCCGATCGGGGTTCGGGTCAGACGCTGCGACGTCACCTGGCTGACAGTCTCTGAACGGCCAGTTCGCGGAGCTCACCGGCCTTGATCTTGGCGTTCCCGGTGACCGCCACTTCGTCCTCACGGAAGAACAGCACGTGACGCGGCACCTTGTAGCTGGCCAACCGCTGCCGCAGGAACACCAACAGCTCTTCGGTGTCGATGGTCGCTCCGTCGTGCGGGACGACGCAGGAGACGACGAGCTCGCCGAGCTTGTCGTGCGGGACGCCGACCGTCTGCGCAACCCGGACCCCGGAGTGCGCGATGAGCGCCTCGTCCACCTCGCGTGGCGAGACGTTGGCCCCGCCGGTCTTGATGATGTCGGTGAGCCGGCCCTGCCAGAAGAGCCGGCCGTCGTCGTCGAGGTAGCCGCCGTCGCCGGTGGGGAAGAAGCCCTCCGAGTCCAGCGTTTCGGCCAGCGGGATGCCGATATAGCCGAGCATCAGCGTGGGTCCCTTGACGCCGATCTCGCCGGGCTCCCCGCGCGCAACGATCTGCCCGGTGAGCGGGTCGGTGATCTTCAGGGTCACCCCGGACAACGGCACCCCGAAACTGTCCCGATGGACATCGGGCGGGGTGTTGGCCGGGTAACCCGTTGTGATGGTGAATGTTTCGGTGTTGCCGTAGGCGTGGCCCGGCTCGTACCACTCGCCGGAGACCGTTGGATGATGCGCGATCGGGGTCTTGAAGTCCGCGAACCTGACGCAGCTCAGGTCCACCTCGTTCCAGTTCGGTGCGCCCTCCAATTGGGCCCATTGGTGCGGCCAGGCGAACGGGAAGTTCACCCGCTCGGCCTGCATCAACTCGAGCGCTCCGGCGGCGTCGAAGGTGGACTGCAGGACGAGGGATCCGCCGCTGGCCAGTGTCGAGCCGAGCACCATCGCGAAGTTGCCGGACCAGAAGAAGCCGTTGGCGGTCCAGCCCCGGACGCGGTCGTCGGGGGTGAAGCGGTACATGCGGCGGAACCGCCACAGCTGGATCGAGACCCCGCGGTGGGAGCTGAGGATTCCCTTGGGCTTGCTTGTCGAGCCCGACGAGAAGAACAGCACCGCCGCATCGCTGGGCAGCACCGCCGCGGCTGTCGCCTCGACGACTTCGCGGGGCTCGTCGTAGCCGGCGGCCAAGAACTCATCCCATGTCTCGATGCCGGGCGCCGCGTCGCCCACCGCCGCGATGCGGCGCAGGAACGGATACTTCGCCGATTGCAGCGGGCCCGCAACGCCGATCGCCGGCTCCAGCTCGACCAGAGTCGCCGCGAAGTCCTTGGTCAGCACCCGGCGCTCGAGGAGCAGCACCGAAACCGAGGAGGCCCGCAGCAGATAGTCGAGTTCGGCCGGCGTGGAGAAGGTGCTGAGGGTGACCGCCACCCCGCCGGCCAGCGCCGTCCCGAATACCGCGGCAAGCCATTCGGGCCTATTGGTCATCAACACCCCGACCCGGGCGTCCTTACCCAGTCCGCACCCGCGCAGCGCCTGCGCTACCTCGACCGCCCGTTCCCACAATTGCGTATACGTCCACCGGGTGACGTCGTCGCCGGCGTGCCAGACCAGCGCCTCGCGTTCGCCGTAGGCCTGCGTGACCTCGCGCAGAAATCCCGGCAGCGTCAACGTCCCGAGCCCGGGCTCCTCGGACAGCGGCGGCCCGGAGACGAGCGAAAGATTGTGCGCCGCTGGCGGTTCCGTATCGTCAACCATGGCTACAGCGGCAGCTCGACCTCGGCTGTGCAGCCCACCAGCAGCTCGCCGTTCTGATTGGTCAGACGCAGCTTGACCTGCACCAGGGGAACACCCCAGGTCGATTCCGCCTTCTTGTCGACGACCTCGGCGTCGAAGTAGGTCACGTCGCCCTCGAAGGCGGGGGTTCGGAAGTCGGCCTTGGAGTGGCGCACCATGCCCTCGTGGCCGGCCCAGTACGCCAAATAGTCGGTGCACCAGGCGCCCATCGTCGCGCCGTAACCGTAGGCGCGCGCCATGCCGACCTCGCTGGCCCGGTCGGCGTCGATATGCCCGCGCGACGGGCCGACGTACAGGCCGTCGCGCTTGCGGGGATCGATCATCGCGTCTTCCTCGTCGAAGGCGAAATCCTTGCCCCAGCCGGGATCCTGGTAGACCCACGGATCGTCCATACCGGGCGGCGCGACCCAGTGGAACGTCCCCCAGATGTTGAACAGAAACGCCCGGTATTCGGTGGTGAAGCTGGCGATGCTGTGCGGGCCGATCACCCGGCGCGGCAACGTATCACCGATCTTCACTTCGTCGAAGCGCGGCGAAACACCCGTCCGGTTGGACTCCAGCCAATCCCGGCGCAGCCGCTCGATCTCCTCCAGTTCGAGTTGGGTCCAGCGCTTGATCTCACCGAGCTGGCTTTCGAACATTCCCCGTTTGGTCGCTTCCTCGTAGAGGTAGCGGATCGCGGTGGAACGCTCCCGGGCGACCAGGGTGCCGTGCTGGTTGGTGTGGGTGGTGTCGCCGCGGGAAAACATCGTCGGGCCCGCGAATTTCGTCTCGGTCACCTTGTAGTCGTGAAACCGCCGCTCTTGGAACAGCTTGTCCCCGGGTCGCACCGGACAACCGTAGAACCACCATTCCTCACCACCGAAGATCAAGTGGCTGTTGGGAATATGGCCCACGCAGGCCGGCGCGGCGCCGTGCCCGTAGTCCAGGGCGACCGCGATGGACTGGGGCGCGACGATGCCGCCGAACTTCGAGTCACGGGCGAAGCGCTCGTCCCAGTGCAGCGGGTTCGGGTAGTCCATCGCCATCACCCAGCGGCGGATGTCGGAGGAACTACACGGGTCCCACAATTGGCCGCCGCCCACGGGTTTGCCGACCCGGTGCTCGACGTCGGACAGATCGAGTTGCGGACTGTGCTCGGGCATCTCAGCGCTCCCTCAGCGGTTGACGTCGACGACGATGCGCCCGCGCACCTTGCCGTCCATCAGTTCTCGTGCCGAGTCGATTGCCTCGCCCAGGCCGATCTCCCGGGCGATCGAATCCAGCGCCTGCGGGTCCAGGTCGCGTGCCAGTCGTTCCCAGGCTGTCAGGCGGCGCTCCTTGGGTGCCATCACGCTGTCGATGCCCAGCAGCGAAACACCCCGCAGGATGAACGGGGCAACTGTCGCCGGAAAGTCCATGCCCTGCGCCAGTCCGCAGGCGGCTACCGCCCCGCCGTAGCGGGTCTGCGCGCAGGCGTTGACCAAGGTATGGCTGCCGACGGTGTCGACGACACCCGCCCACCGTTCCTTCTGCAACGGTTTGCCCTTCTCGCTCAACTCGGCGCGGTCCAGGATCGCGACGGCACCGAGTTGCTTCAGGAACTGCTCTTCGGACGATTTCCCGGTGGAGGCGACCGGTTTGAATCCGGCTGCGGCCAACAGCGCGACGGCGACGGTCCCGACGCCGCCGGTGGCGCCGGTGACCAGGATCTCACCTGCATCGGGTGAAACCCCTTGCTGGATCAGAGCTTCCACGCACAGGCTGGCGGTGTATCCGGCGGTGCCGATCGCCATCGCCTGGCGGGTGGTGAACTGCGACGGCAGCGGCACCAGCCAGTTACCGTCGAGCCGCGCACGCTGAGCCAGTCCGCCCCAATGGGTTTCGCCGACGCCCCACCCGTTCAGTACGACACGGTCACCCTGCTTCCAGTCGCTGTGGTCGCTGTCGGTCACCGTTCCGGCCAGGTCGATACCGGCGACCATCGGAAACTTGCGTACCACCGGAGATTTGCCGGTGATGGCCAGCCCGTCCTTGTAGTTCAGCGTGGAGTACTCGACCTCAATGCTGACATCACCGTCGGGCAGCTGCGCCTCGTCCACCTCGGTGACGCCGACCGTCTGGCCGTCCCCGCCCTTTTCGATCAGAACTGCGGAAAACATCTGTGTCTCACTCCTTTTCGTCGGGTGCGTAGCCCAAGGCGCTTTTGACCTCCAGGTATTCGTGGAACCCGGCGTCGCTCCACTCGCGGCCGTTGCCGCTGTGCTTGTAACCGCCGAACGGTGCGTTCATGTCGAAAGCGTGATTGATCGTCACCCAACCGGCGCGGATCTTGCGGGCCACCTCCCGCGCCTTGCCCAGGTCGGCACCCGACACGTATCCGGCCAGACCGTAATCGGTGTCGTTGGCGATCGCGACGGCCTCGTCCAGGTCGTCATAGCCGAGGATGCACAGCACCGGACCGAAGATCTCTTGGCGCGCGATGGTCATGTCGTTGGTGACGTTCGCGAAGACGGTCGGCTTGACGTAGTAGCCGTTGTCCAACGAGTCCGGCCGGCCCGCGCCACCGGCGACCACGGTCGCGCCCTCCTCGATGCCTTTCTGGATCAGGCCCTGGACTTTCTCGAACTGCATCTTGGACGCCACCGGTCCGATTGCGGTCTTGTCCGCGGGATCACCGACCTTGACCTGCTCGGCCGCCTCCCGCGCGATGTCGATCGCTTCGGCCATCCGCGAATTCGGCACCAGCATCCGCGACGGTGCGTTACAGCTCTGCCCCGAGTTGGGCATCATGTTGCGCACCCCGGCGCGCACACTGTCCTGAAAAGCCGCGTCGTCGAGGACGATGTTGGGGCTCTTGCCGCCGAGTTCCTGCGTCACCCGCTTCACTGTCGGCGCGGCGTTGCGCGCCACTTCGACTCCGGCCCGGGTGGATCCGGTGAACGACACCATGTCGATGTCGGGATGGCTGGAAAGAGCCATGCCGACGCCCGGACCGTCTCCGTTGACCAGGTTGAACACCCCGGCCGGCACTCCCGCCGACGCGAGCACCTCGGTGAAGATGTGGGCCGAGTACGGCGCCACCTCCGACGGTTTGAGGATCATGGTGCAACCCGTCGCCAATGCCGGGTAGACCTTGACCGCGATCTGGTTGAGCGGCCAGTTCCACGGGGTGATAAGCCCGCAGACGCCGATCGGCTCCTTGAGGATCAGCGTCGCGTCACGCTGTTGTTCGAAGGAGAAATTCTTCAGCACGTCGATCGCCGTCATCAGGTGACCGATACCCAGCTGGACCTGCGGGCCGGCAGCCAGCGACGGCGGTGCGCCCATCTCCTCGGTGACCGCATCGGCGAGATCCGTTGCCCGCTTCTGGTATTCGGCGAGAATGGCCTGCAGCAGGTCCAAACGCTCTTCGCGGCTGCTCTGCGACCAGGAGGCGAAGGCGCGCCGGGCCGCGTTGACCGCCACGTCGACGTCGGCGGCCGAACCGAGTGAGATCTTTCCCGAGACCTGTTCGGTGGCCGGGTTTTCGACGTCGAAAGTGTTGGGCCGCAACGGGTCGACCCATTGGCCGTCGATGTAGAACTTCAGGTATTCACGCATGGGATCAGCCTTCCTGCTCGCGCATCACTGGGTGCCTTCGGCGTACCACGTTCTGAATTCGTCGTACTTGGGCATCTCTTCGGAGTTTGCCTTCGGGTCGATGCAAACATGAACCACGGCTGTCTTGCCGCTGGCGTAGGCCCGCGCGATGACGGGGCCGATCTCGTCCTCCTTCTCGACATACTCACCGTGGCAACCGAATCCCTCGGCGATCTTGTCGAATCGCACGTCCTTACTCCAGTGCACCCCGGGTTGCGCCGACGGCTGGGCGAACGTGCGCTTGTAGACGCCTACCTCCAGCCCCCACTGGTGGTCGACGCCGACCACGCACACCAGCGGAAGATTGTGCCGCGCAGCGGTTTCCAATTCGGCGATATGGAACAGGAACGCGGAGTCACTGGTCAGCAGCATGACCGGGCGCTTGCCGCCGTCGGCGACCGACGCGCCCACCGCGTACGGCAGACCGGTGCCGAGATGGCCGAAGTTCTGATTCCAGATCACGTCGTGCGGCTTGGCTTGCGAGTAGGTCCATTGGAAGATCACAGTCGCCCCGCCGTCGCGCACCAGGATGCCGTCTTCGGGGAAGGCTCGGGTCGCCTCGACGACGAAGCGGGCCGGATGCACCGGGGTTCGCCCGCTGGGCGCATTCTCCGCGAGTTGGGCGAGTTCTTCGGCGTCCTCCCGAATCCAGCGATCGAGGTCAGCGGAGGGCTGGCGCGGATTGTCGCGCAGCGCGTCGACGAGCTGGGGGACGACGCCGCGCAGGTCCCCGACCAACGGCACGTCGATTGGACGGTTCACACCGATCGCAACCGGATCCTGCTCGACCAGAATCCATTTGCGTTCGGCGTTGTTCTTCGCCCAGTGCCGCGTCCTGCCGTAATGGCTCGGCTCGCCGAGTTCGGTGCCGAGCGCCAGGCACAGGTCGGATTGCACCACTGCCTCGACAGCGGCCGGTGAGAAGCCGTAGGCGAAGGTGCGGTCCTCCAGCCCGGCGATGAACGATGTGCCGCCGGAAGTCTGAATCACCGGGCAGGCCATCAGGTCCGCGAGTTCCTTGACCGCCGCCCCGGTGCGGGAGGTGTGCACGCCGTGTCCCACCAGCAGGATCGGGCTCTTGGCCGCCCGGATCAACCGGACGGCTTCGTCGACCTCACCCGCTCCGGCGCCCTGGTTGACGAGGCGATACCTGTTGGGCGGCAACGGGTCGGCGACGTCGAGCTCTTCGAGGATCACGTGCGACGGGAACTCGATGTAGGACGGTCCCGGGGTACCGGACATCGATCGGCGGATCGCTTCGTGGACGATCTCGTCGGTCTGGTCGGCGTACTCGATCGAGCTGCTGTATTTGACCGACGGGGTGAACAGACCTTCCTGTTGCACGAATTGGATTCGGCCGCGGCGCACCCGCCGTTCGGTGATGCGGGCTCGCTGACCCCCGAGGAAGATCACCGGCGAGTTCTCCACCAAGGCGCACATCATCGCGCCGGCGATGTTGGCGACACCGGGGCCCAGGGTGCCGATGCACAGGCCGGGCTGGCCGGTCATCCGCGACACCGCCTCGGCCATGAACCCGGCGCTCAACTCGTGGTGCGGTGCCACCACCGACCAGCCACGCGCGTCCGCCTCGTGGAACATGTGCACGAAGTTCGGGTCGGGGATGCCGAAAATCGTGCGCACACCTTCGGCTTCGAACAGATCCAGGATCCGTTTGTACACGGGCACGGTCATGGTCAGACTTCCTTTCCTTCGCGGGCCGGGGGTACCGCCCGCTTGCGGGGGAGTGTGAACTCCCCATCGGGCAGGCCATTGGGGGAGTTGTTGCGTTTGCGCGCGCCGATTTCAGCGAGCACTTCCTCGGTGTGGGCGCCCAGTTCTGGTGCCGGGCCTGCAACGCGGCCGGGCGTCTGGGAGAACCAGGTGGGCACGCCGGGGAAACGCACCGGTCCGTGCGGGGTGTCGACGGTCTCGAACATGCCGACGGCGTTGAGGTGCGGGTCGTCGAACAACGCGCCGGGTTCGTTCAGCGGGGCGGCGGGGATCTCGAGTTCGTCGAACAGCCTCAGCCACTCACCGGTGGTGCGTTCCTTCATGGTCTCGGCCACCAATCCGTAGATGGTGTCGATCTGACGCGCGCGCTGCTCCAGCGTCGAGTACGACTCGTCGGCCCACGGGGGCCGTACCGAGTTCATGAACGCGTTCCAGTGCTTGTCGTTGTAGATCAGCGCGGCGACGAAGCCGTCGCTGGTGCGGTACGGACGACGGTTGGGTGCCACGGTGCGTGGATATACCGCCGGTCCCAGGGGCGGATCGAACAGCGCACCGTTGGCGTGTTCGACGAGCATGAACGACGCCATGGCTTCGAACATGGCGACTTCGACTTCCTGACCCGTCCCGGTGCGCTCCCGGTGGAACAAAGCCATGGTGGTCGCGTACAGCGCCGTCAACCCGGCGATCTTGTCGGCCATGATGGTCCCGACGTAGTCGGCCTCGCCGGTGAGTTGCTGCTGGACAGCCGGCAGGCCGCATTCGGCTTGGATGGTGTCGTCGTAGGCCGGCCGGTCACGGGCGGGTCCGCGACGGCCGTACCCGTAACAGTTGGTGTAGACGATCGCCGGGTTGATGGCGGCGACGTCGTCGTAGCCGAATCCGAGCTTGGCAATGGCTTTGGCGCGCATCGAGTGGATGAAGACGTCCGCGGTCTCGATCAGCATCCGCAGTTCCCGCGCCCCGGCGTCGGTCCGCAGGTCCAGCACGACACTGCGCTTGCCGCGGTTGACGTTCACGAACACCCCGCTCATGCCCGGTGCGGGGCCCACCGAGATATAGCGGGTGTTGTCGCCTTGTGGCGGTTCAACTTTGACGACGTCCGCACCCATGTCGGCCATGATCTGCGTGCAGTACGGCCCCATCACCATCGCGGTGAGGTCGATGACGCGGATGCCGGCCAGTGGACCGCTAGGTCGATTGGCGGCGACCCGCGGCGCCCGGCTATCGCCGCGCTTGCGATCACCGCTAGGTCCATTGGCGGCGACCCGCGGCGCCCGGCTATCGCCGCGCTTGCGATCGCCGCTAGGTCCATTGGCGGCGACCCGCGGCGCCCGGCTATCGCCGCGCTTGCGATCGCCGCTAGGTCCATTGGCGGCGACCCGCGGCGCCCGGCTATCGCCGCGCTTGCGATCGCCGCTAGGCACGGCGCGCGTCCTGGGCGGCCATCGAAAAGCTGTAGCGGATGTGCTCACCGTGCCCGTCCGGCACCACCGGGAACACGACCGGGTTCGACGTGTCGCGGATCGCCTCGATAGCGGCGTCCACATCCTCGATCGACCACGAGGGCCGATACACACCAGGCGCTTCGGCGACGACGGCCCTGGCTACCCGACCGGCCAACGCGATCAGCACTTCGCCTGTCACCGAACAGGACTGGTGCGCCAGCCAGCCCACCACCGGCGCCACCAGTTCAGGTTCCATCGGCGGATATGCCGACGTGTCGATGCCTTCGGCCATCCTCGTCACGGCCGCCGGCACGATCACGTTGCTCTTCACTCCCTCGGCCGCCCCCTCCAGAGCGGCGACGTGGGACAGCCCGATCACACCGGCTTTGGCGACCGCGTAGTTGGCCACCCCGTGATTTCCGTACAGCCCGCCGATGGACGACGTCAGGACGATGCGGCCGTAGCCCGCGGCGCACATCACCGGAAACGCAGGCCGCACAACATGAAAGGCCCCACGTAGATGGACGTCGAGCACCGCCTCGAAGTCTTCGTAGCTCATCTCTTTGAGCGATGCGCGGCGCACGATCCCGGCGTTGTGCACCAGGATGTCGAGGCGGCCATAGGTGTCGAGCGCCGCGTCGATGATCGCCTTGCCGCCGGCTGCGGTGGCCACGGAGTCGGTGTTGGCGACGGCGTGACCGCCGGCGGCGACGATCTCGCGCACCACCTGAGAGGCCGGAGCGCCGTCGCCACCGTCACCGGTCAGACCACCGCCGGGATCGTTGACGACGACCGCCGCCCCCCTGGCCGCGAGCAGTGTGGCGTAGCTGCGGCCCAACCCGCGCCCACCGCCGGTGACAACCGCCACCCTGCCGTCGAATCGCAAGTCAGCCACCTATTTACCGAGAACCAGGCCGGAGAGGTCGCCTTGGGCGCGCCATTGCGCGAGGAGTTCGTCGAAGACGTAGAAGCCCGGCATGTAGGGGTCCCCGATTGCCGAACGAATGCCTTCCCCACCCCCGCCGCCCTCGTTGTTGTAGTAGCCGGGTGTGCAGGAGATCGCGAATTCCGATGCGTCGATGGAGGTTTCGCGGATCGTCTGGACCCAGTCGTCCTGGGCTTGCTGGCTCGGTTCGACGGTCGCCGCACCGCGCGCTGTTGCCTCGGAGATGATGTAGGCGATGTGTTCGGCCTGTTGCTCGAGCATCGCGGTGGTGTTGCCGGCCACCCCGCCCTGGATGAAGCCGGTGAAGAACTGGTTGGGAAAGCCGCGGCTCGTCATGCCGTGCAGCGACTTGTATCCGTCGCGCCAGTGATCGAAGAGCGACAGGCCGCCGCGGCCCTCGATCGCGTCGAGCGCGTACCGCCGGCTGATGTCCGTGGTGATCTCGAAACCGCTGGCGAAGATCACGCAATCCACCTCGTACTCGACGCCGCCGGCGACGATCCCCTTCGGGGTAAGCCGTTCCACCCCTTTGGATTCCGACACGTCGACCAGCGTGACGTTCGGACGGTTGAAGGTCGGCAGGTATTCGTCGTTGGAGCAGGGACGCTTACACATGAAGCGGTAGTACGGCTTCAGGGCCTCGGCGGTCGCCGGATCCTCGACGACCTCCTCGACACGACGCCGCAGTCGCTCCATGACCTTGTAATCCTCTTCTTCGCGGAAGGTCATGATCTGCTCGATGCTCAGCGCGGTCGGATCCTCGGAAGCGGCGATTCGCGCGGTCAGGTTGCGCCCCAGCTCCGTCCAGAAGTCGCAGACCATGTCCGGTTCGTCGAACACCGCGCCCTCCCCCAGCGGCGACCAACGGTGGAAGTTGCGCTTGCGTTCTTCCTGCCAGCCCGGCTGCAGTGCTGCCGCCCACTGCGGGTCGGTGGGCACGTTGCCGCGCAGGTCCACCGACGAGGGGGTGCGCTGAAAGACGTACAGATGCTGCGCATCTCGGCCCAGGTGGGGTACCAGCTGGACCCCGGTCGCACCGGTGCCGACCAGCGCGACCCGCTTGTCGTGCAGCTTGTGCAGTCCGCCGTTGGCATCCCCACCGGTGTAGTCGTAATCCCAACGGGCGGAATGGAAGATGTGTCCCTGGAAGTCTTTGATTCCTGGGATGCCGGGCAGCTTCGGACGGTTGAACGAGCCCTGCGCCATGACCACGAACCGGGCCCGGATGTCGTCGCCGCGATTGGTGCTCAAGCGCCACCGCTTGATCGACTCGTCCCAGCGCGCCTCGCGCACCTGGGTCGAGAAGATCGCACCGTCGTAGAGACCGAAATGTTTTGCGATGCGCTGGCAGTGCTGGTAGATCTCGGCGCCGTCGGCGAACTTCTTGGACGGGATGTAGTTGAGTTCTTCCAGCATGGGGATGTAGCAGTAGGCGTCGTTGTCGCACTGGATGCCCGGGAAGCGGTTCCAGTACCAGACCCCGCCGAAGTCTCCGCCCATCTCGATGATGTGGACGTCGTCGACGCCCGCCTTCTTCAGGTAGGCGCCGGCCAGCAGGCCGGTGATGCCGCCACCGAGAACCGCGACTTCGATGTTCTCGTCGATCGGCGTTCGGGGCGTCACCGGGGTGTGCGGATCGACCTCCGAGAACTCCGAGAAGTCGCCCGCGAGTTCCAGGTACTGCTTGGACCCTTCCGGGCGAAGACGCTTGTCGCGCTCTATCCGGTACTTCTCTCGCAGCGCGTCGATGTCGATGTCGTCGGGGGTCCGCGTGGGTCCGCAGGTCTCGAATAGTGTCATTTGTCTCGAAGCTCCTGCGGTTCGCCGGTACCCATGTATTTCGCCAGTTGGTAGTGGAGGTTGACGGTGCTGCGTTCGCGGTACGGGTTGGGCTTGGTGCCCGGGAAGCCAAGGGATTTCATGCCCTGCTGTACCGCGGCCATGTTGGAGAAGTCCTGCGGCAGCACCGATCGCCACCTGGGGTCACCCACCGGGGTGTACTCCCACTCCGTCTGCGGCTCTTGACCTTTCGGGTACAGCTCGAAGACCGAGACCTCGAAGATGCATTTGTCGGGGTTGTAGCTGGGGTGCGGCCGCGCGCCGTAGCACAGCGCGCTGGTCAGGCCCTGCCCGATCTGGAAGTTCGGAAAGATCTGCCACGCGGTACCGGCCTGACCCAGGATGTCGGCCGGAATCGTCGGCCAGACCACGCCGCGCGCTTCGTCGTCTCGGCGTGCCGAGGCCAACCAGTGTTCGAGCACCTTGTCGGCCGGTGTCCCCTCGGGCAGTTCGTCCACCAGACGCTTGGCGGCTTTCACCAGCGTCTCGGTGGTGGTGGCGTTGGTCTCCTCCATCGTGTAGATCTGCATCTCCGCGGTCGACACACGCGGATCGGTGCCGATGCCGAGGCGGATCTTGGACTTGGTGGCCTCCATGTCCTTCGGAGCGTCATAGCCGATGTTGCTGTGCCGGCCCTGCGCCTTGGCCCAGCCCTTGAATTCGCCGAACTTGTTGAATTCCGGGTGCGTGGTGAAAACGTGGTAGGTCTCGTTGAACGCCTCGAGCGCGACCTTCCAATTGCAGTCGAAGGACAGCCATTTGCGCCATTTGCAGCGCATGTTCTCCAGGCCGAACGGGTCGAGGATCTTGGCGGCGGGAAACAGGTAATCGGCCAGCGGCTCGCAGTCGGGGTCCATGTTGATCCACAACCAACCGCCCCAGGTGTCGACTCGGACCGGGCGCAGTCGGGTGTTGTCGGAGGACAGCGTCCCCTGCCAGTCGTCTTGCTCGCGGATGTGGGTGCATGCCCCGTCCAGGCTGTAGGTCCAGCCGTGGAAGCCGCAGACGAACGACTTGCGGGCGCGCCCGCGGGCGTTCTTGGCGCCCTCGGGGGTGTCGATCAAGCGACGGCCGCGGTGCATGCAGACGTTGTGGTGCGCGTGAAACTCGTGCTCGCCGGTGCGCACCACGATGATCGAGTCGTCGAGAATGTCGTAGGTCAGGTAGCTGCCCACGTCGGGCAGTTCTTCGACCCGGCCGACCTGCTGCCAGACCTTCCGCCACAGCTTGTCGCGCTCGGCTCGGGCATAGTCCGCGCTGATGTATGCGTCGACACCGATGGTCATCGGGGTCGAGAGTTCCTCGGCCGCAGCAGAATTCACGTCTTTCGCGACATCGGTCATCACATCCTCCTAATCGACGCGCGGAAGGATTCGTCTTTGAGAAACAGCGACGTGTTGTCGGCACCCAGATGGTTCCATTTGAGGTTGAGCCCGCCGTCGACGAGCAGCGTCTGTCCGGTGATGTAGCCCGACAGCTCCGAGAGCAGGAAGAGGATGGCGCCGGCCTGCTCCTCGGGGCGGCCCCGCCTGCCCATGGCGATCGCCCGCTGATCCCGTTCGGGGTCCGCTTCGGTGTAGGTGCGCGAGGCCGCGGTCTCGGTGACCCCCGGCGCGACCGCATTGACCCGGATGCCCGACGGTGCGAGCTCGACAGCCATCGTGCGCGTCATGGCGACGACCGCGGCTTTCGCTGTGCCGTAGGCGATGTGGAAGGGAGCGCTGTTCATGCCGCTGATCGACGAGATCGACACGATCGATCCGGGTAGCTGCTGCGCAACGAGTTCGGCTGCGACGGCGCGGCTCATGAAGAACGCCGTTTCGAGATTGTCGGTGAAGATCTGGCGCCAGTCGCTGCGCGCGACCCGGGTGGACGGCATCCACGTCGATGGCGCGGCGCCGCCGGCGACGTTGACCAGACCGTAGAGGCTGCCGTCGGTACGCCGCACCTGCTCCATGATCGACTCGATGCCTTCGTCGGTGGACGCGTCGGCCGCGACAGGGATGACCGCGAGACCTTCGCGCGCCAGCGGTGCGACGTGCTCGTCGAGGTTTTGCTGCGATCGGCTGACCGCGATCACGGTGGCGCCCGCACGGGCCGTCATCGCGGTCACCGTGGTGCCGATACCGCCGCCGCCGGCGCCGGAAACTACCACGATGCGACCGTCGAGTCTGAGGAAGTCCTCCATACCTGCTTCCGTTGCTGCGGCCGGGCGAAAGTCGCTGCCGCCATTTTGTCCGGACAAAATATGGCATTCTGTCTATACGAGAACACTATTCCGATCGTGAGACGGGCCTGTCAAGATGAGGGCAGCTGCTTACGCAGCTATTGTCTGGACTAGCTGCATCTTGATAACGTCCCGACGACGCACGTGTTTCGAAGCGGAAGGATCCGAGCGGGACCATGGCTCTGATGGCGCAGCCCTCGCGGTACGCACTGGCGCACCCGGTCGAAGTCGCCGAGGGCTGGCGACTCGAACGGGTCACCCCGCCGAGTCGTCTATTCGGCGCCAACGGTCTGCGAACCGGCCCGGACGGCCGCATCTACATCGCGCAGGTGACCGGCAGTCAGATCAGCGCATTGGATCACCGCACCGGACTGGTGACAACGGTCAGCGCCAAGGGTGGCGACATCATCGCGCCCGACGACGTCGCGTTCGACACCAACGGGAACCTCTATGCGACCGAGGTGATGGACGGTCGGGTGAGCATGCTCGATCCCGCCGGGGGAACTCGTCTGCTGCGCGACGATCTTCCGTCGGCCAACGGCATCACCGTCTATCAGGACCGGTTGTTCATCAACGAGTGCCGGGAAGGTGGCCGGCTGCTGGAACTGGATCTCAACGGCGGCCCGCCCCGGTTGCTGTTGGAGAACCTGCCGATGCCCAACGCGATGGAGGTCGGTCCGGACGGACTGCTGTACTTCCCGGTGATGGGCGCCAACGAGATCTGGCGCGTCGATCCGGAGGGCGGCGAAGCCCAGGTCGTCGCAGGCGATCTCGGGGTACCCGACTCGGTCAAGTTCGACGCGCAGGGCTTCATCGTCTCGACCCAGGTGGCCAGTGGACAGGTGCTGCGCATCGATCCGCGCAGCGGCGCCAAACAGGTGCTGGCCCAACTCAATCCGGGCCTGGACAACTGCACCTTCGTCGACGACAAGCTGCTCGTGTCCAACTTCACCGGCGAGATCACCGAGCTGTCCCCGGACGGTGGGATGCGGATGGTGTTGCCGGGTGGCCTGAACTGGCCGCTGGATCTGACCGTCGGCCACGATGGGCGGCTCTACATCGCCGACGGCACGTACTTCTACGCCGCTGAGCCCGGCGGCTCCCTGCAGACCGTGGCGATGCTGTTCAGTCCCGGCTATCCGGGATTCCTGCGCGGCGTCGACGTCAGCGGACCCGGTGAGTTCATCGTGACCACCTCCATCGGACAGGTCACCCGCTACCGACCGGCCGCGAACGAAAGCGAAGTACTGGCCGAGGGTTTCGACCAACTCTATGGTGTCGCGGTCGTGCCGGGCGGGGTGATCGTTGCCGAGTTCGGCACCGGGCGGGTGCTGTCCGTGCGGTCGGGACACACAGAGGTGCTCGCGACCGGGCTGCGCGAACCGATCGGGGTCGCAATCGACGCCGACGGAGCGTGTCTGACCGCGGAGGCCGGCGCCGGGCAAGTGGTGAAAGTCGGTGGCCTGAATGCCGAGGCCGTCGTCACCAATCTGCAACGCCCGGAAGGCATTCTGGTGCGCGACGGTGTGTTGTACATCGTCGACTCCGGAGCCAAGCAGTTGATCTCCTACGATCTGCAGACCAATGCGCGGCGCACCCTGGTGTCCGGCCTGCCGGTCGGACCTGCGCCGGGTGTGGTCGCCAAACCGTTGAAGGGCATGCCGCCGTTCTCCGGACCCCAGGGACCCTTCGCCGGCATCGCGGCCGCGCCCGACGGCACGTTGTTCATCTCGGCCGACGCCGACGGCAGCGTACTGGCCCTGCGCCCGTCACCGGACGGGCCGTGATGTCCCAGGCCATCTCGAACGATCACCGTTATCTGCAGATCGCGCGCACCCTGCGCAAGGAGATCGTCGACGGCGTGTATCCGGTGGGCTCGCAACTGCCGACCGAGCAGCAGTTGTGCGAGCGATTCGCCGTCAGCCGCTACACAGTGCGCGAAGCGCTGCGGCGGCTGCGTGAAGACAACCTCGTCGCGTCGCGGCCACGCGCGGGCACCCGCGTGGTACCCCGGGCGACGGCGAGTTCCTATGCGCAGGACGTGATGTCGATCGACGACCTGCTCGCCTTCGCCTCCGGGGCGCAGCTCACCATCGAGTCCAACGCGATGGTGACAATCGACGGCGAGCTTGCCGGCCGCACCGGACTCGACGTCGGCACGCAGTGGCTGTCGGTGCGGGGCTACCGGCAGGCCGACGACGCGTCGGTGCCGCTGTGCCGGGCGGAGTACTACATCAACCGGGCATTCGCCGCGGTCGGCAGGCTCCTGCAACGGCACACCGGCCCGGTGTTCCCGTTGATCGAGGACTTGTTCGGCGTCAGTATCGCCGAGTTGCAGCAGGAGATCGCCGCCGTGCTGCTGCCACCCGAGGAAGCCGGCCCGCTCGGCGTCGAGACGGGAACGGCGGCGCTGCAGATGCGGCGCACGTACAAAACCTCGGACGGCGAGATCGCGCAGGTGACCGTCAACACGCACCTGTCGTCGAGCTTTCGGTACGCGATCACCATGCGCCGCGTGACTGGATACGCCGGTTGAGGTGACGGTCCGGGCGCATCAGGACCCGGCCCGCGCGGCGGAGGCATACCGGCGCGGGTTGTGGGTGCATACCACGCTGGCGGACTCGATCCGCGCTGCCGCGGCCAGCTCTCCCCAGCGAATAGTATTGGTGGACAACGATGTCCGACTGGACTGCGCGACGCTCTACGACCAGGCGACCACCCTGGCGGGCGCACTGCTGTCCCGCCTGCCGACCGGCAGCGTGGTGTCGTTCATGTTGCCGAACTGGCACGAGGCCGCCGTGGTGTATTTGGCCGCGACGCTGGCCGGGATGGTGGTCAACCCGATCCTGCCGTCGCTGCGGGATCACGATCTGCGGGTGATCCTCGAAGACGTCGGGGCTGGGATGATCTTCGTCCCGGGGCAATTCGGCGGTCACGACTACGCGGGGATGCTCGACCGGGTGGCGGCCGCGATGAGCTCGCCCCCCGAGGTGGTGGTGGTGCGTGGGGATTCCGGCTCGCACACACCGTTTTCGGCGTTGCTGCAGCTAAGCGATCCCGAACCGGAGCCGCTACCGGAGCTGAACCCCGACGCCGTGCGCCTGGTGCTGTACACATCAGGTACCACGGGACGCCCCAAAGGTGTTCTGCACAGCCACAACTCGATCCATGCACTGATCCGCCAGATCCGCGAGGCCTGGGCCGTCGAGCCGGGCGACACCTTTTTGGTGCCGTCCCCGGTCGCCCACATCGGCGGCTCGATCTACGCGGTCGAGTGCCCGCTGCTGCTGGGCACCACCGCGGTACTGATGGACAAGTGGGATCCGGCAACGGCGTTGGCGCTGATGGACGGTGAGCGGTGCACTCACATGGCCGGGGCGACACCTTTTCTGCAGCAACTTCTGGCGGCCGCCGACAGTACCGGCAACCGCCTGCCCCATTTGCGGGTGTTCATCTGCGGGGGTGCCGCGGTGTCACCGACGCTGATCCGCCGTGCCGCCGCTCATTTCGAGCGGGCGGTGATCACCCGGGTCTACGGTTGCACCGAGGTGCCCGTCGCGACCGTCGGCGCACCGCGCCCCGACGAAGCGGGGTACGCCGCAGACACCGACGGACGACCCGGCATCGCCGAGATCACGCTCGCCGCCCACCCCGCCGCGCCAGCAGGCGAAGGGGAGATCTGTCTGCGCGGTCCGCAGATGCTGGTCGGTTACCGGCATCCGGAGGACGACCGCGACTGCTTCGACGCCGCCGGGTTTTTCCGCTCCGGTGATCTGGGCCGTTGGGTCGAGGACCGGTACCTCGTCGTGACCGGTCGGGCCAAGGACATCATCGTGCGCAATGGCGAGAACATTTCGGCCAAAGAAGTCGAAGACTGGCTCGTCGGCCACGACGGCATCGCCGAAATCGCGGTCGTCGGGGTTCCCGACCAGCGCACCGGGGAACGGGCGTGCGCGGTGATCGTGCCAGCCGGCCCGCAGCCACCGGACGTCGCAAGTCTGAGGTCGATGCTCGAACGGATGGGTGTCGCGAAATTCAAAGCGCCAGAACAGGTCTTCATCTGGGATGCGTTGCCCAAAAACGATGCGGGGAAAGTTCTCAAGCATCAGATCAGAGCGGTGCTGGTGCAGAAGGATGGCTGAGATGCAGGTCGCAATCGTCACGGGAGCAAGCAGTGGCATTGGTTTCGGGTGCGCGACGAAACTCGCCGAGATGGGAATGGCGGTCCTGGGCACCGGGCGCAGCGACGAGCGGTTGGCGGAGCTGGAGGACGCCATCGACGATCCGCACCGGGTCGCGACGCTGGCTGTCGATCTGACCGACGACGACGCACCGCGGCGCATCGTGGAACGTGCGGTAGATCGGTGGGGCCGCATCGATTTCCTGGTCAACAACGCCGGGGTGGGCAGTCCCAAGCCACTACACGAAACCGACGACGAAACGCTGGACTATTTCCTGGATCTGATGCTGCGTGCCCCGTTCCGGTTGGCCCGCGACGTGCTGCCCCACATGCGGGCCGGAGCGGCGATCATCAACGTCACGTCGACTTTCGCTGTCATCGGCGGTCTCCGCGGCGGCGCGTACTCCGCTGCCAAAGGCGGACTGACCGCGCTGACCACCCACATCGCCTGTCAATACGGGGCGTCAGGCATTCGTTGCAACGCGGTCGCGCCGGGGGTGGCGGTGACGCCGATGACCGAAAAGCGTTTGGAAGACCCGCGATTCCGCAAGATCAACACCGAGATGACGCCCCATCAGCGGCTGGGCAGCATCGACGACATCGCCAGCACCGTCGCGTTCCTGTGCTCACCGGGTGGGAGTTTCATCAACGGGCAGACGATAGTCGTAGACGGCGGCTGGAGCGCGACGAAGTACCTCTCCGAATTCGCGCTGACATCGGAATGGGTCGCCCGCTGACTCACAGGTCGCCAAACTCGATGATGCCGCGGATGTTCCGGCCGTCGCGCAGGTCCTCGAAGGCTTCGTTGATGTCGTCGAGCCGGTATTGGCGGGTGACCAACTCGTCGAGTTTCAGGGTCCCGGCGCGATACATCGACAGCAGCTTCGGCACGCTGGTGCGTGGATTCATCCCGCCGTAGAGCACCCCTTTGAGCTGTTTGGCCGACAGCACCATCTCCTGCAACACCAGCGGCACCAAGGGTTCGCTGTACGGGGTGATGCCGGTGACCACGCACGTACCGCCCTTGCGCAGCAGCCGCATCGCCAACGGGATCAGGTCCACATGCACCACGCCGGCTGTCACGATGACGCGGTCTGCCATCACCCCGGCGGTGAGGGCTTCGGTGAGTGGGATCGCCTCCTCGCAGCTGGCGACGGTATGCGTGGCGCCGAAGATCTTGGCCGAATCCCGCTTGGTGTCAACGGGATCGACTCCGACGATATAAGTTGCCCCCGCGGCGCGCGCACCCTGCAGCGAGTTCATCCCGACACCGCCGGTGCCGATGACGACAACGGTGTCGCCCGGCTCGGTCCCCGCCGACACCGTCGCCGAACCCCAGCCGGTGCTGACGCCGCACGACACCAGCGAGGCGGCGTGAAAGGGAATCGCGTCGTCGATCTTGATGACGGACCGTTCCGACAGCACCGCGTATTCGGCGAACGTGCCGAGTTGGCCGTAAGCCAACAGCTTTTCGCCGTCGAGGTGACGACGACAGGTTCCGTCGGTGGGCATCTCTTTAGCGAACAGGCTGGCGCCGGCGTCGCAGATGTAGCTCTGGCCGTTGACGCAGAATCGGCAGTTCCCGCATGCGGGGATGAAAGACATCGCCACCCGGTCCCCGGGCTGCACCGTCGTCACGCCGGGACCGACCTCTTCGACGACGCCGGCGCCTTCGTGACCACCCAACAGCGGAAACCAGTCCGGCGCGACCATTCCGCTCGCGGCCAGCACTTCCGGCGTCGGCACCACATCACCAGTGATCAGGTGGTCATCGGAATGGCAGACACCCGCGACGGCCATCCGCACCAGGACCTCACCGGTGCGCGGCGCGCCGAGATCGATTTCGACGATCTCCCAACGCTCACCGACCCCCCGCAGCACAGCGGCACGACATTTCATTGCATCCTCCGTGGTGACGTGAGGCTCAACCTACGCGCCGGTGCGCACACCCGACACAATGGCCCAATGCTGGCATCGGGTCTCCGCCAATCCCTGTTGATCGCTGCGCTGCTTCTCGCTTTGACGGGTTGCGCCGGCAAACCTGCGGGCAGCCGGCCCGCGCCGCTCGCCCCGGGTGACATCGCCGGTCCGGTAGAGATCGGCAACGGACGGCACCTTTATCTGGAGTGCCGCGGCCAGGGCGCCCCGACGGTCATTCTGGAATCCGGTTACCACAACTCGTCGGATCCGTGGAGCAAGTCCGACGCGACCGCTCCGGCGACCGGTCCCGCGGTGCTGTCCACGATTGCCCGTGAACATCGTGTCTGTGCCTACGACCGGCCCGGTACGTTGCGCTTCTCCGATCCGCCCGTCGTCGTCGACAGCAGCTCACCTGTGCCCATGCCGCGCACCGCACGCGACGTGGTCACCGACCTGCACACGCTGCTCGACGCCGCGCACGTGCCGGGCCCGTACGTGCTTGCCGGGCACTCGCTGGGCGGCCTGTTCGCGCGGTTGTATGCCCAGACCTACCCGGACCAGGTGCGCGCGATGGTGTTCGTCGACGCGTTCGGCATCGAAATCCCCGACCTGATGGGACCCGACTGGCCCGACTATCGGCGCGAACTGGACGCACCGCCCGCGCAGATCGGGGACCCGAAGTGGTTCGAGGAGATCGACATCGACGCCAGTGTCGCCCAAGTCGCCGCGGCAGCACCGTTCCCGGCCATCCCCACCGTCGTCCTGACCCGGACCGAACCGTTCCTGATCCCGCCGGACCTGCCGGCCGACAAAGCCGCCAAGCTCGAACAGGCCTGGCGCGACGCCACCGCCAAACTCGTCGGTCTGCGGCCGCAGACACCCCACGTGCAGGCCACCGGCAGTGACCATTTCGTCCAGATCCACCAACCCGACCTCGTCGCGGCCGCCGTCGAGCTGGTGATTCAGCGGTCCGGCACCAACCGCTGAGCGGCGGCATGCGTGCCTGCGCGCCGGCCGCCGAACACGCAGTCGGCCAGCGACAGTCCGCTGACGTAGGAGTTGGAGCAGATCCCGGTCGCGGTGCGTCCCGCGCTGTACAGGCCGGGAATCGGTGCGCCCGATCCGTCGAGCACCGCTTTGGTGGCTTCATCCACCCGGATACCGCCAAGGGTCAGCATCGGGGTCGGATTGAACAGATTCGGCCGGATCGAAATGTTCAGCAGGGTGTACGGGGGCGTGCTGATGCGGCGCACGAAATCGCTTGGCTTCCCGACCGGATCCGGGTCACCGGCATCGAACGCCTGGTTGTGCGCATCGACGGTGGCTGTCAGTCCGTCGGGGTCGATGCCGGCGCGTTCGGCGACCTCGCGCAGTGAAGCGCCTTTGGACGACGAGAGCAGCATCTGCGCGGCCGATTGCCCGCGCTGAAACCACAACGGTTGCGAAATCATCTGCCGTCGTGCTTCTTTCATCAGATCAGCGTCGGCCAGGATCCAGCCCTTGCCGTCGTGGTGTCGCACCATGGCGTGTCCGACCGCCGCGCCGTAGCGGGTCTCGTCGATGATGCGCCGGCCCTGCTCGTCGACGATGATCGCGCTGATGAAAGCGCTTGGCGGCGTGATGAATCGCCACGCCGAGACATTGTCCATCCGCTCGGTGACGGCGCCGACGCTCTGCGCCAGCGCGATACCGCTGCCGTCGTCACCGCTGGTGCCGAGCTGCAGACCCCCGGCGTATTGCGGCGCGTACCGCTGGATCCACTCGTTGTTCGCCATATAGCCGCCGGCACAGAGGATTACGCCGCGTCGCGCTTCGATCTGTATCGGGCGTGCGTACCGGCGCTCGAGACCTCGCAGCCGTCGTTCCATCTGAGTGCGCAGCGGTGGGTAGTAGATACCGGGTTTGGTCGACAGCGCGGCCAACCGGGAGTACACCTGCCGGATGCGGGGCGGCGCATCGCGCATCGTCATGGCACGTATCCCGGTCACCCGGGCGGCCGAGTCCTGCACCAAATCCGTGACGATGGTGTGCGGATGGAATTGAACACCTAGGGCCAGTGCGGATCTCGCCAGCGGCGCATACAGCTCCTTGCCGGAGGTGCCTTTGCCCTTCACCCGGTGTCCCCGCTGGACGGGCGGGGTGCGGCTGCGGAAGGCGCCGGCGTTCTCACTGCCGGAGTGGTACAGGTAGTAGCGGTTGTTCGGGTACGACGTCTTGTAGGGGCACAACGTTGAGTCGAACGGCACGCCGCGTTCGCTGAGCCAGCGGATCATCTCCGGGCTGCCCGCCACGAAGGACTCCAAGGTTTCGGGACTGACGGCATCGCCGACCTCGAGGCGAAGGTAGGCCAGCATCTGCTCGGCGGTGTCCTCGACGCCGGCCTCTTGCTGAACCCAGGTACCGCCGCCGGCGTAGATGATTCCACCCGAAATCGCGGTCGAGCCACCGCCATTGGCGCGATCGACGGCGACGACGTCGGCGCCTTCTTCCCGCGCGGCGATCGCCGCGCACGTTCCGGCCGCCCCGAAGCCGACCACCACGACGTCGGCGGATTCGGACCAGTGCCCCTCATCCCTCATGATGGTTCCACCGAAAACCGAAGGGCCGCCGCGGGATTGGGGCCGATCGGATCATGGGTGCCGACGTTGGTCCTGGTGACGTTGACGGCGCCGTCACCTTTGCCGACGGTGAAGTCCTGGTGCGCGTCGAGCTGCAACTCGAGTTGATAGTTGACGATCTGCCCGGCCTTGAGGTCGAACGGCGGCACCAGCGTCTGCAGCAGGAAGTCCATTCCGCCTGCCTGCCGGTTGTAGGGAGCGACGACCCACTTGTTTGTGTTCGGGTCGAGCATGCGCAACGACCCGAGCGGCATCATGTGTTCCTCGGGTGAGCCGCAGCCGCAGTGACCCAGGGACACCACCAATCCGATCTGGCTCATGTCGGCCGGGGTGGTGTTGAGCAGCGCGACGTTGAAGGACAGCGGCCGCCCGCCCGGTCTGATGGTCGTGTCGCCTTGCGGAGCAAGGGTGATGGACAGGCCGTCGGCCGTTCCGTGGCGCCTTGGCCCTTCGGGTGCGGACGTCGTGGGCGTGGTGGTTGCCGGTCGATTCGACGGGGCCGACGCGCTGGTGCTGGTAGCAGCAGGTCGGCTCGAAGTCGAGCACCCGGCGACGGGCACAATCAGTGCGGTGAGCAGGGCCGCCATCACGGCCAAGCGACTTGTCATCGCGTAAGGCTATTGATCGTCGGAGATATCGACAACCAGCGCGGTGATGTTGTCCGGCCCGCCGGCCTCGTTGGCCGCGGCGATCATGGCTGCGCACGCATCCGACGGTTCGGGATCCGAGTCGAGAATCGCGGCCAGAGTGGCGTCGTCGAGGACACCGTGCAATCCGTCGCTGCACAGCAGGATCCGATCACCCGGCAGCAGATCCACGGTGGCGGTGTCGGGCAACGGATCCGGAATCATCGCCACGTGCCGGGTCAGGATGGCGCGGGTGGGGTGTTGTTCGGCCTCCTCGGGCGAGACCTCGCCCGCGTCGATCAGGTCCTGAATCACGCTGTGATCGCGGGTCAGCTGTTCGATCTTGTTGTCGCGGAACAGATATGCGCGGCTGTCGCCGAGGTGAGCCAGCAGTGCGCGTGACCCGGCGACGACGGCAGCCACCACGGTCGTGTTGGCGCCGGCGGCGCGGGTGTCGGTGGCCGCGTAGGTGCGAAAGTCGTTGCAGTAGTCGATCATTGCCTGTCCCAGTAACTCGGCTGTGGCGTCGTCGTCCGGCTTGAGATGGCGGGCCACATAGGTGGGCAACAGTTCGACAACCAGGTGGGCGGCCAGCGCGCCGTCGGTGCTGCGGGCCACCCCGTCGGCGACGATGAACAGCGACTGATCGGCGTCGACGCCCCAATGGTCCTGGTTGGTGGCGCGCAGTCGACCCACGTCACTCAGACCCGCGAACTGGACCTTGCCGGATGTCGTGTCACCGCCGGGCGCGTTCGCGTTCTCCGGCAGCGTGGGGTCACGGTCTGTGTCGATGGGTGAGCACGATACCTGGCTGTCAGGTGTCGAATTCGATCGGCAGGGTGACGGGCCCACCCAACGCGCTCACCCGGTTCCACAGGGCGGGCCCGGTGCGTCGGGCATTCGGCATCCGCCGGGTCATCACCGCCAGCGCTTCGGCCAACTCGAGACGGGCCAGGTTGGCGCCCAGGCAGTAGTGCGCGCCGCCGCCGAACGTTTGCATCGGTGCGGCTCCCACGCGGGTGATGTCGAGACGGTCGGGATCGTCGTAGACGGCGGGG
Organism: Mycobacterium sp. NGS67; assembly: GCF_059812185.1. Taxonomy (NCBI): domain Bacteria; kingdom Bacillati; phylum Actinomycetota; class Actinomycetes; order Mycobacteriales; family Mycobacteriaceae; genus Mycobacterium; species Mycobacterium sp. NGS67. The sequence continues at coordinate 107,540 of NZ_JCALCF010000002.1, forward strand.
TCGCGGTTGGCGGCGCCGGTGTTGACGACGACGATGGTGCCCGCCGGAATCGTGACGCCGGCGAGTTCGACGTCCTGTACGGCGATGCGCAAGGTGACGAACGACATCGGCGAGTGACGGATCAACTCGTGGACGGCGCCGGCGGCGAGTTCAGGCTGCCGGCCCAGCAGTGCCCACTGGTCGGGGTGATCGCAGAGCACGTGCACCGCCGCAGCCAGTTGCAAGCGGGTAGTGTCGGTACCTGCCAGCAGCAACGCGGCGACCATGTTGCGCAGTTCATCGCCATTGAGGCGGTCGCCGTCGTCCTCGGCGCGGATCAGCTCGGAGATCAGGTCGTCTTTGAGTGCCCGGCGCCGGTAGGCGAGCATCTCGTCGAGGTAGGCGTCGAATGCCTCCCACGCTGCCAGAATTTGCGGCGCCTGGCTCGCGGCGTTCCAGCCGAAGGCCTCCATGATGTCATCGGCCCAGTCCGAAATCAGCTCCCAGTCCTCGGGTGGCGCGCCGATCAATGCGCAGATGACCGGAATGGGATATTGCCGGGCGATGTCGGTGACGACGTCGCATCGCCCGCTCGCGCTCACGCTGTCGACCAACCCGGTGATGATGTCGACGATCGTCGTGCGTAACCGTGCCGTCGCCTTGGGTGTGAAGGCTTTACTGACCAGTCGGCGCAGCCGATGGTGCTGTTCGCCGTCGAGACTGATGATGAGATCGCCGATGCGGTCCCACAGCGGTCCGGACGTAATTCCCTGCGCCGCAAGGAACATGCCCTGCGGTACCCGGAAACGCGGGTCGCGGAGTGCGGTGTGGACGAGGTCGTAACTCAGCAACTCGGGTCCGTAGGCGCCGACGGCGATCGGCGACTCCGCGCGGACGCGCTGAATGATCGCGTGAGCGTCGTCTGGGTGCTGGGCGGATTCGTAGTCGACGGTCGGAAGCCCGGCTTCGAAAACACCGGGGCACTGGGTCGTGACGGTCATGGAGATCCTCCTCGAGTCGGTTCGAAATCGACTATCTGGTGTTCGGGGCCGCGCATCATCGGGGAGAACGCGGAAATCCGAAGACGGCGTATCTGCGGCTACGGCGACGAAAGCGCGAGCAGGGTTCGCCCTGAGCGCAGAGTGAATGCGCCCCCGCTACGGGGTTTCCACGATGTTTTGCAGCCCTTCGCCAGCGGATGCTGGCTAGCATGACCGAGACTGATCCACGTGCGGATCCGCCGTCGTTGACCTGGAATGAGTTGGTCGTGGGTGAGCTGCCAACCGGCACGGTGACGCTGCTGCTCGCCGACGTCGAGAACTCCACGCGGTTGTGGGAAACCCAACAGGAGGAGATGACGGCGGCTGTTGCCCGTTTGGACCGGGTGCTGGACGAACTACTCGTCGTACACGGCGGGGTGCGGCCCGTGGAGCAAGGCGAGGGCGACAGCTTTGTGGTCGCGTTCGCCCGCGCCACCGCTGCGGTTGCGTGCGCACTGGCGTTGCAGCGGGCGCCGCTCGCTCCGATCCGGTTACGCATCGGCCTGCACACCGGTGAGGTGCAGCTACGGGATGAGGGAAACTACGTCGGCCCGACCATCAACAGGACGGCGCGGCTGCGCGATCTCGCCCACGGCGGCCAGACGGTGCTGTCCGGCACCACCGAAGACATCGTCGTAGACTCGCTGCCGCCCGATGCGTGGCTGACCGACCTCGGCAGGCACGAACTGCGCGGAATCACGCGTCCCGAACGGGTGGCCCAGCTGTGCCACTCCGACATCAACAACGACTTCCCGCCGCTCAAAACATCCAGACACGTTGGCGCTGAACATCTTCCGGTTCAACTGACGAACTTCATCGGCCGGGGCGCCGAGATCGACGGGGTGAAGCAGATCCTTGCAGGCAACCGGCTGATCACCCTGACCGGTGCCGGCGGCGTGGGTAAGACCCGGCTTGCCATCCAGGTGGCGGGGCAGGTAGCCGCCGATTTCGGCAACGGCTCCTGGTATGTCGACCTCACGCCGATCACCGATGCCGATCTGGTGCCGGACGCGATGATGGGTGCCTTCGGTTTGGCCGATCAACCGAGCCGTTCCACTACCGAAGCGTTGACCCGGTTCATAGCAGACCGTCAAATGTTGGTGGTGCTGGACAACTGCGAACACCTTCTCGACGCGGTTGCCGCACTGGCGGTCGCGCTGCTGACCCCATGCCCCGGGTTGACGTTGTTGGCGACCAGTCGCGAGCCGATCGACGTGCCAGGTGAGGTGACCTGGCGGGTGCCGTCCCTGTCGCTGGATGACGATGCGGTCGCGCTGTTTGTCGATCGGGCGCGGCGGGTGCGATCCGATCTGGACATAGCCGACGCCAAAGTCCTTGCAATCAAGGAGATCTGCCGTCGCCTGGACGGCATGCCGCTGGCCATCGAATTGGCGGCGGCGCGAGTGCGGGCGTTGTCACTCGACGAGATCGTCGACAGCCTGCACGACCGCTTCCGGTTGCTGACCGGCGGCGGGCGCCTCGCCGTGCGTCGCCAGCAGACGTTGCGCGCGTCGGTGGACTGGTCGCACGCGCTGCTGACCGACTCCGAGCGGGTGCTGTTCCGACGCCTCGCCGCATTCCAGGGTGGATTCGACCTCGCCGCCGCGCGTGCTGTCGCCGGAGACACCGGGATCGAGCGGTACCAGGTCCTCGACCAGCTCACTCTGCTGGTGGACAAGTCACTGGTGGTGGCCGACGACACCGGCGGTCAGATGCGTTATCGCCTGTTGGAGACCGTGCGCCAGTACGCCTCGGAAAAGCTCGGTGAATCCGGCGAGGAGGACGCTGTGCGGGCACGTCACCGGGACTATTACCTGGCGATGGCTGCCGTGCTCGACGCGCCCGCCGCCACCGGCCACCAGCACCGGGTCGAGCAAACAGAATCCGAGATCGACAACCTGCGCGGGGCTTTCACCTGGAGCCGCGACAACGGTGACATCGAGTCGGCCTTGCAGCTCGCGACGTCGCTGCAGCCGCTGTGGCTCACGCGCGGCCGCCTGCGGGAAGGAATGAGGTGGATCGACGAGGCGCTCGCCGACGCGGACTCCGCTGATCGCGAGGTCGCACCGGCGGTGCTGGCGCGAACGCTGGGCGACGCGGCCTTGTTCGACGGCTGGCTCGGTCTGCCGGCGCGGATGGAACAGGCCACCGAAGCGCTCGCGATCGCTCGCCGACTCGACGACCCTGTGCTGCTGGTCCGTGCCCTCACTGGCTGCGTCGCTACCGCGGCCGCTTTGAACCCAGAGCAGGCAGAAACATTCTTCGTCGAAGCCATCGATTTGGCGCGCGCCCTGGGCGACAACTGGAGACTGAGCCAGCTACTCGGCTTCCAAGCCTATGCGGCGTCTATGGCCGGCAGCTCGATCGCGGAGCACGCGGCCGCCGAAGGGCGCGAACTTGCCGACGCGATCGGTGACCGGGTCGCCTCGGGCCAGTGCCGTTTGTACGGTATTGCCGGCGGGCGCACGATGCGTGGCGACCTGCAGGGCGCTGAGGACGAGGTCCGCGATGTACTCGCCGACGCTGATGCGGCCGGCGACTTGCTGACCAGGTTCAACGCCCTGATTGCGCAAAGCTTTGTGCTCGGGTGGCAGGGCAAGACAATCGCGGCGCTCGCTGCCGCGGAGGCGGCGATCGAGTCCGCCGCCGAGCTCGGCGCGTCCATCGAGGGACTCGGTTATCTGGCGCTGGGTGCAGCGCACCTGGCCGCGGGAGACGCCGTGGCCGCCAAGGACGCTCTGGCAAAGGCCTACGGCCGGATACCGGATGCCGGCTTTTCGTCGACGAACCTGATGTGGAGAGCTGACACCGAGCGCACGACAGGCGACATCGGCACGGCCCGCCTCTGGGCCGATCAGGCGGTGTCGGTGACCGCGGGATATTTCCGGATGCTCGCGTTGAATGCCCGTGTCCGCGTGGCTCTCGCCGAGAACGATTGGGCAGCCGCCGAGCGCTATGCGAATGAGGCTTTGGCGTGTGCTTCCGATACCGGGGCGCAGCTGGGCGCGCCCGATGTCTTCGAGGGACTTGCCGGGCTGGCCGCGCGAGGTGCGAGCCATGTGGAAGCGGCCCGACTCTTCGGCGCGGCCGCGGGTATCCGCCAGCGCACCGGCGAGGTGCGGTATGCAATCCATCAGCCCGACTACGAAGCCTCGGTTGCGGCGCTGCGAGAGGCGATGGGAGACAACGACTTCGACGTAGCCTGCGTAGAAGGAGCCGGGCTCTCCACCGAGGAGGCGATCGCTTATGCGCGGCGCGGCCGCGGCGAGCGCAAACGCCCGTCCACCGGCTGGGGCTCGCTGACCCCGGCCGAACTCGACGTCGTCCGGCTGGTCAGCGACGGCCTGGGCAACAAGGACATCGCCGCAAGGCTTTTCGTCTCACCGCGCACCGTCGAGACCCACCTCACCCACGTCTACACCAAGCTGGGCCTGACGTCCCGTGTCCAACTCGCCCAGGAAGCCGCGCGTCACTAACTCCCGCGAGCAGACGCAAAAGCACCCAAAACGTGCCGTTTTGGGGCGCTTTTGCGTCTGCTCGCGCTTAAAGGTCGAGGTAGCGCTCCAGGTTGCGGTGCATGTTGATCACTCGACGTTCCTCGTTGGACAACACCAGGTGCGTCAAGCCGGGCTGATGCAGGCCGCGCTGTAAACCTGGCAACACCCGGATGTCCTGGGTCAGAACGATTCCCGGTTCGGCGTCGGCGGCCGACATCCGCATATCGGTGGGCTTGTTGCGCGGCGCTCCCGGTGGCATCCGAGTCATCAGGAACATGGTCAACTCGCCGTGGTCCGGATCCGGGCCGGGCCGCGACGTCATGATCGTCAGGTGGTCGGCGTTGACCAGGAACGTCATGTTCGGGAACACGTTGTACTGGTGCAGGCGCGTGATGCGGTCGGTGTCGGCCCAGTCCAGATCCACCCCGCGTCCGGCCGCGAATTCCCGGGTGCGGGCCGCGATCAGGTCGGCGACGGTCTGATCCCCCGTGCGCTCGGGAAAAGGCGTGCCCTCCGCCGCTCCCATCAGCGCGCCCTGGGTGTACACGTAAGCGTCCCAGACCTCCTCGTCGGTCAGGGCACCCTCGAACCGTGGGCTCTGCACCCCGTACGGCTGATCGGACTTACCCGCGTGCACCCAAATCTGTTGCGGCGCATGAATATCGTCGACGCAGCGCAACAACTCCGGATGCAGTGTCTGGATATGATAGGTCTCGCTGTACCCGTCGGCGATCGTCTTCCAGTTGGCCTCGACCTCGACCGTCAACGTTGCGTAGCAACGGAAGTCGCTGATGTTGCACCAGGCGATGTCGGCCGGAACAGCGTCCAGGTATTCGATCAACGGCATCGCATCGACATCGAGATTGACGAAGACCATGCCTCCCCAGGTGTCGACAGCGGCGGGCAGCAACGGGAATTCGGACATCTTCAACGACCCGAAGCCCTTGCGGTTGGGCACCCGCTTGAGCATCCCGGCCAGGTCCCACGTCCAGCCGTGGTACCCGCACTTGAGTTCGCGCAGCCCTGAACCCGAGCCGACGCACAGCGAGTTGCCGCGGTGGCGGCACGCGTTCTGGAAGGCGCGCAACACCCCGTCGTCACCGCGGACGATCAGCACTCCGTATGGGCCACAACGGTATTCGAAGTAGTCGCCCGACTCGGCGACGTGGTCCACCATGCAGGCGACCTGCCAAACCCTCGGCCACATCCGCTCGATCTCCAAAGCGGCGAACGCCGGTGAATAATAGCGCTCGGCGGGCACCAGGGTCGGAGACGCCGGCGGGTCGCCGATCGCGTCCTCGTCGCGCACCCGGGCCGGGTTGCCCGCCATCACGTCCACAGACGAAACCCTAACGCGCGCCACGCACCAATCGTCCCGGCCGGGCGCCGGTGTCGACGTCCTTGCGGCGGGTCACGGTGCCGCTGACGATCGTCGCGTCGTATCCGCTGGCGCCCTGCAGGATTCGGTTTCCGCCCGCCGGCAGGTCCCACGCCATCGCCGCAGGGTGCAGCGTCAGCGCGTTCATGTCGATGACGTTGAGGTCGGCTTTCTTGCCGCGCTCGATGGTGCCGCGGTCGGTGAGGCCGAACAGATGCGCGGTGTCGCGGGCCTGCTTGCGGATCACGTATTCCAGTGACAACTTGTCCCCACGGCGCCGGTCACGCGCCCAGTGCGTCAGCAGGAACGTGGGATAGGAGGCGTCGCAGATCATTCCGCAATGCGCGCCGCCGTCCGACAGGCCCAGCACACCGGCCGGATGCAGCAGCATCTCCCGGATCGCGTCGTGGTTGCCGTCGGCGTAGTTGAACAACGGCAGCATCAGCATCGCGCTCGCGTCCCGCTCCAGCATCAGGTCGTAGAGCGTCGAGAGCGGGTCTTCGCCGCGCGCCTGCGCGATCGCCTGCACCGTGCGGTCCGGCGTGGGCTCGTAGTCGGGCGGGTTCCCCAGCGCGTAAAGCCGGTGCAGCGAGTGCTGCACCAGGGCGAACATGCCGTCGAACAACAGGGACGGATCAACCGGAAGATCGTCCTCGGCCAGGATCGCGGCCTTCACCGCGGGGTCGGCCAGCCGCTGCGCGAGCTCCTCGCGGCCGCACTCGGCTTTCAGTCGCCGGTAGGTCGGCCGGTGGCTGAACCCGTGGTGCCCCTGGAAGCCGATCATCATGCCGAACGGACGCGCCGCGATCTGGGGGTACAGGCGGGCGCCTGCGGAGTGTGCATCCGCCGACAGATCCAGCATCTCCCGCCACAACCCGGGGTCGGCATCCACCTGGATCAGCGCGAACGACACCGGACGGTCTATCTCGGCGCCGAGCCGCCGCATCCACTCGAGCTCCTTCTTGGGTGCGATGATGTCCTCCCCCGCCGAGCCCTGCGGGGCGAGTTCGAAGACCGCCTGGCCGCCCGCGGCCATGGCCCGACCCAGGCCGAACAGTTCGTCTTCGGCGGCAAAAGTGCCGGGTACGGGTTCGCCATCCATGGCGCGGTGCCCCATCGTCCGCGACGTCGAGAACCCGAGTGCGCCCGCCTCGACCGCCTCGGTGACCAGACGACCCATCGCTTCGATGTCCTCGGGCGTGGCCGGCTCGTTGCGGGCACCCCGACCGCCCATCGCGTAGGCGCGGATGGCGCCGTGCGCGACCTGGCTGCCGACGTCGATCGAGAACTGCTGCTTGTCGATGGCGTCGAGATACTCGGGGTAGGTCTCCCAACCCCAGGTGATGCCTTCGGTGAGCGCGGTGCCGGGAATGTCTTCGACGCCTTCCATCAGGCTGATCAGCCAATCCTCGGTTCCCGGTCGCACCGGCGCGAAGCCGACGCCGCAGTTGCCGGTGACCACCGTGGTGACCCCGTGTCCACTGGACGGTTCCAGCGAACTGTCCCAGCTGACCTGTCCGTCGTAGTGGGTGTGGATGTCGACGAATCCCGGCGCCACCACACGTCCGGTCGCGTCGATGGTCTCGGCGGCCTCGCCGGCGAGTTCCGCGGAATCCGTGCCGCGACGGAAGACCTCGACGATCTTTCCGTCCTTGATGCCGAGGTCGGCGCGATAACGTTCGGCGCCGGTTCCGTCCACGACGGTGCCACCGATGATTTTCAGGTCGAACATGATGCCTCCAGGGCAGCGAACCAGTGCCGAATGGTTATTTCGCTACGATGCGTAGCGTATGTACTGACGACGGTAGGCGCCCGGCTCGCCCGAGTCAATGACTCAGGAGGCGGTCAGATGACGCCAGGTCAACGTGACCTGCGTGCCGTGCGGCGTGCCGTCGATCCTGGCCGTGTCGGCGAGCGCACGCATCAGCGGAATGCCGCGGCCGCGGGCCAGCTCCGCCGGGCTGCCGTGCTGGCGCCACCGCCCCTGATCGTTGACGGTCACCGCCAGGGTGTCCGAATCGGGGTCGTAGGCCGCGCGGACATCCATGGTTCCCTGGTCAGGGGAGTCGGGGTAAGCGAATTCGGCGGCGTTGGCCAGCGCTTCGCTGACGGCCAGCACCAGGTCGCTGAACCGTTCGGCGCCCAACGTGAAGTGCCGGTCGAGCCAGTTGCGGAACTCGCCGCGGAGCCGGCTCGCGCTCGGCGCGTCGGCGACAACCCGCGTCCGGACGAAGCGAGAACGGTCATCCTGCTGTGGTCTCACGGGCCCGCCGATCAGAGCGTCCGGTCAGCTCCCGTTACGGGATCACGCACCACTGAGCCAGTTCAGCGCGCTGTCGAGGGTGCGGTGCAGCGGAAGCACACTGTCGATACCCATCAGCTTGAGCGGGCGGCTGGTCGCCGGCCCGTCCGCGACCACCGCCATGCGGGTCGGCGGAACGAGTTCAGCCTGCCCGTTGACCAGCACGCTCATGCCGGCGGATGCCAGGAACTCCACTTTCGTCAAGTCGACGATCAGGGCCGCGGGCTTGCCGGCCAGCGCCGTCTGCATAGCGTCGGCCAACTGAGGCGCGCTCAGCATGTCCACTTCGCCCGAGACAGCCAGGACGACGGCTCCGTCCGTCTGGTACTGCTCCACCTCGAAAGTTGTGCGATTGATTGGATCGCCGGGTTGATCGACCATGCTTTATCTCAAATCCGTCCGCCAGGGACACCAATAGTTTTCACACAACCACGCCTTGTGGGGCTGTTGATTCAACCCGCGACAACCGCCATGGATACTGCACTGCCTTGTGCAGCCCTGCGGCAGCCAACGAAATCCAATCCTAGGCCACGCACCAAAATCTTCGACGGGCGCCATTCCGGCAGGTAAACATTCTGCCATCAGTCGGGTCCGGCCGCCTTCCGACCAGCACCGGCCCGTCGCCGCCGTGATCCGCGGGGTGTGCAGGCGAATTCGATCCGACACTTGTGGGCGTTGGTAGCGTCTACGAATGCTCTTTGCCGCGCTGCGCGATATGCAATGGCGAAAGCGTCGCCTGGTAATCGCCATCGTCAGCACCGGACTGATCTTCGGGATGACGCTCGTGATGAGCGGCCTGGCGAATGGATTTCGCGTGGAAGCCCGGCAGACCGTGGATTCCCTGGGTGTCGACGCATTTGTGGTCAAGGACGGTGCAGCTGGGCCTTTCCTGGGGTCGACGCCGTTTCCCGACGTCGACCTGGCGCGGGTGCGTGCGGAGTCCGGGGTCTCGGCCGCGGCACCGCTGGGCTGCGTCGGGACGATCATGCGGGAGGACAAGTCGACCCGTAATGTGACGGCCTTCGGCGCGCCCGAGCGGGGGCCCGGCATGCCGCAGGTTTCCGAAGGTCGGGTCCCGTCAAAACCGGACGAGGTGGCGGCGTCGAGCACGCTGGGCCGACACCTCGGCGACACCTTCCAGGTCGGCGCCCACACGCTGCGGATCGTGGGCATCGTGCCCAACTCGACCGCGCTGGCCAAGATTCCCAATATCTTCCTGACGACCGAAGGTCTGCAGCGGATCGCCTACAACGGCCAACCGATGGTCACCTCGATCGGGGTCAATGGCACCCCGCGCGCGCTGCCGGACGGTTACCGGACCTACGACCGCGCGGGCGCCGTCGACGACCTGATCCGACCGCTGAAGGTCGCGGTGAACTCGATCTCCATCGTCGCCGTGTTGCTGTGGATCGTGGCGGTGCTGATCGTCGGGTCGGTGGTGTACCTCTCTGCCCTCGAACGGGTGCGTGACTTCGCCGTGTTCAAGGCGATCGGGACGCCGACTCGCTCGATTCTGGCGGGACTGGCCCTGCAGGCGCTCATCGTCTCGCTGGTGGCGGCCGTGGTCGGTGTGGTGCTGTCGAAGCTATTGGCGCCGTTGTTTCCGATGGTGGTGGCGGTTCCGACGGCCGCCTATTTGTTGCTGCCGGTGGTGGCGACGGCGATCGGGCTGCTGGCCAGCCTCGCCGGCCTCAGACGGGTGGTGGCCATCGATCCCGCGCTCGCGTTCGGAGGGCCCTGAGCCGTGGGTGATCTGAGCATCCAGAACCTGGTCGTCGAGTACGACAGCGGCGGCTACGCCCTGCGGCCGATCAACGGCCTGAACCTCGACGTGGCAGCCGGTTCGTTGGTGATCCTGCTCGGGCCCAGCGGTTGCGGTAAGACGACGCTGTTGTCCTGCCTCGGTGGCATCCTGCGACCCAAATCCGGGACCATCAAGTTCGACTCGGCAGACGGGTGTGTCGACATCACTTCCCTGGAGGGGAAGGCCTTGGCGAAGTACCGCCGCGACAAGGTCGGCATCGTCTTCCAGGCGTTCAATCTCGTCCCGAGTCTGACCGCACTGGAGAACGTGATGGTGCCGCTGCGCGCGGCCGGGATGTCACGTTCGGCGTCGCGCCAACGGGCCACCGAGCTGCTCGAACGGGTCAACCTCGGTGACCGGATGAAGCATCGGCCCGGGGATCTCAGCGGCGGGCAGCAGCAACGCGTCGCGGTGGCGCGGGCCATCGCATTGGATCCGCCGTTGATCCTGGCCGACGAACCGACGGCCCACCTCGACTTCATCCAGGTGGAGGAGGTCCTGCGGCTGATCCGCGAACTCGCCGACGGCGACCGGGTGGTGGTGGTCGCGACGCACGACAACCGCATGCTGCCGATGGCCGACCGCGTGGTCGAGTTGACTCCCGACTTCGCCGACACGAACCGTCCGCCGGAGACCTTCGAGCTGAAGGCCGGGGTGGTGCTGTTCGAGCAGAGCACGATGGGCGAACTGATCTACGTCGTCATCGAAGGCGAGTTCGACCTGGTGCACGAAATGGCCGACGGCGGTGAGGAATTGATCAAGGTGGCCGGACCGGGTGACTACTTCGGTGAGATGGGCGTGCTGTTTCACATGCCGCGGTCGGCGACCGCGCGGGCCCGCACCGACGCGAAGGTGGTGGGGTACACCGCTCAGGCGTTCCGGGAGCGATTGGGCGGCGGCGGTATCCGTGAGTTGATCGAACACCGTCAGCTCAGCGACTGACCCGGGGCGCGGTTTCAAGCGGCAGGTTTGGGTGTTTCGGCTGTTGCATGACTTTGGTGTGAGCTCTTGGCGTTCGGGGTGAAGCGAGGGCTTTCACGGTGAGCCCACGGTGGGAAAATCCGCTAGATCCCGCTCGGGCTTCCGCCGCAAAGCCCAGGATTCACACTGAACGCGCAGGTTCGCCGCAACGCCGCAGGTTCGCCGCAACGCGGCAGGTTCGCCGGAACGCGGCAGCGAATAACTGTGCGCGCGGCGTTCAGCGATGGTGCTGGGCGAAGAACCGCCAGATGGTGTCGGTGGCGTCCAGCGCGGTCGACGGCTCGGGCAGGCCGAGTCTTTTCGAGACGGGTCCGCTGGCACCGCCGGGCCATTGATGCCCGGCCTCTGCTACCGAAATCAATTGCACGGCAAGGCCATCGGGGCATTCTGCTGTTTCGGTGGTGACCACCCCGGCAGTCGACGACGTCGGTGGCCCGCACCCGTCGATGGCACGCCAGGTCGCGGTCACCGACGGGACCGGCGGGCCGTCCACGCGCGGGGTCCCGTCTGCCTTCAGCGCTTTGCCCGGTCCACCGTGGTACGGAACGCTGGCGTCCGCGGTGCCGTGGATCTGCAGCACCGAGGTGGGCCGCGCCCGCGCACAATCGGTCACCAAGGCGCCCGCCACCGGGGCGATCGCGGCGAAATAATCTGTCTCACAAGCCAGCCGCAGCGACATCATGGCCCCGTTGGACATGCCGGTGGCATAGATGCGGGTCCGATCGATCGGCAGTTGCCGCTGGATGGCAGCGACGACGGCGGTGATGAACCCGACGTCGTCGAGACGGTCCTGGGACGGGCTGCCGCAGCACGATCCGGCATTCCAGGCCCGGCCGAGTCCGTCGGGATAGGCGACCACGAAGTGGCCGCTGTCGGCCTCGGTGTCCCAGTGATAGGCACGCTCGGCCTGCGTGCCGCTGCCGTACCCGCCGTGCAGCATCACCACCAACGGCGCCGGGTCCATCAGTCCCTGCGGACGGTAGAGGTGGAAAGTTCTTGTCTCGCCGCCCCATTCGATGCTCTGGGAGGACTGACCCACCGGTATCGTCGGTGCGCCCACCGCGTGGCCGTGACTGAAACATCCGCCGACAAGGACGACCAGCGTCGCGAGGACGACGATGCCGAGTGCCCGGGCGCGCGGTGCCACCATCGACTCATCGTGACAGCCCAGCCACAGATTGACAAGAAACTTGTCAATTTGTGGCACACTCTGCAGCCATGCGACGTCTGGTGGATGCGCCGTGGCAACCGACCGTGCCGGCGTTGGTCCAGCTGCTGGCCGCGACCGGGGCCCCGCGGTTGAAAACGGCTTTCGCCCAGGCCGGGCTCGACGGGATCCGTCCGGCCCAGGCGGCAGCCCTCGTCCCGCTGGCCGCCGGTGGCCTGCATGCCTCGGAGCTGGCCGACCGGCTGGCGGTGAGCCGCCAGGCCGTGGCTCAGGCGGTATCGGCGCTGGAACGCCATGACTATGTCTCCCGGGTGGCCAATCCCGACGACGCCCGCACCCTGATCATCGAGCTCACCCCACGCGGTCGCCGTGCGCTGCGGGTGATACGTTCCAGCGCAGTCGAATTGGAGAACAAGTGGGAACACATTCTGGGTGGGCGCCGACTCGGCGAGTTCCGCGAGATGCTGCAGCTACTGCTGGCCGCCGACACCTAGCGCACGGCCCGAATACCCAGCGCGTTACCCAATGCCCGGCCGGCCTGCGGCAGCCACGCCGCGGCCAGCACCCGAGCCGCCGCCAAGGCGATCAGCATGATCGTGACGCAGACCAGCCCCTCGTCCTTGAGGCCCCACTTCACCGCGGCCAAGATCGCCGCTCCGGCCACACACAACAAGATGCCGACCGCGGTGCCGCGTCGCGCCGACGCGACGGCGTGGGCGCCGTCCCATCCAGGCAACGGATTGTTCTCCAACGCGCGCAGGGCCACGAACAACACGGCCACCACGCCGACCATGAGGGCGAGTTGCACGAGGCTGATCGCCAGGAAGTCGGGCTGTCCCGGGAAGCGCGGGTGTCCGAGCGTGTCGAACAGCACGTGCACGCCCAGCAGCGCCGGCATGTGCCACAGGTACAGCGTCATCGCCCCGGAGTTGCCGATTGCGGTCAGCCACCAGACGCGGGGTCGCCGGGCCCACCGGTCGATCCTCGGCGCGGCAGCAATTGCCAACGCGCTGAGCACAATTGCGTGCCCGGCCAACAGCAGCGACGGAGGACTCATGTTGGCCAGCCGCTGCCCCTCGATGCCGACCAGACTCAACTCATAGGGCCCCCACTGCAGCAGCGCGAGATCTACCGCGAACATCGCCGTGGCAAGGATCACCGCGACCCGGCCGGTGATCAACCGGCGCCGGTAGGCAACGCCGAACATGCCGGGGATCAGCCACGCCGCCAGGTTGAGATAACCGAGCGGGGCCAGCGCGGACCAGTGCAACCGGGCGGCGTCGACAACCGCGACCATCGCGTAGACCACTGCCACCCCGCCGGCCAGTCGGGCCGGGGTGGAAATCCGGTGCAGCACCGGCATCGCCGCCAGCACCAGCACGTACACGCCGAGAAACCACAACAGCTGAATGCTGATCCCCGCGACTGGCTCGTACACGTGTCGGGGCAGCACTCGATTCAGTACGACCAGCGCGACCGCCCAGAACGCGAGGTAGTAGAAGACCGGCCGGAACAACCGGGTGCAGCGCTTCAACAGCCAGCCGCCCCAGTTGGTGCCGGGCTGCCAGGACGTTACGCACGCCGCGGCGCCGGCGAAGAAGAACAGCGGCATGATCTGGAAGATCCAGGTCAGGGCCTGAAACACGACCGAGGTGGTGAGCAGGTTGTCCCAGATGAGTACGCCGCCGCGGATGATGCTGATCGCCATCACCGTGTGACCGATCACCACCCCGACCAACGCGGTGATCCGGATGACGTCGATCGCGCGGTCGCGGTCGACCGGCGTGCTTGCCTCCAATTCAGCGGCGCGCGGAAAGCCCAAAAAAGTTGTCATGAAAGCAGCTTGGCTGTCCGGCGCCCGCCGACACCTGCGTAGTACTACTCGTTCTAGGACTGATGGGCCAGGGTGAAAAAGACGTAACCGAGACAGATCAGGAAGTTCAGTGCGACCAAGACCAAGCCGGCACAGACCAGCGCGTGCTTACAGCGGCGCTGCAAGTGCACGAATTTCGCGGCCTGCTTCTCGCGGTTGTACCGGGTGGCGATCAACGCGAAGTTCACGTCCGTCATTTCCCGGTCGGCGTCCACTGACCCGGTGACCAACTGCCGCAGTCGGGTCGGGGGTATGTCCACGCCGACGTGCGCGAAGCGCCGGCTCAGCCGTCGCGCCTGCCTGCGCCCAAGCACCTGACCTCGCATCTGAAGCTGCTGCGAGAGTCGCCGTCGTTCGTCGCCAAAAGGGTTCGACGGGGTCGTCACAAGCCGGAAGTCTATGTCTTTCGTCACATTTTGGGGGAAATAACGGCGCCCAATTTTTCAGCTCGTCTAGCGCAGTTCCTCGGTGGGCACCCCGTAGCGCTCTTGGTAGCCGCGGACCCGGTCGCGAACCTCGCCGGCGTTCAAGCCGGTGTCCGACCAGGTGTAGCGACCGCGTCCGCCGTCACCGGGATGGGCGGCCAGAAAGTCCCGCATGCGCTGCTGGGCGTCCGGCCGCCACTCGCGACCCAGCTTCTGGTAGATGCCGCCGATCGTGGTCCACGGGTCGCCCAGGAAATCCGCGTAGTGCACGTCGATCACCCGGTCGGCAGGCACCGTGCCGCTCTCACGCAGCGCCATTTCGCGCTCGAGACCCACCACGATCTCCTCGTAGGACTGCGCGGCGCATTCGGCGATATCGGATTCGTCGCTGCCCATCCGCCGCAGGTGATGGGTGAGTGCGGCGATCGAGGAGATGACGTTGAGGGGATCGCGGTGTGTCTGCACGATCAGGGCGTCGGGGTATTCGGTGAGTAAGGCCTCGAGTTGCCACAGATGCGCGGGCGATTTCAACAGCCACTGCCCGGGCACGCCGGACTGCAGATGCTGCAGGAAGATGCGGTGGAACCGGTAGGCGCCGGCATGGTCGGCCTCGTACAGCAGCCACCGGTAGTAACTGGGCAGCCGGTACTGCACCGAGAAGATCATGCTGACGAAGTCGCTGGCGGTGATGCGCACGCACTCCTGTCCGACCAGCGCGCCCATCGGGTGGAATTTCAGGAAGCCGGGGATGATCTGCTCCGACATTTCCAGGCTGGCCTGCGTGACGGCGATGCGCGGGTCGTCGTGGTAGGTCTCGGGTTGCGGGACGGGGCAGGGCGCGTCGACCTCCCAGGTCAGGGGGGCGCGCAGGTCGGGATCTTGGGCGAGCAGGTCGTAGAGGATCGTGGTTCCGGTGCGGGGCTGGCCGACGATGAAGATGGGTGCGGCTACGGGCTTTTCGGTGATCCCGGGATTCTGTTTGCGCCAGGCGATCACGTCGAGCCGGTTCTTCAGCGCGCGCATCAGGTCGAGGTAGGCGATCTCGACCCCGATGGCCGACAACCGTGCCTCGGTGACCAGGCCGTCGGCGACCCGTTCGAGTCCGTCGCGCCAGCCGTCGTCGCCGAAGTCGTCGTGACCGGTTTCCTCGCACGCGGTGGCGATCAGCCGCTCCGGATCGAATCGCTCCTGCAGC
Organism: Mycobacterium sp. NGS67; assembly: GCF_059812185.1. Taxonomy (NCBI): domain Bacteria; kingdom Bacillati; phylum Actinomycetota; class Actinomycetes; order Mycobacteriales; family Mycobacteriaceae; genus Mycobacterium; species Mycobacterium sp. NGS67. The sequence goes on from NZ_JCALCF010000002.1 coordinate 123,182, forward strand.
GTCATGGGTGCACCGACACCGTGACGGCGGGCGGGGTCGGGTTGTCCAGCCAGCGCAGCACGACGAAACCGCGATGCCGGCCGCCGGTGTCGAGCCAGTGGCCCAGCCCGAGGTCCCGCTCCGAGATCGCGATGCGGACCCGTCCGTCCGGTCCCGGTTGCACGCCGCGGTTGGTCACCGAACTGTGCCGCCGGCGGGGTTCCAGGCACTCGTGCCAGATGCTTTCCAGGGTGACGTTCCAATACCTCGTGTCTGGCGGTTCGATGTCGAGGACCAGCGCCTGCCCGGGCTCGAGGCGATACGTCCCGATCATGTACAGGTTGTCCGGGGTGGTGTCGGCCGCGCCGAGGTCCGCGGCTTCGGCGGTCACCAGTGTGTTGGCGTTGTCCAGCAACTCGGGCTTGATGGTGCGGTGCAGCGTGGCGAGTTTCATCAGCGACCAGGCCATCGCGGTGAACTGCTCGGCCAGCGCGTCGTCGGTCAGCGGTGTGAGCGGGTCGGGGTCGAGGGCCTCGATGCGTAGGGTGGCCAGCTCTTCGTCGGCGCGGTCGCCGATGTATTCCCGCACCACCACCGAGGACGCGTCGTCGGGGATCTGCAGCCACTGCGCCCCGTCGAGGTCTGCCGGTTGCCCAGCGGACAGTACGATCGCGAATTCGCCTGCGGTCAGGGCCAAATCGGTGTCGCTGAGGTATCCGGACATCCGCCGCGGCGTCAGCCCGGTGCCGGCGAGGATCTGGATTCCGAGGTAGGCGCTGGTGCCTCGGGTGCCGGTGATCCGATAGCTGCGGTCACCGCGGATCATCGCCAGGTAATAGTTGCCGTCGGGATTCGGGCCGCCGATCATCCGGTTCGGCGAGCACATGTCGAAGAACGCCGGCTGGCTCGAGTCGGCCTCGACGGCCATCTGCGAGCACAGCGACGAGACCCGCGCGATCACTCGCAGCCCTTCGAGGAGCTCCCGCTCGGTTTCGGCATCCTCGGTCACGATATTGGTGACGTCGGCCAGCATCTGCCGGAAGAACTGCCAGGCGCCGACCGCCTGCGGTGCGTCGACTTGAGTCATAGTCTCATACTTAGACTATGTCTCACGTTTTGGCGAGTGGTTTCCCGGAGTCGCCCGCCGAGCGCCGGCGCGCAGCGACCCGGCAACGCATCGCGGCAGCCGCGGCCGCGTTGGTGGCCGACGTCGGTCTGGCCGGGGCGACGGTCGAGCGGATCGCGGACGAGGCCGCCATCGGTCGGGCGACCTTCTTCCGCTACTTCAACTCCAAGGAGGACGCCGTCGCCGAAGGTGTGAACGCGCTCTGGCTGGGGCGGATCACTTCGGCGCTGGCCGCTCAGCCGGCCGGCCTGTCCGCCACCGACGCCATCGCCGGCGCCTTCGGGTCCCTCGCCGACAACTTCGTCGAGATCGAGTCCCAGGTACGGGAGCTGGCCACCCTCACCAGGTCCTCGGAGACCCTGGACGCCTGGACGCTCCATATCTATGTGCGCTACGAGGCGGCGATCGCCGAGCTGGTCGCCCCACGCATGCACGGGTTGGTGCCGCAGGATCCCCGGCCGCGGCTGCTCGGGGCGCTGGCGATGGCCACCGTTCGCATCGCTCTGGACGACTGGCTGAGCCACGGCGGGTCGCTGCCCGATCGGGTTCGTGCCGGCCTGGCCTCGATAGTCGTTGCTAACGGCTGAGCGCATCCACGATCAGGCGCGTGCTCAGTTCGGCACGCCGGCGCGAATAACCCTGTGCGCCAGAAAGAATGGGGTACACCACCCCGCCCACGATGGCATCGGCAGCGGAATCTGCGGTGACCGCGTCGATCCCGTGCGCGAGCAACCGAGTCCGGACGCTGGCGTGCAACGGCGCACTGAACCCGGCCCGCAACCTGTCGGCGGTCTCCTCGTGTTCCATGCAGGCGACGGTCAGCGTCCGCAGCATGGCCGAGCCGCGGGTCGTGGTGAGGGTGGCGGCGAGCTTGCCGACCCACTCCACCAGGTCGGCGGACAGGTCGTCGGTGTGGTTCATCGAGGCCAGGATCTTGTCGGCATCCTCGAGCATCACGTCGGCAACGAGTACCGGTCGGCTGCGCCACCAGCGGTAGATGGTCTGCTTGCCCACCCCGGCGCGGGCGGCGACCGCCTCGATGGTCAGGCCGTCGAATCCGCGCTCGAGAAGCAACTCACGCGTGGCGGTAACGATGGCCGTGCGCGACTTCTCGCTTCGGCGGCGCGGCGTGAGATCGGTCGTCATGCAGTGGTCCTCGCTCGTGGCACCGGCTTTACACACGTTGCGCTGGGCCGTAATGTCCCACAAGACGAGACGGTTCGTCTTGTAAGACGAGAGGATAGCAGCTGGTGCGGCCGAAGCCGAGTCCCATTGCGGGACCGCTGTCATGAGCGTGGGACTGACCGCCGAGCAGCAGGAACTCAGCGCCGCTGTGGCCCAATTCGCCGCGCGGCACGCCCCCGTCGCCGCGACCCGCGACAATCTCGATGGGCTGATGGTCGGCAAGGTGCCCGACTGGTGGGAAGCTTTGGTGGGCAACGGTTTCCATGCGGTCCACCTTCCCGAGGAGGTCGGCGGCCAGGGCGGCCGGCTGATCGACGTCGCGTGCGTACTCGAGGCGGCGGCCAAATCGCTGTTGGGTGGACCGTTGCTGGCGACGGTAGCTGCGGGTGCGGTCGCGTTGCTGGCCGAGCCGACGCCGGCGAGTGAAGCGTTGCTGCGCGAACTCGCCTCCGGCGCACCTGCCGCGGTGATCCTTCCCGACGCCGGCGACTTCCATGCCAACCTCGATGGCCAGCGATGGGTGATCGACGGGACCTCGACGGTCACCGCGGGGCTCTGCTCGGCACGGCTGCTCCTGGTGTCGGCCCGAACCTCGGACGGGGACCTGGTGTGGGCGGTGATCGATACCGAAAGTGCCACCGCAGCAATAGAACCCGTCGACGAGGGCACCGACCTGGTCGCCGACGTGGGAATCCTGCGCCTGACCGAACACGGCGCGACCGATGTGCTGAGCGGCATCGATGCCGAGCGCGCCGAATGCGTGGTAGTCGCGCTGGTCGCCGCCACGACAGCCGGCATCACGCAGTGGTGTGTAGACGCCGTGACCGCGCACCTGCGCATCCGGGAACAGTTCGGCAAGGTGATCGGCACCTTTCAGGCGCTGCAGCACAGCGCGGCGATGCTGCTGGTCAACAGCGAGCTGGCCAGCGCCGCGGCCTGGGACGCGATCCGCGCCCTGGACGAACCCCTCGACCAGCACCGCATCGCCGCATCCGGTGCCGCCGTGATCGCGGTCTCGCCGGTGCCGGATCTGGTGCTCGATGCGCTCACCATGTTCGGCGCCATCGGCTTCACCTGGGAACACGACGTGCACCTGTATTGGCGGCGCGCGATCAGCCTGGCCGCATCGCTCGGGCCGGCAAACCGGTGGGCGCGGCGCCTGGGTAGGTTGACCTGCACGCAGCAGCGGGACATGTCGGTGGATCTGGGCGACGCCGACGCCGACTTCCGCGCGTCGGTAGCCGAAACCCTGGACGCCGCACTGCAATTGACCAACGACCAACCCGGACGCCAGGGCGACTACGACGACTTCAAGACCGGTCCGCAACGCACCCTGATCGCCGAAGCCGGCCTGATCGCGCCACACTGGCCGGCGCCCTGGGGACTCGATGCCGGTCCGCTGCGCCAGCTCATCATCGACGACGAATTCGCCAAGCGACCAGACCTGGTCCGTCCCTCGCTCGGTATCGCCGAGTGGATCCTGCCCTCGGTGCTGCGCGCGGCGTCTGAGGATCTGCAGGACAAGCTGATTCCGCCGACACAACGTGGCGAGATCGCGTGGTGTCAGTTGTTCAGCGAGCCGGGGGCCGGATCCGATCTGGCCGCACTGAGTACCCGTGCCACCAAGGTCGACGGTGGCTGGAAGATCAACGGGCACAAGATCTGGACGTCGGTGGCGCACCGGGCAGACTTCGGTGCGCTGTTGGCCCGGACCGATCCAGACGCCGCGAAGCACCGCGGCATCGGTTACTTCATCCTCGACATGCGCTCACCGGGCATCGAGATCCAACCGATCAAGACCGCAACCGGGGAAGCACATTTCAACGAGGTGTTTCTGACCGACGTGTTCATCCCCGATGACATGTTGCTCGGTGACGCGGTCGGCGGCTGGAACCTGGCCATCGCCACCATGGCCGAAGAGCGTTCGGCCATCAGCGGATACGTCAAGTTCGACCGCGCCGCCGCGTTGCGCCGGCTCGCTTCGCAGGACGGACCGGACCGGGAGGATGCGCAGCGCGCGCTGGGCGAACTCGACGCGTACACCAACGCGATCAAGGCGCTGGGCGTGCGGGAAACCATCCGGTTGCTCGACGGCCAGGCGTCGGGACCGGCATCCAGCATCGCCAAGGTCGCGATGAACGTGTTGCTGCGCCGAACTTTTGCGGCCACCCTGCAGCTGACCGGACGGTTGGCCATGGTTGCCGACTCGCAACCGGCGATCGTCGAGCCCTATCTGCACCTACCCGCCGAGCTGATCGGCGGCGGCACCAGAGAGATCCAGCTGAACATCATCGCCCAGATGATTCTCGGATTGCCCCGTAAGTAAGGACACCGGATGGGATTACGCGGAGAAGCCGCCATCGTCGGATACGTCGAGCTGCCGCCCGAGCGACTGAACAAGGCCTCGCCGGCGCCGTTCGTCCTCGAGCAGTGGGCGGAGCTGGCCGCGGCCGCACTCGACGACGCGGGCTTGACGGGTGACGTCGTCAACGGCATCGCGGCATCGCATCTCGCTGAGTCGCAGATCTTCGTGCCGTCCACCATCGCCGAATACCTCGGTATTCCAGCGCGATTCGCCGAACTCGTGGATCTCGGTGGCGCCAGTGCCGCCGCCATGGTGTGGCGGGCGGCCGCAGCGATCGAGCTGGGGATCTGCGACGCGGTGCTGTGCGCGCTGCCGGCCCGCTACATCACGCCGTCGTCCAAGAAGAAACCCAGGCCGATGGTGGACGCGATGTTCTTCGGATCGTCGAGCAACCAATACGGTTCTCCGCAAGCCGAATTCGAGATCCCCTACGGCAACCTCGGCCAGAACGGACCCTACGGTCAGGTGGCCCAGCGGTACGCCGCCGTCTACGGCTACGACGAGCGGGCGATGGCCAAGATCGTGGTCGACCAGCGGGTCAACGCCAACCACACCGACGGAGCGATCTGGAAGGACAAGCCGCTCACCGTCGACGACGTGCTCGCCAGCCCGGTCATCGCCGATCCGCTGCACATGCTGGAGATCGTGATGCCGTGCGTCGGTGGCGCCGCCGTGGTCGTCGCCAATGCCGACATCGCCAAGCGGACCCGGAACCGACCGGTGTGGATCAAGGGATTCGGTGAGAACGTACCGTTCAAGACGCCCACCTACGCCGAGGATCTGTTGCAGACGCCGATGACCGCGGCCGCCGACACCGCCTTCGGCATGACCGGTCTGGACCGCGACCAGATGGACATGGTCTCGATTTACGACTGCTACACCATCACCGTGATGTTGTCCCTGGAGGACGCGGGGTTCTGCGGAAAGGGCAAGGGACTGGACTTCGTCGCCGGTCACGACCTGACCTTCCGCGGGGACTTCCCGCTCAACACCGCCGGCGGTCAACTCGGTTTCGGGCAGGCCGGACTGGCCGGCGGCATGCACCACATCTGCGACGCGACCCGCCAGATCATGGGCCGCGCGGGCGCCGCTCAGGTCGCCGACTGCAACCGGGCGTTCGTCTCCGGAAACGGCGGGATCCTGTCCGAACAGACCGCGCTGGTCCTCGAAGGCGATTGAGCAGCAGGAGAATTCATGGCCATCAGCTTCGACCGGCCGATGCCGGTCAAGACACCCACCACGGCGCCGTTCTGGGATGCGCTGGCCGAACACCGCGTGGTGATCCAGTACTCGCCGTCGTCGCAGGCTTACGTGTTCTACCCGCGGGTGCGCGCCCCACGCACCCTTGCCGACGACCTGGAATGGCGCGAAATCTCCGGCATGGGAACGCTGTACTCGTTCACCGTCGCGCGCCGACCGGTCAGCCCGCACTTCGCCGACGCGGTGCCGCAACTGCTCGCCATCGTCGAATGGGACGAGGGCCCAAGGTTTTCCACCGAGATGGTGAACGTCGAGCCGGGTGACCTGAAGGTCGGCATGCGGGTGCGTCCGGTGTTCGTCGACTACCCCGAGCACGAGGTGACCATGCTGCGCTACGAACCCGCCGGCTGAGTCCCCCTCGGCGAGGCGGGGCCAGCGGGGCCGACTATTAGTCACATCGGGGCTGCCGACCGATCACTGGTTGGCCTGCGGTTTTGGTCGCCATGACGATTGACCCGCCGCACAGATCAGTGTCTACTAGTCCTTGAATCGGCCACCGTCGGGAAGCACGCCCATGAACAAAGACGATCTGATCCTGATCAGCGTCGACGACCACATCGCCGAGCCGGCCGACATGTTCGACGCGCACGTTCCCGCCAGGTACAAAGACCGCGCGCCCCGGGTGGTGATCGAACCGGACGGGATCCAGCAGTGGTACTACGGTGAGATCCGCGGACGCAACATGGGATTGAACGCCGTCGCCGGCAAACCCCGCGAGATGTACAACGTCGACGCGTCACGCTACGACGAGATGCGTCCGGGTTGCTTCAACGTCGACGAGCGGGTCCGCGACATGAACGCCGGCGGGCAACTGGCCGGTTTGAACTTCCCCAACTTCACCGGCTTCTCCGGGCAGGTGCTCAACCAGGGACCCGACCGCGACGTGAACCTGGTGATGATCAAGGCCTACAACGACTGGCACGTCGACGAATGGTGCGCGGCCTATCCGGGGCGATTCATCCCGTGCGGGATCCTGCCGCTCTACGACGTCGCCGAAGCCGCCAAGGAAGTGAAACGGCTGGCGGACAACGGATGTCACGCCGTGACCTTCTCGGAGAACCCGGAAGCGTTGCAGATGCCCAGCATTCACACCAAGTACTGGTACCCGCTGTTCGAGGCGGTGTGCGAGAACAAGACGGTCCTGTGCACACATGTCGGTTCGGCGTCGCGGTCACCGATGGTCTCCCTGGACGCACCGGCCAGCGTGATGATGACGGCCTCGTCGATGATGAGCATGTTCACCTTCACCGAGCTCATCTGGGCCGAGTTCTGGTCGGACTTCCCGGACTTGAGGTTCTCGCTCACCGAGGGCGACGTGGGCTGGATGCCGTACTTCGTCTGGCGCGCCGAGCACGTGTACAAACGCCATTCGGGCTGGACGCTGGCCAAATTCCCGCCCGGCTACGCCGGACCGGCCGACGTGTTCAAGCGGCACTTCTACACCTGCTTCATCAGCGACAAAGTCGGCGTACGGAACCTGGACTGGTTCAACGAGAACATGCTGTGCTGGGAGTCCGACTTTCCGCACTCCGACAGCAACTGGCCGTTCGCGCCGGAGGACGTCATCGAGACCATGGGTCACCTCGACGACTCCGTCGTCGACAAGATCACCCATGAAAACGCGATGGCCGCATACTCTTTCGACCCGTTCAAGTACATCCCCAAAGACCAGGCGCGGGCCGGCTACCTGCGCAGCCAGGCCGCCGACGTCGACGTGGTGACCCACGTCGGTCACGAAGCCAGCCAACGTGACCGCGACGCGTGGACCCGGATGACCCAGTTCGCCCTCCAGGCCCAAGGCGTGACGGCGCCGGTGACCGTGGAGGCCAGCGGGATCGCCGGCCGCGCGACCACCCTGGGCAACTGAGCGTGACCGCGGAGCCGCCGTTCACCGGGTGGCGGGTGCTGGAGTCGTCGAACGGCATCGCGGCCGCGTATGCCGCCAAGATGTTCGCCGACGCGGGAGCCGACGTCGTGAAAGTCGAGACACCGCCCGGTGATTCGCTGCGTAACTGGTCGGCGGGCGGCGGTCGCCCCGGCGCCCTGTTCGGCTACCTGGCCGCCGGCAAGAGATCAGTGACCGACCACGATCCCGCCCTGTTGGCCGGAGCCGACGTCGTATTCACCGACCTGACCGGCGGCTGGACGTTGGATGAAATTGCGGCGCAGACGAGTTCGTCTGCCGTCGTGGTAGCCGTGACACCGTTCGGGACGACCGGTCCCTATGTCGACGACCAGGTACTGGCCAACGAGTTCATCCTGCAGGCGTTGTGCGGGTCGACGGCCGGGCGCGGCTGGCCCGGCGACGAACCGGTCCAGGCGGGCGGCCGACTGGGCGAGTGGCTGGCCGGCACCTGCGCCGCGGCGGTCGCGGCCGCCACGGCGCGACATGCCGCCCGGACCGGCCGCGGCGAGGTCGTCGACGTCTCGATTTTCGAGGCGATGGCGATCGCGATGGGCGGTCTGCCGGCCATGTCGGCGAGCGTGCTCGGCGCGGACTCCCTGCTGTTCGCCCGCAGTCTCGAGCTGCCGTCGATCGTCCCCACCGCCGACGGCATGGTCGGCTTCTGCACCATCACCGCACAGCAGTTCCAGGACTTCCTGGTGATGATCGAGCGGGACGACCTGATCGGCGATTCCGAGTTGGCGTCCTTCGACGGCCGGATCGCGCGGCGCGACGAATTCCTCGACATGGTCACCCGTTGGACCAGCAGTCGCACCGCCCAGGAGATCGTCGATCTGGCCGTGGCGTTCCGGATTCCGGTGGCGCCCATCGCGACTCCGGCCACCCTGCCGGCCGTCGACCACTTCGTGCAGCGCGGTGTCTTCGTCGAATCCGCCCTCGGCGTGCTGCAACCGCGGGTTCCGTACCGCGCTGACGCTTTCGCGACCAGAGCACCCGGACGTCCACCGGATCTGGGCGCGGACAACGGCAATGTGCACTGGCCGCCCAGGCCGGCCCGGACCGTTACGGGCGATGCCGGCGCACTTCCGTTGTCCGACATCCGAGTCACCGACCTGACCGCGTTCTGGGCCGGTCCGGTCGCCACTCAGTTCCTCGGCAGTCTCGGGGCCGACGTGATCAAGGTCGAGGGGGTGCGCCGCCCCGACGGCATGCGATTCTCCGCCGGACGCCCGCCCAGCTGGGACCAGTGGTGGGAATGGGGCCCGGTGTTCCTGTGCAGCAACAACAACAAGCGCGCGATCAGCGTCGAACTCGGCACCGACGCCGGGCGGGACGTGGCGCTGAATCTCATCGCCGCAACCGATCTCGTCATCGAGAACTTTTCACCCCGGGTGATGGCGAACTTCGGACTGGAATGGGATGCGGTGCAGACCGCCAACCCGCGTGCGGTGATGGTGCGGATGCCGGCCTTCGGCCTCGACGGTCCGTGGCGCGACCGCGTCGGCTTCGCGCAGACCATGGAGCAGGCGACCGGGATGGCGTGGATGACCGGTCATACCGACGGGCCTCCGCTGATTCCGCGGGGCGTGTGCGACCCGATCGCGGGGTTGCATGCGGCGTTCGCGGTGGTGGCGGCGTTGGTGGTCCGCGATCGGGACAGCGTCGGTGTGCATGTCGAATCGACCATGGTCGAGGCCGCGCTGAACGTGGCCGCCGAGATGGTGGTGGAGTATTCGCGAAACCGAATCGAATTGCGGCGTCAGGGAAATCGCGGGCCGGGCGCCGCCCCGCAGGGGGTGTACCGCTGCCAGGGTGACGACCAGTGGGTTGCGCTCGCCGCCGTGGACGACGCCGGTCGTGCGTCGCTGGGGCGTCTGATCGGTCGGCCCGAGCTGGGTCCGGGCGAAGCCGAATGGCGGGAACATGCCGACGAACTCGACAAGCTGATCACGGACTGGGCGGGGCGGCACACCGTGTCCGACGCGGTGTGCGCACTGCGATCGCACGGCGTGGCCGCGGCGCCGCTCACCGCGTCGGCCGGATTGCTCGGTGACCCGCACCTGCTCGCCCGCGGCTTCTGGGAGCGGGTCGAGCACCCCGTCGCGGGGTCATTCCTGTGCACCGGTATGCCATTCGCCTTCGTCGGCAGGACGCGGCGCTGGATCCGCCGCGTCGCACCGCTGTACAGCCAGCACACCGACGAGGTACTCAGCGACGTATTGGGTTGGCAGGCAGAAGATCTCGCGGTCCTGTCCGAGTCCGGTGTGACCGCGTCCCGTCCGGCGGGGCTGTGACGTGGCTGTCACGCTGTGTGTACCGCCCCGCTCCGGTGAGCTGTGTGCGCCGGTGCGGTTCCTACTGCGTCAGGATTCGGTGGTGATGGAACTGACCGCGCGGCACCGCATCACCGGGGTCGAGTGGGACGAAGCGGAGCAGGCAGTGGCGATGGTCGTCGAGATCACCGATCCACAGACCGCGCGGCCGGTCGACGTGCGGATCGACGTCGTGGAACACGGCGCACCGACCCTCGACGCGCGTGCGACGACGATCGGCGTCATCAACCGGGACGGACGCGAATACGACGTCCTGGGAACGTATCTCGGTGTGGTAGCGGACGAAAACTGAAGTGGAGGCAGGTTGAGTGCGACCAAGCGCACGGCGGCCATCGTCGGTGTGTACAACACCGCGCAGGGCCGCCGGCTGGACGGCGCGACCTCACGCGGCTTGGCCATCGAAGCCATCCAGGGAGCACTGCGCGACGCCGGCCTGAGTCTCGACGATGTGGACGGGATCAGCGCGAGCCCGATGTCCACCTCGTTGATCTACGACTTGCGCATCGGACCGGCTTGGCAGGGAATGGGTTTCGGTGTCGGCATGATCACCGAGGCGGCCACCGCGATCGAACACGGTATGGCCGACGTCGTGGTGCTCGTCGCCGCCCAGGCCGGTGAATACCGCGACCACGAGGCCACCGCGCCCTGGACGCGCCCGGAAAACGAATTCGTGGCGCCGTGGGGCATGTTCACCACCGCCGAGTTCGCGCTCATCGCGAGGCGGCACATGCACGTCTACGGCACCACCCGCGAGCAGCTGTCGATCGTCGCAGCCACCATCCGAAACAACGGGTCGCGCAACCCCGAAGCCGTTTACTACCAACGCGGTCCGTTCACCCCGCCCGACATCACCGCGTCCCGGCCGATCGCCGACCCGTTCCATCTGCTCGACTGCGCCACCACCTCCGAGGGTGGCTGCGCGCTGGTGCTGGCCAACTTGGAATCGACCGAGACGACGACCCGGCCGATCTATATTCTGGGCAGCGGCGCGGACTTTCACGGCCCGTCGTATCAACATCCACCCGCCTGGGACCTGAAGGGGCGCCGCGGCGATCACGTGAACGGCGTGGTGGGCCGGCACGCCGCCGATCGCGCCTTCGCCCACGCCGGATTGCGGCGCGACGACGTCGACGTGCTGGAACTCTACGACCCCTTCTCGTTCGAAATCATCCGCCAATTGGAGGCTTTCGGTTTCTGCGGCGAGGGCGAGGGCGGACCCTTCGTCGCCGACGGTCACATCGCGATCGACGGCAGTCACCCGATCACCACCGACGGAGGAACCATGTCGTTCAGCCACGCCGGCGCCAACCCGCAGATGATGCAGCGGGCCGTACGGGCGGTGCAGCAACTCCGGGGCCAGGCGGGTGAGCTGCAGGTACCCGACGCTCATATTGCGTTGTGCAGCAACGGAGGAGCGGGAGCTCTGTTCACTACGGTGCTGCTGCTGGGGGACGAGCCGCGATGAAGCTACGACCGCAGACCGGGCCGGTACCACACGCCAGCAGTCACCTGAGCATCCCGTTCTGGGAAGGATGCCGATCCCGCCAATTGCTCTATCAGCGTTGCGACGAATGCCGGCAAGCCAATTTCCCGCCGACCGAGCATTGCCGCCAATGTCTTTCGCCTGAGTTGAGTTGGTCGCCGAGTGCCGGTGAGGGTGAGATCTACAGCTGGACCGTCGTGCACCGACCGGTCACCGCGGAGTTCGAACCGCCCTATGCGCCGGCGATCGTCACCATGGACGAGGGTTATCAGCTGCTGACCAACATCGTGGGCGTGGACGCGGATGCGCTCGAGATCGGCATGCGGGTGCGGGTGCAGTTCCATCCTGTCGATTCCGACGTCACGCTGCCGTACTTCACCGGGGCGCCGTGAGCCCGGCCCGGACCGTCGCCGGACTGCCGATTACCGCCTATCTGGTGTTGGGGGTGCTGGCCGCGAACGACGAGCAACTCACCGCCGGCGAGATCAAGATGCGCGCCGAGCTGTCCGTCGGTCACTTCTACTGGTCGCCCTCGGTGAGTCACGTGCGCCGCGAACTCAACAGGCTGTTGGAGCGCGGCATGGTCGACGAGATCGAGGCCCAGTCCGGGAAGCGGTCCATCACCCTCTACGGCACCACCGACGCCGGACGGGATGCGTTGCGGCGCTGGGTGCAACACTTCCCGGGCCAGGACCAGGTCGTCATCAAACATCCCGTGATCCTGCGGACGTGGCTCGCTCGCGGCGAGGACCCCGAACGTGTCGTCGACACTCTGGATCGGCACCTCGAGGCCACCAGAGCCCGGCTGGATGAGGCGTTGTGGTCGAGGCAACGGTCGCGCGAGCTCGGCATCACCGACGACCCCGAGCAGCGCTACTCCTTCGCGGTCTTGGACTACGCGATCCGGGGCCTGTACTCGGAACTGTCCAATATCGCGCAGCTACGCGACGAAATCGCCACCGGCACAACGCGAGATCCGGTCAAGCGGGTACCTCGAACCAAGGGACAGATCCGTCGACGCCGGGATTAGGCGCCCAGCATGACCAGACCGCCATCCACCGCCAGCAATTGCCCGGTGATGAAGGCCGAGCCGGACCCGGCAAGAAACACCAGGACCGGTCCGAGGTCACGGCCGGGATCGCCCAGCGCCCCGCCGAGCGGAATCCTGGTCTGGAGTTGCTGATCGATCAGGGCGCCGGCTTCGGGACCGAGAAAGTCGCGCAGGCGATCGGCGCCGGGTGTCTGCACCGCCGGCGCCAGGGCGTTGACGGTGACCCGGTCGGCGGCCCAGGCTTGCGCCGCCGAACGTGTCCAGGCCTGCACCGCGCCCTTCGTCGCGGCGTAGACGGCCGAGATCGGGCTGCCCATAACGGCTTCCGAGGAGCCGAAGTTGATGATGCGACCGCCGCTACCCTTCATCACCGCGTACGCCGCCTGATTGGTCAGTATTGTCGCCTTGACGTTGGTGTCCAACAGAAACGAGATCTGTTCGGCGTCGATGTATCCCGGGATTCCGGGCTGCCACAGTCCCGCGGCGTTCACCAAAACATCGAGACCGCCCAGCTTTTCGGCCACTTGATGCACCGTTGCCGAGACAGCGTCGGCGTCGCGTACGTCGCACTGTAACCAGGTCGCCGCCAGATCTTCGGGTGGCGGCGTCTGGTGGTACGTCGCAGCAACCTGTGCGCCGGCATCGGTGAGTGCGGTGACCGCGGCCGCGCCGATACCTGTGGCCGCGCCCGTCACCAGGATCCGTCGGCCCGTCAGCGGCGCGATGTTGTCGGACATGACGGCCAGGCTAGTACCTGGCTTTTTCGATGGCGTCGGTGCCGTCTTGGTCATTGGCCCGGCGAGCGGCTGTGGGCGCGAAGGCCTTCAGGGTGCGCCGTTTCTTCGCGTCTTCGGTGTGAAGCCTTGACTTTGGTTGTGAACGGAGGGCTTTCGGGGTGAACGGAGGGCGGGAACTTTGGTCATATCCCACCCAGGGCGCACGCTGAAAACCCAGGATTCACACTGAAAGCCCAGGATTCACGCTGAAAGCCCAGGATTCACACTGAAAGCCCGGGATTCACACCCGAAAGCCCTGGCTCGCCCGGACGTGGCGACTAGGCGGGTACGGCGACCGAGGACACCAGCGCGGCAAGCCGCTGGGGTTGGTCGACCATGCAGAAGGTGCGCGCCCCCTCGATGACTTCCAGCCGCGCATTCGGAATGGTCGCAGCCAGGCGGCGGCCGTCCTCGAGTTCGAACAAGGTGTCGTCACCCGACCATGCGATCAGAGTCGGTTTATCGAATTCGGGCAACCGGGCAGCGACGCCGGTGGTGACTTCGGTACGCAGCGACAGCGTGAGTTGGCGAAGGTCTTCCGCGATCGCCGGATCGGCCAGTGCCGGACGTACCCAGATCTGCGTGAAATCGTCAATGTCGTTGTGCGCCAATCCTTCATAAGCCCGCCGCCGGGCGGCGGGGGCGCGCATTGTCTGCATCGCCGTGCGGAACAACGACTTCGACTTGGCCGCCAGGATCACCGGCTTGAGGATCGGCGGCGGAAAGTGTTCGAACGCATCGCAACTGGTGAGCACCAGCGCGCCGAGACGGTCGGGATGATGCACCGCGACCAGCTGTGCGACCACACCGCCGGTGTCGTTGCCGACCAGGACCACGTCGTCGAGGCCGAGCGCCTCGATCGTGTCGGCGACGATGTCGGCAACGCCGGTGATGGTGGAATCGGTGCCCGGTCGTAGCGGTTGCGGGTGCGCCCCGAGGGGCCAGGTGGGCGCGAAGCAGCGCAGACCCTGCTCGGCGAGAAGCACGCTGACGTGGCGCCACAGGTGACCGCCCATCAGGTATCCGTGCACGAACACGACCGGCCTGCCGTCCTCGGGTCCGGTTGCTTCGTAATGGATGGTTCCGGCGCTAATGTCGATCGTCGGCATCAGGACTCCTACTAACGGTATGCTTACAAACAGTCTGTCTGTTCGTAAGTTAGCAACAGGTTGTATGGAAATCAAGAGGCGCACCCAGGAGGAGCGTTCCGCGGCAACCCGCGAGGCGTTGATCTCGGCTGCCCGCAAGTTGTGGGGATCGCGCGGCTACTCGGAGGTGGGTACGCCGGAGATCGCCACCCAGGCCGGCGTCACCCGCGGCGCGATGTATCACCAATTCACCGACAAGGCAGCGCTTTTCCGCGATGTGGTCGAGGCGGTCGAGCAGGATGTGATGGCTCGGCTGGGCACCCTGGTCGCCTCATCGGGAGCGACGACGCCCGCCGACATGATTCGTGCCGCGATCGACGCCTGGCTGGAGGTGTCGGGGGATCCCGAAGTGCGCCAACTGATCCTGCTGGACGCGCCCGCCGTCCTCGGGTGGTCCGGCTTCCGCGACGTCGCCCAGCGCTACAGCCTGGGCATGACCGAACAGATGATCACCGCTGCCATCGAGGCGGGTCAGCTGGACCGGTTGCCGGTCCGCCCCCTGGCGACCGTCTTGATCGGCGCACTCGACGAGGCGGCCATGGCGGTCGCGACCGCCGACGATCAACCGGGGGCCCGTGCGGAGGTCGGGCAGGTGCTGCGCCGGCTGGTGGACGGGATGCTCAAGGACTGACGTCGAGGTAGCGCGATACCCATGCCAATCGCATTCGCCTGTCTGATACTGAACGCTCGGGCGCGAGAAAGGACAGCGCATGACGGGGTTTCGTGTAGGTGTCGGCGACGGGATCGTGGCCGCCCGTCCGACGGCGGAGATGTTCAACCGAGGCAACTATCTCGGTGCGGTCGCCAATCGCGTCGACTCATTCTGGGTGCCTGATCACCTCAATCAACTGTTCCCCCGCGCGTTGTGGCAGCAGAAGTATTGTGGTGCAACAAAACTCATACCGAAAATCGATGCCGCCATGGAGCCGTGGACTATGCTCGGGCATCTCGCCGCGCGCAACCGGATCGGGCGTCTGCGTCTCGGTGTGGCTGTAACAGACACAGGGCGGCGCAACCCGGCCGTGACTGCACAGGCCGCTGCCACGCTGCACCTGCTCACTCGCGGCAGGGCGATCTTGGGTATCGGTCCCGGCGAGCGAGAAGGCAACGAACCCTACGGCGTGGACTGGTCCACACCGGTGGCGCGGTTCGAAGAAGCGATGGCCACCATCCGCGCTTTGTGGGATTCCGGCGGCGAACTCGTCAACCGGGACTCTCCCTACTTTCCGCTCCGTAACGCCATTTTCGATTTGCCGCCGTATCGGGGGGAGTGGCCGCAGATTTGGATCGGCGCCCACGGCCCGCGCATGCTGCGTGCCACCGGCCGGTATGCAGACGCCTACTTTCCCAGCTTCTGGCACCCTCCGGAGGAGTACTCACAGCGCCTGGACCTCGTGCGGTCAGCGGCGTCCGACGCCGGCCGCGACCCGATGGCCATCCTTCCGGCCATGCAAATGTTCGTCATCACCGGCCGCACCCGCGATGACGTCGACGAAGCGTTCGGCTCAGAATTGGTTCGGGCGTTTGGGCTCAACAGCTCTGACGCAGTTTTTGCCCGCCATGGTGCCCAGCACCCCCTCGGTGCAGGTTTCAGCGGTGCGCAGGATTTCCTTCCGCACCATATGGACGAGGAAACCGCGTTGTCTCACGTCGCGGGTGTCCCACCGGCTGTGGTGCGAGAGGTCCTGCTCAACGGAACACCCAATGAGGTGATCGATCAGGTCGCGCACTGGCGGGACTGCGGTGTCCGGTACATGGTGTTGATCAACGTCAGCTTTTTGCAGCGGAGTCTGCGCAAAGGGTTGGCATCGGTAGTGCCGTTCAACGCCATCGTCCGAGGGGTCAGGAAGTTGTGATGGCGCGGTCGCCGAGGCTGAAATTTTGCAGCAGAAGTGCGAGTGCGAGTCCGTAAGAGTCACTTCACCGCCGCGATCGTTCGGCGGGACAGCTCGGTGGCGATGTCGCACGGATTGGGAAACGGCTTCTTGACGAACTGGACCGACCACTCGAAGAAGTCGTCACCGAATTGGATGGCGACGTCGCACAACCGGGTGCCGATCCGGTCGCTGGCCATCGCGATATAACCGCTGTGCCCGTCGACGGTGATGTCGCTGACGGTGGAGCGGGTGAGGTCCTCGTTCTTGCGCTCACGGCCTATGGGACTGCCGCGAAACCAGCTGAAGGAGAACCACGGTCCGTCGATGCTGCCGCGCACCAGCCACTGGCAACCCATCGGGTTGCGGGCGGTGACGACCAGCCCGGCGGTGTTGGTCAGTTCTGCGATGGTCTGGTCGCTCACGCCGCCGCACTCCGGGAACGACGGGCCGTGCGCGACCGGCTTCGTGGGGCGCGCGGTCGAGGTCTGATCTGCGGGCTGAGGGGAAGCGCTGGAGCACGCGGCCACCAGAGGTACCAAGACCAGCAGAGTTGCCCATGCGCTCACCCGATACCGGGGCTTTCGCTGCGCAACGGGCACCCGTCCATCTTCGCTGACAACACAGCACAAGGACGCCGGCGTGAGGGTGCGCAGATGTACAGGGACGTGTCGGTGCGGGCGGCATTCTGCGCACGCTCGCGATCCTTGAGGAGTCGAACGACGCGCGTTGGAGCGCAGCGGTCTGCGAAAGGACGGCTACGGCGTCTTGAGAAAGACGTCGTTGAAGGTGACGGTGCGCAGTTTGCGTTCCCGGATGATGGCGACCAACTGCGGGTAGACGTGGGTGACCGGCAGGTGGTTGAGGTGTCCGATCACGATCGACTGGGGAGTGAAGTACTGGTCGGCCATCTTCACGATGTATTCCTCGGTGATCAGCGTCGAATCCGACAGCGAACCCGACCACAAAACCGGCACGTTGTATCCGAGGTCGGCGGCCACCGCGTCGACGACGGCGTTGTGCTTGGCGTACGGGGGCCGCCAGTACGGTTTGGCGCCTACGCCGTACGTCTTCTTGAGGAAGTCGTCGTTGCGGGAGAGCTGCTTGGCGATCTCGCCTTTGGAGATCGTGGTGCAGTCGGGATGCGACCAGGTGTGGTTGCCCAGCTCGATCTGGCCGGATTCGACCAGCGGTCGCAGCAAGGCCAGATTCTCGGTCCACGAGTCGTAGATCCCGTTGACGAAGAACGTCAGCCGGATGCCGGTGTCCTTGGCGAACTGGGTGTAGGCGCGCACGACCTCGGAGTTGGTGCCGTCGTCAACCGTCAGCGCGAGCAGGTCACCGTTGCCGGGGAGTTGGCTGAGCACGCCACCGCCGGGCAGTTGGACGCGGGCGCTCGGAAGGGGCGGCGGCAGCAGGCCCGCGAGGGTCGGACCGGCAGGCGGCACGACCTCGGCGGCCGCCGGCGTCTGGGCGAACGTCCGCGGCTGCGGATCGACCATGCACCGGGCCAGGCCCACGCTGGCGATGGTGGAGGCGGCCAGGGACCCCAGGAAACGGCGGCGGTTCAGCTCAGACATCGCGGGATCCGGGCGCGCCCGAAAGGGGGCTGCTACCTACGTTGACCAGCGACGACACCACAGCAGCGAACCGTACCACGACCCGCGCGGCCAATCCGCGAGGAACGCCGGTGGTGATCCGACTGTTGTAGCAATCACACGGCCGACGCCTACGCTGGAAAACGCCCTCGCGGCCGAGGGCCGTCGTAGCAGGAAGGACACCCGATGACCGTCACCGTTGTCGACGCAGGACCCCGGCGAGTCAGTCGGTCGGTCGAGGTGGCCGCCCCGGCTGCCGAACTCTTCGAGATGGCCGCCGATCCCCGGCGCCACAGCGAACTCGACGGATCGGGCACCGTTCGCGACAACGTCAAGGCGCCTGCAAATCTGGTCGAGGGTTCCAAATTCTCGACCAACATGAAAATGCTGGGGTTGCCCTACCGCATCACTAGCACCGTGACCGTCCTACAACCGGACAAGGTGGTCGAATGGCGCCATCCGCTGGGTCACCGGTGGCGCTGGGAATTCGAGGCGCTTTCGCCGACGCTCACCCTGGTCACCGAGACCTTCGACTATCACGACGCCGGAACCGTCAAGAACACGCTGAAGTACTACGAGCGGCTGGGCTTCGCCAAGAACAACGCGAGCGGCATCGAGGCCACGCTCACCAGATTGCGCGACCGGTACGCCTAGTTCCGCGGTGCTGTCGAAAGTTCATTCCCCGAAGCCCGGCGGAGCGGGCACGGGAGCCGGTCCCGCCGCCCCCACCCGGCTGGCCGCGAAGGCCGCACCCTGATCGATCGCCGCCGCGTCATTGGCGTAGGAGTTGTGCGCGGCGAAGTTCATTCCCTCCGAGCACACCGGGTCGTCGGTGGCGCAGATCTTCAGGGTTTTCGCCTGGTAGAGCGGGCCGATCGCAACCTGCGGCTGACCCAGGAACTCCATGGCCCGCGTGTTCGGTGTGCCGAACAGCACCACCGCGGAGACGTGCTCGGCCACGGCAGGATCCAGCGGTTTGGGAACGGTGGCCGGG
The DNA here is from genome assembly GCF_059812185.1 of Mycobacterium sp. NGS67. Lineage (NCBI taxonomy): Bacteria > Bacillati > Actinomycetota > Actinomycetes > Mycobacteriales > Mycobacteriaceae > Mycobacterium > Mycobacterium sp. NGS67. Next base: position 142,260 of record NZ_JCALCF010000002.1, read on the forward strand.
TCTACTCCGTCGGGCACCCGGGCCGACGTGACGAAGCCCATGACTGCCGCGCCCTGGGAGAAGCCCGAGAGCACCATTTTGGTCTTCGGGCAGGCCCCGGCCATCGAATTCACGTGGGCGCCGGCGTCCCTGATGCCGTCGATGCCGGTTGCCCACTCCTCGCTGGCCGGGTAGTTGACCGAGTACACGTTCAACGATTGCGCGCCGATACGCGGCCGCAGCGCGTCGACGAACGCGTCACCCGTCGCCCCCAGCCCTTCCTCGCCGGTACCCCTGGCGTACACCACTTCCACGTCGGGACATGGCTCGGCGGACGCAGCCGGCATGGAGGACGTCATCACAGCAGAACTCACCCCTGCGGCAACAGTTGCCGCGGACCCAAGAATGCGCAAAATCATGCATCTATCTTGCCCGCCTGAACACGTCCCAAACCAGTGCGGTCCAGCCACGCCGAGAATTTTCTAAGACTCGTCAGGCCTGTCAGCTGAGGAAGCGAACAAACTCCCCCTGAGCAGGCGCTTCACCGCGTCCAGGGTGGCGTCGTACTGCTGCGGCGCCAGTCTGGCCGCTTGCTCCGACAAACCGCGGGTGATCGCGCAGATGGCTTCCGCAGCCGCGGTCACACTGGTGCCCGAAGGCAGCGCACCCTGGTTTCGGGCGTCCTCGACGATCTCGGTGACGACGTCGCGCAGCGCTCTGGATCCCGGGTATGGCGGTGCTTCGCGGCGCGACTCCACCAGGCCCCCCGCGCGCGTGGCGCGCAGGAACCCGGCCAATGACGGATAGTCGCGCATCAACTGCTTGGACTCGTCGAGCACCGCCTCGAGTCGCTCGACGACATCGTCGGATCCGGCGGCGGCCGCGCGTAACCGTGGCAAGACGATCTGCTCGATCTCCTCGGCGGTGGCTCTGAGCAGCTCGCCCTTGTTGGGGAAATAGTGATACAGGCTGCCGCTGGTCATCTCGGCAGCCCGCGCGATCTCGCGGATCGAGGCTTGCGAATAACCCACCTCGGCGACACATCGAATGGTCGCGTCGATGATTCTGAGGCGAGTTTGCGTACCAACCGCTCCAACCGGCCGCCCGAGCTGCGACGAGCCGACGGTCATGCCGGGTACCTCCGCGCGGACCGGAATCAATTGATCGATCGAATATATTCGACCGCGTGACTCGCCCACAGTTGGGACGTCCCGTCGGCGCGACCGGTGCGCAGACGCGGCAGCGGATCATACTGGCGACGATGAAGTGCGTCGCCGAGGTGGGCTACGCGCGAGCGACGATCCGCGAAATCGCCCGGATGGCGAATGTGACGAGCGCCAGCCTGTACAACTACTTCCCGACCAAGTCCGAGTTGATCAAGGCCACCATCGCGACGAGATCCGACACCGCGATGCCACGGTTGCGGGAGGCCGCCGACGGACCGATCGGCATCGTCGAACGCATCGCAGCAGTGCTCGACGAATGTGGTCAACTCCTCCGCGAGTACCCCGACCTTGCCGCGTTCGAGTGGGCGATCCAGGCCGAGAACCTCGGCACCTACGGCGAACGCGACGTCACGCCCGACGACGGGCATCCCCGTTTCGAATCGGTGCGCGAACTCCTGGCCGACATCGTCGAGGACGCACGGCGAGACGGCGAACTCGGTTCGGATCCCGACTCGCAGGCCGTCTTGGAGGCGGTCTACGCCTTGATCTACGGACTGACCGAACTGGCGGCGACCCTGCAGCCCGCAGAGTTCCAGGAGGCACTCGGCGCGTCGAAGGTGTTGGTGACCGGGGCGCTGTTGGGAACCGCATAGTCGTCGGGGGACCCTTGATGCGATCAAGTGATTGATTATAGAGTCGGCGCACGACGAGTGGGACCGAGACATTGACCGAGACTGTCGGCTGCGCATTCGATGTCGACGCGCTGCGCCAGAAGTATGCCCAGGAGCGCGCCAAGCGGCTGCGACCTGACGGCATCGCGCAATACGTCGAAATCGCCGGTGAATTCGCGCGTTTCGGGCAGGACCCGTGGGCCGACCAGACCTTTGCCCGCGAACCGCTCAGCGACGATGTCGACGTGGCGATCGTCGGTGCGGGCTTCGGTGGCCTGCTGACCGCGGTGCGACTCCGTGAGCTGGGCGTGCAAAGCATCCGGCTGATCGACCGGGCAGCCGACGTCGGCGGCACCTGGTACTGGAATCGCTATCCGGGGATCGCCTGCGACGTCGAGTCCTACGTGTACATCCCGCTGTTGGAGGAACTCGGCTATATCCCCGAACACAAGTACGCCGGCGGGGCGGAGATCTTTGCGCACTGCCAACGTATAGCCCGGCACTACGATCTGTACCGCAACGCGTGCTTGCAGACCGATGTTCGGGAAATCCGTTGGGAGACCGAGACTTCCCGATGGGTCGTCATGACCGACCGCGGTGACGAGATGCGCGCGAAGTTCGTCTGCATGGCCAACGGGTATCAGGACAAGCCCAAACTGCCTGGCATTGCGGGGATTTCCGCGTTCGGTGGCCGCATGTTCCATGCCAGCCGGTGGGACTACGGTTACACCGGCGAGAACCTCGAGAATCTGGCCGACAAGCGGGTCGGCATCATCGGTACCGGAGCGACCGCTGTGCAATGTGTGCCGCACCTGGCCGCGGCGGCTCAGCAGCTGTTCGTTTTCCAGCGCACCCCTTCTTCGGTGGACGTGCGTGCCAACGGACCCACAGATCCGCAGTGGGCCAACGCATTACAGCCGGGGTGGCAGCGTGAACGTATCGAGAACTTTCAGGTCCTCACCGCCGGCGGACAGGCGGAGCGGGACCTGGTTGCCGACGCCTGGACCAGCATCACCCGCAAACTTCCGGTCATGCGCCACGACAGCGACGGGACGGTAAGCCCCGAGCAACGCACCCGTGACATCGAAATGGCGGACTTCGCCAAGATGGAGGAGATCCGGGCGCGGGTGGCTGGCATCGTGACCGATCCAGCGACGGCCGAAGCGCTCAAGCCCTGGTACGGCTACTTCTGCAAACGGCCCTGCTTTCACGACGACTATCTGCAGGCGTTCAACCTGGACAACGTGGCGTTGGTCGACACCCGAGGCATGGGCGTGCAGGCAATCAGCGAGACGGGCGTAGTTGTCGACGGGACGACCTACGAGCTCGATTGTTTGATCTTTGCAACGGGTTTCGAGGTGGGCACCGACTACTGCCGCCGGACGGGATTCGAACTGGTCGGCCGCGACGGGGTGACGCTGACCCAGCGGTGGCGTGACGGCGTGCGCACCTTCCAAGGCCTGTGCACCAACGGTTTTCCGAACTGCTTCATCGAAAGCATTGCCCAGGCAGGGTTGACCGTGAACTTTCCCTATCTGCTCGACGTGCAGGCGACGCACGCCGCGTGGATCATCGCCTGGGCCCTGCAACGGGGTGTAGGCGAAGTCGAGGCGTCGCTTGCCGCGGAAGCCGAGTGGGTCCAGACCGTGGTGACGCGCTCGGAGGCTACCGCGGAACGCTCCAGGACCTGCACGCCCGGGTACTACAACCGAGAGGGCAGAGCGGACGCCAAGACCCGGCAGGGCAGCTTCTTCTTCGGTGGACCCACCGAGTACGCCGACACCCTTGCGGCTTGGCGTACTGACGGGGATCTCGCGGGTTTCGAACTGCGCCGGGATCGTTCATGAGGTCGCGGTATGCCGTGGGCCGACTGCGCGCCGCGACCCGGCGTCGGCACCCGCCCAAGGTGGCGATCATCGGCGCCGGGTTCGGCGGCCTGGGCACCGCGGTCGCGCTTCGGCGCCGGGGCATCGATGACCTGGTGATCATCGACGGGGCCGACGGAGTCGGCGGCACCTGGCGGCGCAACACCTATCCGGGTGCCGCCTGCGACATCCAGAGTCACCTCTACTCATTTTCGTTCGCGCCCAACAAGAACTGGAGTCGCACCTATGCCCGGCAACCGGAGATCCTGGCCTATCTGGAGTCGGTGACCGACGAGTTCGATCTGCGTCGCCATCTGATGCTGAAAACCTCGGTGCGCTCCGCGCGATGGAACCCCGACACCTGGCGATGGGACCTGCACCTCGACGATTGCGACCAGACCCTGTCCGTCGACGTCGTCGTCTGCGCCGTAGGGCTGTTCGGTGCGCTCAAACTTCCGGCGATCGCGGGCCTCGGGGATTTCGGGGGAACCGTGATGCACACCGCCCAGTGGGATCATGGCGTCGACCTGGCCGGCAAGAAAGTGGCGGTGATCGGAACTGGGGCCAGTGGCGTGCAGGTCGTTCCCGAACTGGCCAAGATCACCGCAGGTCTCACGGTGTTTCAACGGACCCCGCCCTGGATGGTGCCCAAAGAGGACCGGCCTTACACCGCAGACGAATTGGCGCGCTTCCGGCGCAATCCACTGGCCGCCCGTCGGGTCCGATGGCAGATCTGGAAGTTCCAGCACGACAACACCGCGACCATGGTCGACGATCCGGTCGTGGCGGGCAGGTCGCGGTTCGCGACGTCGTTTCTGGAGCGCACCGTGACCGACGCGGAACTGCGCCGATCCCTGACGCCGTCGTATCCCTTCCGGTGCAAACGTGTGCTGCTCGGAGACGACTTCTACCGGGCGCTGCAGCGAGACGACGTCGAGTTGGTGACCGAACCGGTCGAGCGGGTGACCCGGAAGTCGATCGTCACCGCCGACGGCAGGGTGGTGGAGGTCGACGCGATCGTTCTGGCCACCGGATTCGAGACGTCGCAATATCTTTCGGGTATCGAGGTGGTCGGTGCCGAGGGCCGGCGGCTGCACGAACGGTGGGGCGCCGACCCCAGCGCGTATCTCGGTACCGCCGTCGCGGGGTTCCCGAACTTCTTCATGCTCTACGGTCCCAACACCAATCAGGGCGGAAACTCGATCGTCTACATCCTCGAAGCCGGAGCGCGGTTGGTGGCCAGCGCCGTGTCTCGGCTGGCCCGTCGCGGTGGCTATATCGACGTTCGGCCGGAGGCCGAAGAGCGTTTCAACGATCGGTTGTCGGCGGACCTGGACCGCACCATCTGGACGCAGTGCGACAGCTACTTCCGTTCGCCGTCCGGACGCATTGTGACCCAGTGGCCCTATACCGAACTGGACTACGCGCGCCGCACGTGGCGGGTGCGACCGCGCGACTGGGTGCACCGGACCGGGGTTCCGAATTGCCGCACGGACCACCCCGCGGGCCCGCTTAAGCTATCAATTGATTGATTTTCCGGAGAAAGCCCTCGGCTGGGCCGTACTGTGCATATGATCAATCGATTGATTAGTTCTACTGCCCGGAGGAATAGCGATGTCGTACCTGCTAGCGGCCCCGGAAATGTTGTCGTCCGCGGTGACCGAGTTGTCCGCGATCGGTTCCGCGGTGGGGGCGGCCAATGCCGCCGCCGCGCTGCCGACGACCGGTATAACGGCCGCCGCAGCAGATGAAGTGTCGGCCGCCGTCGCTGCGCTGTTCGCCGGCAACGCCCGCGACTATCAAGCGTTGAGCGCGCAGATAGCGGAATTCCACCAGCGGTTCGTGCAGCTGCTGGGCTCGGGGTCCGCGGCCTACTCCTCCGCGGAGGCGGCCAACGCCAACCCGTTGCTGGACCTGATCAATGCGCCTACCCAGACCCTGCTCGGACGCCCGTTGATCGGAAATGGTGTGGACGGGGTGGCAGGCACCGGGCAGGACGGTGGCCCGGGCGGATTGTTGTACGGCGACGGCGGTGACGGCGGATCCGGTGCGCCGGGCAGGGCCGGGGGCAGGGGTGGTGATGCCGGACTGATAGGAAACGGCGGCGTCGGCGGGCGGGGCGGCCCGGGCATCGGTGGCGAGGCTGGGGCGCCGGGAGGTCGCGGCGGCGCCGGCGGATGGTTGCTCGGCAATGACGGGGTCGACGGCGCCATGGGCGTCAGGACCGCCAACCCCGGCGGGCCGACCGACCCCGGCGGGCCGACCGACCCCGGCGGGCCGACCGACCCGTCGCCGCCGAATGTCGTCGACGCGGCCCGCGACGGCGACGTCGTCGCTTCCAACGGCGGGACCGTCACCGACGGCAACCTCACCGAAATCTCCGGCATCGACGCGGGGATCAACAACCCGGATGTGTATTGGGTGCACAACGATTCGGGCGACTCGGCGCGCATCTTCGCGATCGACGCCGAGACGGGGCAGACGTTGGCGACCTATGAGCTCAGTGGCGCGACAGCCAACGACTGGGAGGATATCGAGGTCGCCAGAGGACCGGACGGCAAGTCCTACATTTATGTCGGTGATATCGGCGACAACGGCCAATCCCGCAGCAGCATAACCGTTTATCGAGTACCCGAGCCGATCGTCACCGGCACCGCCGCCAATCCGACCACCGGCCGACTCACTGGAGTGGAGCAGGTCCGGCTGGTCTACCCAGACGGTGCGCGACTGAACTCGGAGGCGTTGGCCGTCGACCCGGTCAACCACAATCTGATGCTCATCGAGAAAACCGACGCCGATGTCGCCCGTGTCTATTCGACGCCGGATAGTGGGTGGAGCAACGCGGGCAGCAGCAGTGCCAGCAGAACGCTGACACAGGTTGCCACCCTTGATCTTTCGGACGCCAACGAGCAACTCGTCACCAGCGCCGACTTCTCCGCCGACGGTTCGCAGTTGGCCGTGCGGACCTATGACGACGTGCTGCTGTGGAACCGCGCTCCCGGCACCAGCTCGTGGTCGCCGTTCAGTCAGCAGCCAGTGGAAGGCCCCGTCATCGACGAGACCCAAGGCGAGGCGATCGCGTTCCATCCGGACGGTCGGGGATACGTGACGGTCAGCGAGTATGCCAACCAGAGACTGCACGAGTACAACGTGCGCTGACGCGGCCACCGGCCCCAGAACTAACTAGTACGCGCCGCCAACCGTCACGTCGGCGTTCCGCGAACTCTGGGCCGGCCCGAAGATGCACCAGTACGGTTGGGAGCATTGGGCGTCGAACAGAACGGGTGACGAGCCGACATCGCTCACCTGCTGTATGCGGACGGGGACCGTCTTCGTCGATGCTCCTGTGACCGTCACCGAGTACTGCACCCAGGTCTTGTTGTAGGTGCACTTGCCGAAGGGACTTCCGCCCTGGTCCACCACGAAACCGTCTTTCGTGGGGTTCGTGGCGCAGGTCTCGCCGGTCACTTCTACGTTCGTGATCCGTGGTTGGTCGTGCCGATCCGCCCCGCCACCGCCGGGCACTTTCCAGTGCAGCTGTATGGAGAAGTCCGCATGGGCAGGCGCAGGACGGCCGATGGCCGATGCGCCCAGGGTCGACAGGCATACCAGAGTTGTCATCACCGCGCGGCGGCTCATCAAGCCCCTTCCAGCGTTGCCGGTCAAATTTACTCAGCATAAATAAGGCACCCGAACGATGCGTCAACTGCGCATATTTAAGCTCACCCTGATTCTCAGCACTCCCGCACCGTCATCCGGTCGTTAGCATCGTCAAAGCTTTTGGACGACAGGTGAAATGAGATACCGATGGTAGACACCGACCGGCAGGCTCGCCGATTGCGCCGGCTGCACATTCCCTGGCTGAACGTGCTCGGTGTCGTCGCCATCGTCGTGGCCGCAACCGCGCTCGTAATCAAGAATCTGCCCGACGACCACCCCAACCGGATCCTGAATGTCTCCTACGACCCGACGCGCGAGCTCTATACCGCCGTAGACAAAGCCTTCGTGGATCAGTATCAGGCGCAGACCGGAACCAGGCTGGAAATCAAGCAGTCGCACGGCGGTTCAGGCCGTCAGGCGCGCAGCGTCATAGATGGCTCGCAACCGGCTGACGTGGTGTCGCTGGCGCTGATCAGCGACATCGACGCGCTGCGCAAGCGCGGCCTGATCGCGGCGAACTGGCAGACCCGGCTGCCCAACAACTCCGTGCCCTACACCTCGACCATCGTCTTCCTGGTCCGCAAGGGCAACCCGAAGAGCATTCACGACTGGCCCGACCTGATTAACCGCGACGTCTCGATCGTGACGCCCAATCCACGCACGTCGGGCAACGGCCAGCTCAGCATTCTTGCCGCGTGGGGCTCGGTCACCACCCGCGGCGGCACCCCGGAACAGGCGGCCGGCTACGTGCGTTCGCTGTTGGGTCACGTCGCGGTCTCCGACAACGGCGCCCGCAGTGCGGGGGTCTCGTTCGCCACCCAACGCATCGGCGATGTGCAACTGACGTGGGAGAACGAGGCGTTGCGGGAAGCCGCCGCGAGTCCGGACGAGCTCGAAATCGTCTATCCGCCAGTCAGTATCAAAGCCGAGCCGGCCGTCGCGTGGGTGGACGTCAACGTCACCGATCCCAAGGTCGCGTCCTACGCGAAGGCCTACCTCGGCTACCTGTTCTCCGATGCCGGGCAGGAGTTGGCGGCCAGGTACGGCTACCGTCCGTTCAAGGCCGAAGTCCTCGCCAAACACGCCCCGCAGTTGCCGCAGCTCGAGCTGTTCCCGATCACCGCACTGGCCAAGGACTGGGTGGAGGCACGGGAAAATTTCTTCGGCGACAACGGAATCTACGACACCATCTCGGCACCACCGGTGGCGTCATGAGTCGCGTCTTCAACTACGACTGGGTCAAGGGCCGCAGCGACGTCATCGCGGGCCTGACCGTGGCCGCCATTTCGTTCCCGCAAGCGATCGCGTACGCGTTGATCGCCGGCGTGGATCCGAAATTCGGTGTCTACTCGGCGATCGTGGTGACGGCGATCGCGTCGATCTTCGGTTCGTCCTCGCATCTGATCAACGGGCCTACGAGCGCCATATCGCTGCTCGTCTTCACCGCGCTGGCGTTCATCGACTCGGAGAACACTCATCAACTCTTCGAAGCACTGTTCCTGCTCAGTGTCCTGGTCGGCGCGTTCCAGATCGCCATCTCGGTGTTCAAGCTGGGCAACCTGACCCGGTATATCTCCGAGTCGGTGATCATCGGTTTCATGGCCGCGGCAGCACTGTTACTGGCCGTCGGTCAGCTCGGTAATGCACTGGGGGTCAAGGACAAAGGCAACGGGCACATGCAGGTGCTGCGGCGCGTCTACCTCACCCTGTTCCACGGCGATGCGGTCAACTACCGTGCCCTGACGCTCAGCGCCGGCGCCGTGGTGCTGGCGGTGGTGCTGCGAAAGCTGGTGCAGCGCTTCGGTCTACCGCAGGTCGACATGCTGGCCGTGCTGATCATCACCAGTCTCGTCGCCTACCTGGCGGGATGGTCGATTCCCGGTAAGGGCGGCCACACCGCGGTCTCGGTGGCCGCGAAGGTGCCGCGCAGCCTGCCCGGCCCGCACATTCCCGAGGTTCATACCAGTTGGCTGCCCGAGATCTCGGTGAGCGCACTGGCCATCGCCTTCGTCGGCATCATCGAAGCCCTGTCCATCGCCAAAGCCATTGCGCATCAGACTCAACAGAAAATCGACTACAACCGGCAGATCATGGCCGAAGGCCTGGCCAACCTCGGCGGCGGTTTCTTCCAGAGCATTCCCGGCTCGGGATCGCTGTCCCGGTCGGCCATCAACCACCAGTCCGGCGCGGCGACGAGGTTCTCCGGGATCGTCTCGGCCGCAACGGTTGCGGTGGCCCTGCTGTTGTTCGCGCCGCTGCTGCGTTATGTTCCGCAGCCGGCACTGGCGGGGCTGCTGCTGGTCACCGCCGCGCGGTTGGTCGACTTCAAGAGATTGATCTACACGCTGAAAGCCTCCCGGTACGACGCCGGGCTGGTCGCCGTGACGGCATTCACCGGGATAGCGATCGATCTGGACAAGGCGGTGCTGCTGGGGGTGATCCTGTCGATCCTGCTGTTCGTGCCGCGCGCGGCGAAGCTGCGGGCCAAGGAACTGGTAGTGACTCCCGAACGTGTTGTCCGGGAACGTGTTCCGGGAGATCCGTCGGACCCCGAGACGGTCATCTATGACCTGGAGGGGGAATTGTTCTTCGGGGCCGCACCGGAATTGGACCGCCACCTCTCGGAACTGCAGGAGCGGATCAGGGCCGAAGACGAAGGCAAGATCGTGATCCTCCGCCTCAAGCGGGTACGACATCCCGACGTCGTCTGCATCGAACGCATCGAGCACTTTCTCCATGACCTGACCAACCACGGGACGACGGTGCTACTGGCCGGGGTGCGCGCGGACACCCTCGCGGTATTGAACAACGTCGGCTTCTCGCGGTGGTTTCCCGCCGAACACGTCTTTCCCGAAGAGGACAAGGAATTCTCGGCGACCCTCCGCGCGGTGCGTTACGCGCACGCGAGGACCAAGGCCGACCACACCGAGCAACCGGAGCTCTATTACCTCGTCTGAGGTCTCAGGGGTTCCCGGCCTTGACGGCGGCAATCACGCCGCCGTCGACCAGCAGATCGGTACCGGTGATGAAAGTCGCTTGCGGACCGAGCAGGAAGGCCGCAGCGGCCGCGATGTCGTCGGGGGTCCCGATCCGGCCGGTCGCCGACATCGCGATCATCGCGCGCATGCCGTCCCCGACGGGGGAGGCGAGTTCTTCCTGCGACATCGGCGTGGAGATGATGCCGGGGCTGATCGAGTTGATCCGGGCGCCGCGGCGGCCCCAGTGCGCGCTGGCCGCGCGTACGCGAAGCAGGTTGGCCTGCTTGGCGATCGGATAAGCCATTGTCGATTCGGTGATACTGCTGACGAAGTCCAGGCCCAGCAGTTCGCCGGGCGGGTTGTGCGCCAGCGCCCTTTCCCGCTCGGCGTCCATCGGCGGGAACATGTGGCCGGCCATGCTCGCGATCACGACACCGGCACCGCCCGGCGCGACGATGTCACCGAAATCCTGCAGCACCAAGGCGACACCGAGCAGGTCGACGGCCATCACGGCCTGTGCCGAGGCTTGCGCCGGGGACAGACCGGCGGTGTGCGCCACCTGAGTCACGGGCCCGAGGGAGCCGGCGAAGTCGGCCAGCGCGCGCACCGACTCCGCTGACGAGACGTCGACACGCTGGTTCTCGATCTCGTAGCCGTCGGCCGCCAGCGCTTCGGTCGCCGAGATCAGCTTCGCCTCGCTGTTGTCGGCCAGCAGCACCGTCTTGCCGGAACCGAGTCGCCGCGCGATGGCCAGACCCATACCGCCGGCGCCGATCACGGCGAGAACTTCTCGAGTTGCGGTCATTGCATCTCCTTCCGGGCCAGATCCCAACCGAAGAATAGGATGTCCGCGGCTAGGTTGGACGGGGTGTCGGCCGAACAACCGTGGAATATCAATATCCACTACGACGGACTGGTCGAATCCACCGTCCCCGTCGATGCCCGGCAGATTCTCGACGTAGGTTGCGGCGACGGTTTCCTGGCCGCCCGCTTGGCCGAGCGGTTTCCCGAGGTCACCGCGATCGACATCGACGCGCCCGTCCTGCGGCGTGCCCAATCTCGCTTTGCCGATGCCCGGGTTCGTTGGACGCACGGTGACGTGATGACCGCGGACCTGTCCCGGTTCGACGCGGTGGTGTCCAATGCGGCTCTGCACCATATCGAGGACACCCGGGCGGCGCTGGCCCGGTTCGCCGGACTGGTGCTGCCCGGCGGCACCCTGACCGTCGTCACCTTCGTCAAACCGTCACTGCGACAGGGGTTGTGGCATCTCAGCAGTGGGTTGGCATGCGCCGTGGTCAATCGCGTCAAAGGTAAGTGGGAGCACAGTGCTCCCATCAAATGGCCGCCGCCCGACACTTTTTCGCAACTGCGGACCCATCTCGGCGCGGTACTGCCCGATGCCCGCATTCGGCGCCTGCGCTACGGCCGGGTCCTGATCACCTGGCGCGCGCCGATCCAACCGTCAGCCGTCTGAGCCCATCGCCGCAGCACTGGCCTGTGAGATGAGTTCGACAGCCTGATTGCGCGGGAGCGAACCCAACATCTGCATTGCGGCCCGCATGTCGTCGCCGACGATCCAGGTCGGCCCGTTGGTCAGGTTCTCGAACGCCTCGGCGATGACGTCCTCGACGCTGGCCGCGCCCGGCGGGACGTCGTCGGGCGAGGCGATCTGACCGCGGCTGTATTCGAGTTCACGCAAGGCGGGCGTGTTGGTCTTGCCCAAGATCAGCCCCAGGACATCGACACCTCTGTCGTGGAGTTCAGCCCACAACGCTTCGGCGAAGACCATGCCGAAAGCCTTGGATGCACCGTAGGCCACCATGTTCGGGCCCCCGGCGAATCCGGCGCCCGAGCCGAAGATGACGATCCCACCGCGTCCCCGCGCCACCATCTGCGCAGCGAAATGGTGGCACAACTGCATCGGCACCACGCAGTTGCGCTGCACCATCGACTCCGCGGCGGCGAGTGGATTGGTCAGGAACGGCTGGAAATCGGGGTCGGCACCGGCGCAGTACACCAGGAATCCGATGTCGAGGTCACCAACCGCCTCGACGATGGTGCTCGACGCGTGTGGTTGCGCGAGATCCACTGCGAGGGTGCGGGTTTGAACAGATGTCGTCGAATTGATCTCGGCGGCAACCTGATCCAGCACGGCCTGCCGGCGCGCCAGCAGCACGACGTTGACTCCGCGCTCGGCCAGGCCTTTGGCGAACGCGGCGCCCACGCCGTCGGATGCCCCCGCGATCAATGCCCACGGGCCGTACTTCGCTGCGAATGTCACGTGCGCCCCGCTCCGGCAATTTCTCAAATAGACGAGATACACTCTCGAAATAGTGGTCCAACTCTAAGAAGACCGGTCAGAGGGAGTCAAGCCATTCGCGGATCCACTTCTGCCCCGACCGCGCGGGTACTCGACGTGGTCGAACTGCTCGCCCGCTCGACCGACCGGCAATTGCGTTTCTCCGACGTCGTCCGCGAACTCGATCTCACCCAGGCGACCGCGCACGCCATTCTCAAGACGCTCTGCGACCGGGGGTGGGTAAGCCGCGACCCGATGGACAGGACGTTCACGCTGGGTCCGGCGTTGGCGGTGGTGGCCGCCCGTGCCGACATCGCCCGGCCACTCGCCCATCACGCCCGCGCGGCGGCGCTGCGGGTGTCCCGTGAGGTGGGCTTCGCCGGCTCGGTGGTCGAGCGGTTCGAGGACTCGCTGGTGATCACCGCGTTCGAGGGAGACGGGGCCACCGAACCCTCGGGACTGCCCGGCGACCGAATCCCATACGCGCCGCCGTTCGGCGTCGCCTTTGCCGCCTGGGACACCGCCGAGGGTCAGCGCGACTGGATCCGCCGCGGAGCAGGCAACGATGCCGAACGCGTGCAGCGCCTGCGATTGGTGCTGGCGCGCACCCGCGACCGTGGGTTCGACGTCGACTGCACCACGCCCGCGTTGGCGCGGGCCGCGCAGTTGGTGGGCAGGCTGCACAACGACGAGATGCCGGTTACGGTCCGCGAGATCCTTGATCAGCTGCTCGTCGAATTCACTGCCAGCGGAGCGCTTTTCGAGGACGGCCGGGCACTGCAACCGGTGGCCACCATCGCCGCCCCGGTGTTCGGTCCCCGTCGGCAGGTCGCACTGATCATCGCGGTCCATCCGCTCAGCGCCATCACGGCTCGCCAGATCCGGTCGATAGGTAGCCGGTTGGTGCAGGAAGCCGAGTTGGTGTCGCAACAGTAGGCATGGCGCCCGATACGCGCGTTCCCCTTGCGTGGTTTGCTTCCGGCATTGAATGATCGGCGCATCCGCGGCATCGATTCGGCCGCGATCGGTTCCGAAGGAGCGCACGTGGCCAAAAAGGAGAACCGTACGGTCAACCGGTGGGAACTGGTCACCTGCGCGCTCACCGGTCATGCCACCTACGCGCCCGACGACGAGGCATTGGCCGAAAGGCTCAGTGCCACAACCGAACTCGGGGAGGCGTGGCGCTGCCTACGATGCGGTGACTTCGCCCTGGGCGAGCCGCACGGGCGCGGCCGTCCCGAAGATGCGCCGCTGATAACCAGGGGCAAGGCGTTGCGGCAGGCCATCATCATCCGCGCGCTGGCTGTCGAGCGCCTGCTGCGGGCGGTGGTGTTGGCACTCGCAGCGTGGGCGGTGTGGACCTTCCGCGGTTCCCGCGGTGCCATCCAGGCCACCCTGGACCGGGACCTGCCGATCTTCCGTGCAGCCGGATTCAAGGTCGACCAGATGACCGCCGTCCAAGAACTGGAGAAGGCACTGGCCGCGAAACCGTCCACGCTGGCGTTGATCACCTGCATGCTCGGCGCCTACGCGGTGCTGCAGGTTGTTGAAGGCGTCGGCTTGTGGCTACTGAAACGCTGGGGGGAGTACCTGGCGGTGGTGGCCACGTCGCTGTTTCTGCCGCTGGAGATCCATGACCTGCTCAAAGGCGTCACGATGACCCGGGTGGTGACGCTGGCAATCAACCTGGCAGCGGTGGTGTACCTGCTCGTCTCCAAACGACTGTTCGGTCTGCGCGGCGGACGCCGAGCCTACGACGAGGAACTGCACGGCGAGCAGTTGCTCGACCTGGAAAGGGCGGCCATGACGGCCGAGGTGTGACCGAGGCGACACGCCCCTGACTTGACTAGAGTTTAGTCAGGGGGTGACGATGAAGCGCGTGAGCGAAATGGCCTGCGACACCAGAACCCGCACCGTCGAATGGGCAGATCCGATGGTCGCCGCAGCTGCCGCCCGCGGCCGCGGTGGTCTGGAGTTCTTGCAGGCCATGGCCGCCGGCGAGATACCGCCGCCACCTGTGATGAGCACCATCGGCGCTCGCCTGGAATCGGTTTCGAAAGGCACGGCGGTCTTCACCATGACGCCGGCCGAGTTCCACTACAACCCGATCGGCTCCGTCCATGGCGGCATGTACTGCACCTTGCTCGATTCGGCCGCCGCGTGCGCAGTCCACAGCATGCTGCCGGCCGGGGTCGCCTACACCAGCCTCGACCTGTCCGTGCGGTTCATCGGTGCGATCAGCGTCGACACCGGGCCGGTCCGGTGCACCGGCACGGTGACCCATCTGGGCCGGCGCACCGCGCTGGCCGAAGCAGTGCTGACCAGTGGCACCGGCAAGTTGTTGGCATCCGCGACCAGCAATTGCCTGATTCTCAATCCCTAACCGCCGCAACGAGATCGGAGTCACGTGAAGCTGTCGGGTGGGCTGGCTGACCGGGACCGCTGGACGGTGGCCGATTGGTGCCCGATGGAATATGCGCTGCAGTTCATCGGCACCCACTCGGCCATGGTCTTGCTGCGTGAAACATTCTTCGGCGGAAGGCGTTTCGACGAACTGGCCCGCCGCGCCGGAGTGACCGAACAGATCGCCGCCAAACGGCTCCGGCAACTCGTCGATGCCGGACTGCTGGAAAAGCGGCCGTACCAGGAACCCGGGCAGCGCACCCGCTACGAGTACGTGCTCACCGAGCGTGGCCGCGAACTGTTCCCGGTGCTGATCAGCCTGATCGAATTCGGCAGGTCCCTGCAGGGTGAAGCCGGCGCCATGGAACTCGTCCACGACGGATGCGGCGCCGCCGTCGTCCCCCGCGTTCGATGTACGGCGGGGCACGACGTTTCGCTGACCGATGCGGCCGTACGGATTGCGAAGCGCTGACGGTTCACCGCTGTGACAAGAGCGGCAGGCACGTGGCGATTGTGCCGGACTCCACAGGGCCGCTTCGCCCGTTCTTAACCGCAGTGCGGGGAGTGTGTAAAGCGGACGGGCTGCAATTTGACCAACCGACGACAGGACCGACGCCATGACAGCACTCCACCACGGGAAGCTGAGCCCCCCGGGCTTCGACTTCGTCGCGCCGATCCGGGCGCGCGCCTGCCTTGCCTGGCACGCCGTATCGAGAAGCAAGACGCGCGGCTTCCGCCTGATGCAACCGGGCGCCGAACGCTGCTGACCTCTTTGGGCCTGGACAGCGGCCCGGGTACGGTCAGCTGATGGCACTCCCACCTGCAGGAAAGGACGGCGCCGCCGTCGTCACCGGTGCATCGTCGGGCATCGGCGAGCAAGTCGCGCGGATACTCGCACAGCGCGGCTATCAGGTCGTGTTGGTGGCGCGCAGCGTCGATCGCCTCGAGGAGATCGCCGGCCGGCTGGGCGCGCAGGCGCACCCGCTGCCCGCGGATCTGTCCGACCGCAATGACCGCGCGAGCCTGCTCGATCGCGTCGTCGCGTTGGGTCTGACCCCGGACATCCTGGTGAACAACGCCGGACTGTCCACGACTGGCGTCGTCGCGAAGTCCGACCCGGCGAAGGAACTCAACCTGGTCGAGGTCGATGTGGCCGCGGTCGTGGACCTGACCAGCAGGTTCCTGCCCGGAATGGTCGAGCGCCGGCGCGGCGCCATCCTCAACGTGGCGTCCGTGGCTGCGTTCGGCCCGCTGCCGGGTCAGGCGGCCTACGGCGCGGCCAAGGCATTCGTGTTGTCCTACACCCACTCGCTGCGTGGGGAGTTGGGCGGAACGGGGGTGTCCGTCACCGCGCTGTGTCCGGGACCGGTGGACACCGGATTCGGCGAGGCGGCCGGGTTCTCCAAAGAAGAAGCCGACGCGGCGTTACCCAAGGTCATGTGGATTCCCGCCGACAAGGTGGCGCAGGCCGGGATCGACGGGCTGGCGGCCGGCAAGGCTGTAGTCGTCCCGGGACTGGTCAACCGGGCGGCCTCGGCATTGTTCCGGGTCGCGCCCCCCGAATGGATGCTGCCGCTGCTCACCCGCAGTCATCCTGCGCTGAAACGCAATTGAGCTATCCGGCGCGGTCGCCTTCGGTGGCCGCGCGCAGCAGGTCGTCGCGGGCGCGCGCCACCCGGGAGCGGACGGTGCCGACCGGGCATCCGGCGACTTCTGCGGCTTCGTCGTAGGACAGACCGAGGATCTGGGTGAGGACCAGGGCCTCGCGGCGCTTCGGATCCAACCCGTCGATCAACATCCGGACTTCCACCATGTTCTCGATCCGGTTGCCACGCGGACCCGGTGCAGGACTGGCGGCGAGCGCTTCGTCGAGGTCGGCCACATGGGCCGTCCGGGGCCGGCTCGTGTCGTGCCGGATCTGATCGACGACCACGCGACGGGCGATCGAGAGCAACCAGGTGCGGGCGGTGGACCGGCCGGCGAAACGCGGCAGCGCACCGATCGCCCGCAGGAACGTCTCCTGGGTCAGGTCGTCGGCGCTGGCCGGGCCGGCGAGATAGGCCACCATCCGCCACACATCGCGCTGGGTGGCCTGGATGAATTGCGACAACGCCGCCCGGTCACCCCGACCGGCGCATTTGGCGAGGTGGGTAATTTGGTCATCGTCGCCGCCAGTCGCCACGGATGTCGAGGATAGGCCATAACTGCGGTCGATACGTCGGGAACTAATCAGCCGGTCGCGACGACTGATCTGTATCGGACGGTTTGACAGGAGGTGAGGAACCGCGATGACCACGACGACCACGACCGACGCATCTTCCGAACGCGCCGAGGTGGTGCAGCTCGATATCACCGGGATGTCCTGCATGGCCTGCGCGCACCGGGTCAAGTCGACGCTCAACAAGCTGCCGGGTGTGCGGGCCTCGGTCAATTTCGCCACCCGCGTCGCGACTGTCGAGGCCAGCGGGGACGTCACGGCCGACGAGCTGTGCGCGGCGGTGCGTGGTGCCGGTTACGACGCCGAGCTGCGCCGAGGCGGCGACCTGGATGCCGATCCCGATGCCGACCGGGCGCGGTACCTGTTCACCCGGTTTGCCGTCGCCGCCGTGTTCTTCGTGCCGCTGGCGCACCTGTCGGTGTTGTTCGCCGTGATGCCGGGCACCCGCTTCACCGGCTGGCAGTGGCTGCTCACTGTGCTGGCTCTGCCGGTGGTGGCCTGGGCGGCGTGGCCGTTCCACCGGGTCGCGCTGCGCAACGCGATGCACGGCGGGGCGTCGATGGAGACGTTGATCTCCGTCGGTATCACCGCCGCCACGATCTGGTCGTTCTACACCGTTTTCGGTGAGCACCAGACCACCGAGCGCCGGGGCGTGTGGCAGGCCCTGTTGGGCAGCGACGCCATCTACTTCGAGGTGGCCGCGGGCGTCACGGTCTTCGTCCTGGCGGGCCGCTATTTCGAGGCCCGCGCCAAGTCGAGGGCGGGAAGTGCGCTGCGCGCGCTCGCGGCGCTGAGTGCCAAGGATGTCGCTGTCCTGCAGCTCGACGGGTCCGAAGCGGTCATTCCGGCGGACGAATTGCAGGAGCAGCAGCGCTTCGTGGTACGCCCCGGTCAGACGATCGCCGCCGACGGACTCGTCGTCGAGGGATCCGCCGCGGTCGACCTCAGCGCGATGACGGGCGAAGCCAAACCCGTGCGGGCGCGTCCGGGATCGCAGGTGATCGGCGGCACGATCGTGCTCGACGGACGGCTGATCGTCGAGGCCGCCGCGGTGGGCGCCGACACCCAGTTCGCCGGCATGGTCCGGCTGGTCGAGCAGGCGCAGGCACAGAAGGCCGACGCGCAGCGACTCGCCGACCGGATCGCCTCGGTGTTCGTCCCGTGCGTCTTCGTCATCGCGGCATTGACTGCCGCGGGATGGCTGCTCGCCGGCGGGCAGCCGGACCAGGCTTTCTCGGCCACCCTGGCCGTGCTCGTCATCGCCTGCCCCTGCGCGCTGGGTCTGGCCACCCCGACGGCGATGATGGTCGCGTCCGGGCGTGGCGCCCAACTCGGCATCTTCCTCAAGGGTTACCAGTCGTTGGAGGCCAGCCGCGCCGTCGAAACGGTGGTGTTCGACAAGACCGGCACGTTGACGACGGGGCACCTGACGGTCGGCGCGGTGACCGTCGCGCCCGGCTGGGATGCCGACGAGGTCCTCGAACTGGCCGCGACGGTGGAAGCCGGATCCGAGCACGCGGTGGGACTGGCGATCGCCGCCGCCGCAGCGCAGCGCGAACCCGTCGCCGACTTCCGTGCCGTACCCGGCCGGGGGGTCAGCGGCAGCGTCAGCGGCCGGACCGTGCGAATCGGCAAACCGTCCTGGATCGCCGCCGCCGACCAGGAGCCGGTACTGCTCGCGGCCCGGCGCAACGCCGAATCACGCGGTGAGACAGCGGTATTCGTCGAGGTGGACGGCCACCCGTGCGGCGTCATCGCGGTGGGTGACGCGGTGAAGGACTCGGCGGCCGACGCGGTCGCCGCGCTGCACCAGCGCGGCATCCGAACCGTGCTGTTGACCGGCGACAACCCTGCATCCGCGGGCGCGGTGGCCGCCCGCGTCGGGGTGGACGAGGTGATCGCCGACATCCTGCCCGAAGGGAAGGTCGACGTCATCGAGCAGCTGCGTGAGCGCGGCCACGTCGTCGCCATGGTCGGCGACGGCATCAACGACGGACCGGCGCTGGCCTGCGCGGACCTGGGTATGGCGATGGGTCGGGGCACCGACGTCGCGATCGGCGCCGCCGACGTCATCCTGGTCCGGGACGACCTCGAAGTCGTGCCGCTGGCGCTGGACCTGGCCGCAGCCACCATGCGCACGATCAGGGTCAACATGATCTGGGCATTCGGCTACAACATCGCCGCGATTCCGATCGCCGCCGCCGGACTGCTCAACCCGCTGATAGCCGGCGCCGCCATGGCGTTCTCGTCGTTCTTCGTCGTGTCGAACAGCTTGCGGCTGCGCAACTTCGGCGCGGTGCGGGACTAGGGCCCAGGGCGCGCTGCGGCTACGCGGCCCCGTCGGTCGGCCACAGATGGCCGCGGCGCCGACCACGAGATGCGTTCTGCGGCAACACGATCTCGGGCTCCGACGCGGATGCTGAGGGTACCGGTGCCGGGTCGTCGCGCCGCCACACCAGGATGGCCAGTACAGCGCCGACGAGCACTGGAACGTGCGTCAGTATCCGCATGATCGTGACGGTCCCGGACACCGCGTCCACCATGACGTAGACGCTGAGCACCGCGGCAAAGGCGGTCAGCACCGTCGCGAGTCCGGCCGCGGCGCGCGGCCAGAGCGCGGCGCCCAGCATCGTCACGGCCAGCGCGAGCGACCACGACGTCGACTCGTGCAGGAGATGGTTGCCCGGGCCGCTGTGATCGTGGGTGAATCCGACGCTCAGGCCCAACCCCTGTGCACCCGCCAGCACCAGCTGCGTCGCACCGACCGACAGCAAAGCCCAACGCCGCCAAGACAATCCGGCCCGCCCCGGCCGTGGTGGCCGGTCGAGGCCGAACGGCCCGAGCGGCGTGATCACCGGACGGGACTGGACCAGCCGTCGTAGCAACTCGGCCTGTTCGCCCGCCTGCTCGAACCACGTCCGGCACGGGGCACACCCACCGAGGTGCTCGTCGACACGCGCCGTGGGCACCGGCTCGCGCTCACCGTCGAGCCGAGCCGACAAGGCTTCCCGGGCCACCTCGCAGTCCATGCCCTTATAGTCGCGCAGTACGCGCGAATAATTCCCGCTCCGGCAGACTTTTCTGTGCAGCGGTCAGCCGAATTCGACGAGCGTCGTCGGAGCCCGCAGCCGGCGCAGCGCAGAGATCCGGTACGCCAGCGGGACCACGGACCGCAGGAACCTGCCGCGCCCCGGTGGGGCGGGCAACTCGCGCACCGCGCGGACGCCGGGAATGGCGAGCAGCTCGGCATATTGGTTGGCGGTGAACCAGAACGGCATCGGCGGCGCCGTGTAGAACTTACTCAGCCGGAACCCGCGGCGGCGCGAGTACACACTCAGCAGCCGCGGAATGCTGTCGAACACCAGCTGGCCGCCGGGAAAGCGTTGCGCACACGCCGCGATCAGCTCGAACACCGTTGTGCGGTTGAGGTACTGCAGCAAACCCTCGGCGGTGATCAGCACGCCCTCGCTGTCGTCGACCCGGTCCATCCAGGAGTAGTCGAGTGCGGACTGGGCGCAGTAGCGCAACCGGTCCGACGCGGGCAGTAGCTGCCGGCGCAGCTGCACGATCGGCTCCAGGTCCACCGAAATCCAGCTGAGGTCACCGTTGTCGACCCGCCAGAAACTGGTCTGCAGCCCTTCGGCCAGGGCGACGACGGTCGCCCGCGGATGCCGGGACAGGAATTCCCGAGTGGCGTTGTCGAATGCCAGCGCGCGCAACGCCGTGGCTTGGTGAGTGCGGCCGAAGTGCTGGTAGTCGTAGTCGATGCTGTCACGCAGGGTGACGGCCATCGGATCGTCGATGATGCCGTCCGGCCGCGCCGCCTCGGTGGCTCGCTGATGCAGTGTGATCAGCGCGGTCTCCGAAACCCCGGTCAGGTGGCGGCCGTCGACGACTGACATGAATCTGACTGTACTGATCGGGAACTTTGGGGCCGCTCCGCACGACTACACCACCGACGCGCATGCAAGGAGGTGAAGCCTGACCGGGCCGATATGGATGGCAATGCCTCCGGAGGTGCATTCGGCCCTGTTGAGCGCCGGGCAGGGACCGGGACCGCTGCTCGCCGCCGCAGCGCAATGGCACGAGCTCGGCATCCACTACCGCGACGCGGCCGCCGAGCTGAGCCTGCTGCTCGCCGACGTCCAGTCCGGTAGCTGGCAGGGCAGCAGCGCCGAGAAGTACGTGACGGCGCACGGCCCCTACCTGGCCTGGCTGGAGCAGGTCGCGGTCGACAGCACCGTCTCCGCCGCTCAGCACGAGACGGCGGCGGCCGCATACACCAGCGCACTCGCCGCGATGCCGACCTTGCCGGAGCTGGCCGCCAACCACGTCGTCCACGGGGTCCTGGTGGCCACCAACTTCTTCGGCATCAACACCATTCCCATCGCCCTCAACGAGGCCGACTACACCCGGATGTGGATTCAGGCTGCCGAGACGATGGCGGCCTATCAGGTGACGACCGAGGCGGCGACGGCCGCCATGCCCGTCACCCAGCCGGCGCCACCCATCCATACCGCTGAGAGCTCTTCGGACGTGGCCGGTTCGATCACCCAGATCTTCACGGAACTGACCGAACTCATTGCCGACCCGTACGCGTACTTTCTGCAGTTCTTCCAGCAACTCGGATTCAGTCCCGCGACCACCGTCGTACTGGCCGTGATCGCGCTGCTGTTGTACGACATCCTCTGGTACCCGTACTACGCCTCGTATGCGCTGTTGCTGCTTCCGTTCTTCACACCGGCTCTCAGTGCGCTGAGCGCGTTGAATGTGTTGTGGCAGTTGCTGAATGGCTGGCCGTCGGTGGGACTGCTTCCGGTCCCCGTGGTGGCCGGCGAGGCCCATCGGGGTGTCTCGGAGATTCCTGTCGCGGTGGCGCCGGTCCCCTCGATCGTTACCGGTATGGGAGCGCAGGTGGCCAGTCCCGCGCCCGCCGCGTCCGCCCCGGCGCCATCCGTCGGCACCGCTTCGGCGCCCGGAATCGGTTACGCCGTCATGGGTTTCGCGCCGCCGGGGGTCAGCTCAGGGCCGAAGGTCGGCGCGAAGTCGCCGGACACCGTGGCTGACGGGATCGACGCCGCGGCGGCGGCGCGGGCGACTCCGGCCCGCCTCCGGGACCGTCGGCAACGACGGGCCAGCACCGGTGTGCGCGGTTACCGGGACGAATTCCTCGACGCCACCATGGACGGGCCAATACCCGCCGCCAGCGACACGGAACCGTCCTACACCGCCAGCGGGCACGGGTCCGGCCCACTCGGCTTCGCCGGCACCGTACCGACCGCTGCGAGCGTCCCGTCCGGACTGGTCGGGCAGATGGGCGAGGGCGTAGCGGTGCCGTTGCTTCCAGCGACGTGGCCCGATGACGCTCACACCGCGCCGGGGCGGCGCTGATGCTCCAAGAATCCGCCAAGAATCTCTTGAGAATCCTCGGAGTGATCGATGGCAGTCTCATTTTTCATCGGAAGCCAATGGGGGCGGAAGTGAAATCACTCGAACGTTATCCAGGAGGTCGATTCCCGCTGGCTGAGGAAACCGAAACACAACGTTCTGTTCGACAATCGACAAAGGAAACCAAATGACGCTCAACGTCAAAGGCGAGGGACTCGGTGCACAGGTCACCGGACTCGATCCCTCGAATTTGGAACACCTCACCACCGAAGAACTGCGAGAGATCGTCTACACGCACAAGCTCGTCGTTCTCAAAGATGTGCACCCGACTCCGGAGCAGTTCATTCAGCTCGGTCGGCTGGTGGGAGAAATCGTGCCCTATTACGAGCCGGTCTACCATCACAAAGACCATCACGAGATCTTCGTTTCGTCCACCGAGCAGGGTCAAGGAGTACCGAAAACCGGCGCTTTCTGGCACATCGACTACATGTTCATGCCGGAGCCGTTCGCCTTCTCGATGGTGCTCCCGCTCACGGTGCCCGGACACGACCGCGGCACCTACTTCATCGACCTGAACCGGGTCTGGGAGTCGTTGCCGGCCGCCAAGCAGGACCCGGTGCGCGGCACATTCAGCACTCATGATCCACGGCGCCACATCAAGATTCGTCCCAGCGATGTCTACAAGCCCATCGGGGAAGTGTGGGACGAGATTAACCGGACCACGCCGCCGATCAAGTGGCCGACGGTGATCAGGCACCCGCACACCGGGCAGGAGATTCTCTACATCTGCGCGACAGGGACCACCAAGATCGAGGACACAGAGGGGAATGTCCTCGACCCGGCGATATTGCAAGAACTAATGGAGGCGACCGGTCAACTCGACACCGAATACAAATCGCCTTTCATTCACACCCAGCACTACGAGGTCGGCGACATCATTTTGTGGGACAACCGTGTTCTCATGCACCGTGCAAAGCACGGTACCGCCGCCGGCCATTTGACCACCCACCGGCTGACCATGTTGGACGGCCTTATCACACCAGGATATGCAGTATGACTACCATCACGTTATCTCCGTACACCCAACCGGTTGAATTCACCGACATCGGCGACACCGCGCCGATCGAAGAGCACCTGCTCGCTCGGGTCCTGGAACCCTATGCCTACAAGGGCTGCCGCTATTTGAAGGACGCGAGTTACAAGGCGACCGCCGATTCGGTCCTCGCATACGGGAACTTCAGTATCAGCGACCCCGCCTACATTCGCAGCACCGGGCATTTCAATGCCGTCGAACTCATCATCTGCTTCAACCAACTCGCCTACAGCGCTTTCGCGCCGGCCATTCTCAACGAGGAGATCCCGGTGCTGCGAGGCTGGTCGATCGCCGACTATTTCGACCTGCAGTTGCCCAGCATGCTGATCAAGAACACCTCGTCGCGGTTCAAGAGGATCATCCACGCGCAGAAGTTCTCCGCACGCTTGCTGTGCCAGAATTTCAAGGTCATGGAACGGTCGATGCGCTATCTGTCGGTCCCCTGCACCATCGAGTTCTGGGACGAGTTCGGCGGTGCTGCGACCGCTGAGGTCGAGCTGGCCGCACTCAACATTCCGTAAGTCCGGCAGGAGAGCACTTCACGTCATGTCTCAGTTACCAAACACCGTGCTGGAGCGGGTTTTTCAGCAGGCCCGACAGCGGCCAGGGGCCATTGCCCTGCACCGCTGCGACGGCAGCAGCTCGCTCCGGTACGGCGAACTCGTCACCGAAGTGGATCGGCTGGCGGCGGCTCTTCGCGCGCAGTCGATTTCGCGCGGATCGCGGGTGCTCGTCATTTCCGACAACGGACCCGAGACCTACCTGTCGGTGTTGGCTTGCGCCAGGCTCGGTGCGATTGCGGTGATGGCCGACGGCAACCTGCCGCCGGCGACGATCGAACGGTTCGGCCAGATCACCACGCCGGGTGCGATTCTCGTCGCGCCCGGAAGCCGGATCGCGGCTTCGGTGCTGCCGGCGGGCCTGCAGTCGATACTGGCGACGAGGGTCGACGTCAGCGCCGGCGTGACGGGCGCCGCCGAAGTGACCGAGGTCGGCGACGTCGACCAAGACGCCGAGGATCCGCTGGCGATGATCTTCACCAGCGGAACGACCGGCGAGCCCAAAGCCGTGCTGCTGGCCAATCGCACCTTCTTCGCCATCCCGGACATCCTGCGCGAAACCGGATTGGACTGGGTCAGCTGGGTGGACGGGGAGACGACCTATTCCCCGCTGCCCGCAACGCACATCGGCGGGCTGTGGTGGATCTTCACCTGCCTGATGCGCGGCGGCGCGTGTGTCACCGGCGGGGAGAACACGACCTCCCTGATGGAGATCCTGAACACCAACGAGGTTGCGACCACCTGCCTGGTGCCCACCCTGCTGTCCAAACTGGTCGCCGAACTGAAGTCCAGCGACGACAAAATTCCGTCGCTGCGCCTGGTCGGCTACGGCGGGTCCCGGGCGATCGCGGCCGACGTGCGCTTCATCGAGGCCACCGGCGTCCGCACCGCACAGGTCTACGGTCTGAGCGAAACAGGTTGCACCGCACTATGTCTGCCCACCGACAATGGGTCGATCGCCAAGATCGAGGCGGGCGCGGTGGGCCGTCCGTACCCTGGCGTCGAGTTCTATCTGGCCGGCCCGGACGGCGCTACCCCGACCGCCCCGGACGCTGCGCCGTCGGCCTCCTTCGGCACCCTGTGGATCAAGTCGCCGGCAAACATGTTGGGGTACTGGAACAATCCCGAACGCACCAGCGAGGTGCTGGTCGACGGCTGGGTCAACACCGGTGATCTGCTCGAGCGCCACGAGGACGGCTTCTTCTACATCAAGGGAAGGTCGTCGGAGATGTTCATCTCCGGTGGCGTGAACGTCGCGCCCGACGAGGTGGACCGGATCGCCGAAGGTGTGCCCGGCGTGCGGGAGGCCGCCTGCTACGAGATCCCGGACGCCGAGTTCGGGGCACTGGTCGGACTCGCCGTCGTCCCCGCGACCGAGCTGGATGAACTCGGGGGCCGCAAACTCAAGCAAGCGATTGCCGCGCACTTCCGCGAGCAGTCGGAGTCGGCGGCGCGGCCTGCGGCCATCGTGATCGTCACCGAGATCCCGCGCACCCAGTCCGGCAAGGTCATGCGTGCCTCGCTGGCCGCCACGGTGAGCGGCGACAGAGTAGGAGTGAGTGCTCATGGTTGAGACGACGAGGGAACGAATCCTGGCCGCTGTCTGCGACGTGCTGTACATCGACGAAACCGACCTGATGGACGGCGACGCCACCGATCTCAGAGATCTCGGTCTGGACTCCGTGCGGTTCGTCCTGCTGATGAAGAAGCTCGGCGTGGACCGGGAATCCGATCTGCCGTCCCGATTGGCCGAGAACCTGTCGATCGCGGGCTGGGTCCGGGAGCTGGAGTACTCGAGTGAGCCGGCTTGAAAACGGTTGTGCTGACGCGGTTCCGCTGAGCCGATCACAACGCAACCTCTACAACGGGGTGGTGCAGGACGGCGACCCGACGCTGTACCTGATCGGGAAGCAATACCGCTTCCGCCCGCTCCCACTGCCCCGTTTCATGACCGCCCTGCAGGCCTCGGTGCTGGAAAACCCGGTGCAACTGTGCGTCCTGGAACCGGGTGACGACTATCCGGAACTGGTGGCGCGGTTGTCATTCGACGACATCGTGCGGGTGCGTTCGGGTGAGTGTGATCATGCCGAGGAGGAGCTGACGCGCGAGTGGTCCGCCGGCATCCTCGGTGTGCCGCTGGTGCGCTACACCGTCTGGACCGACGAGCACGGCGACGTGACCGGCATGGACGTCCACTCCCACCACATCGTCGTCGACGGCGGCGCCACCGGAATCGTCGAGGCGGACCTGGCGCGGCATCTCGCGGCCGGAGATGAAGTCGAAGTGCCCAGTGTCGCAACGGGTGTGGCCCGACTGGCCCGAGCGCACCGACGCGAAGACGCCAAGGTCGAAGAGTCGCTGCAGCGAGTGGCGCCCGCCGTGCAGCGTGAGCTCGCCGACGAAGCGCGACTGGGCGCACCCGGTCAGACCGCCCAGAGCACCCCGGGCTCCGCCGCCAGAGGTGTCCTGCGGGAATCGGTGACGATCTCCGGCGACGCCTTCGACGCGATCCTGGCCCTGGCGGAGGACAAGCAGGTCCCGCTCAATGTGCTGGTGGCAACGGCGGCCACGGCAGTGCACGCAAGCCTGCGGCAGAGTACCGAGTGCCTGCTGGTCCATGCCGTGGACAACCGGTTCGGCGACCCGGAACTGAATGTCGCGACCTGCCTGGTCAATTCGCTGGCGCACTCCGTCCGATTCCCGCCCTTCGCGTCGGTACAGGACGTGGTTCGCGCTCTCGACCGGGGTTATGTCAAGGCGGTCCGACGTCGATGGCTGCGTGAAGAACACTTCCGCCGTATGTATTTGGCGATCAACCGGACGTCGCACGTCGAGGCGTTGACGCTCAACTTCATCCGCGAGGCGTGCGCGCCGGCCCTGCGCCCGTTCCTGTCCGAGGCACCGACAGCGACGGCAATCGGTCCCGTCGAGGGCATGACCGTGGCGAGCGTGCTGGACGAAGAGCGGCGCACCCTCGACCTCGCCATCTGGGACCGGGCGGATCTGCCTGGGACCAAGACACCGATAGCGGCACGGATCGCCACGGCGCTGGAATCGATGGCGACCCGATGGGAGCAGCCGATCGCCACGATCGCCGAAGAATGGTTGGTGGCGGGCCCAGACGGGGCGCTCACTCCGGACGGTGGGCTGATGCGGACGCCTCCGCCGCCGGTGCCGGCCTGGTTCGTGGGCGCCGGCGTCGCCGACATCCTGCAGACCCGGCCGTTCGTGCACCGCTGGGTTGCGTGGCTGGCGCAGAACGCCGGTGCACCCGGTGCGATGCTGGTCTTCACCGATGACGACGGTGACAAGACGATCGATCTGATGATCGCCTGTCACCTGGCCGGTTTCGCGTACAGCGTCTGCGACCGCCCCGACGACGTTGCGGCGCGGGTGACCGCAATCGGCGAGCACGGTGCTGATCTGACCGCGCACGCCCTCGACGTCACTGCGGCAGACCTTCCCGCGGTCCTCGACGATGCGCTCCGCGACCTCGCCGACGCGCGTATCGCGCAGGTGACCGCCGACGAGTCCCTCGCCGGCCAAACCGCTTACATCATGCCGACATCGGGGTCCACCGGACAGCCGAAGCTGGTCCGGGTGTCGCACGGCTCGCTCGCGCTGTTCTGCCACGCGGCCGGCAGCGCCTACGGGTGGGGACCGCAGGACACCATCCTGCAGTGCGCTCCGTTGACGTCCGACATCAGCGTCGAGGAGATTTTCGGTGCCGCCCTGTGCGGCTCGCGGCTCGTCCGGACCACCGCCATGAAAACAGGTGACTTCGGCGCTCTGACAAAGGAATTCGGCGTCACCGGTGCGACGGTCGTCGACCTGCCGACCGCCGTCTGGCACCTGCTGTGTGAGGACGGCGACGCGATCGCGGAGATGCGCCACTCCGATCTCCGGCAGATCGTCGTCGGCGGTGAAGCCATCCGCCCGGGCGCCGTCGACAAGTGGATCGAATCGGGCGCGGCACAACGGATCTCACTCGTCTCGAGCTACGGCCCCACCGAGACAACCGTCGTCGCCACCTATGTGCCGGGTATTTGCGACCAGGCACCCGACGCCCGGCTCAGGGTGGGTCGTCCCATCGTGCCGGGCAGCGTGTTCGTTGCCTTCGGTGAAATCGTCATCGTCGGCGACCTGGTCTCCGCGGGCTATCTCGGCACCGACGACCGCGCCTTCGGTACCGTGACCGCCGGCGACGGTTCGACATACCGCGCGTTTGCCACCGCCGACCGGGTAACCGTTGACGCCGAAGGGTTTCCGATCTTCTCCGGACGCAAAGACGCCGTGGTGAAGATCTCCGGCAGGCGTGTCGACATCGCGGAAGTGACCAGGCGCATCGCCGAAGACCCCGCAGTGTCCGACGTCGCCGTCGAGTTGCACAACGGCGGCCTCGGCGTGTGGTTCGAGACGGCGCGGACCCGGAAAGGCGTCGAGGACGCCGCGGCGGCCACCCGCATCAGGCTGATCCTGGTGAGCTCGGGGGTGTCCTCGTTCTTCGTCGTCGGGGTGCCCAACGTTCCCCGCAAGCCCAACGGCAAGGTGGACAGCGACACCTTACGGACGCTGCCGCAGTTCGTGGAGACGAAGCTCGACGACGCCGATACCGATGACCGGGCTGCCGCGCTCGCTCAGATCTGGAGCCGCCGACTCGGCACGGCGCTGCGCGCGGACTCGTCGCTGCTGGGCGAGGGAATCGGCTCCCTGGACCTCATCCGGATCCTGCCGGACAGCCGAAAGTTCTTGCGGCGCCAGGTCACCATTTTCGATCTGATCAGTGCCGACACCGCCGCCAACCTGGTCGCCGACGCCGCGTCCACCGGTGGGTGGATGGACGCCGACACCGCCGCCGAAATACAGCGCGACCTCGACGCGCTTTCGCGGCAACTGCCCGCGGGGGACGGCCGGCGAACCGACGCGGACGGCGCGATCGTCGTGCTGGGCGCGTCGGGAATACTGGGCACCGGCTTCGCCGCGGCGATACTGGACCTGAAGCGATCCGGAGTTCGCTCTCCCGACGTCGTCTTGGCGACCAGGTCGGCACTGCCTGAAGAGGGGCCGTGGGGTGCGCTGCGATCCACCGACGGGGTACGGATCGAACGACTTTCGGCCGACTTCGGTGGACCAGAGCTGGATGCGTTGCTGCGCGACACCGCCGCCGGGACCGTCATCAACTGCATCGGCAACACCAACGTGCTCGTCCCGTATCGCGAACTACGCACGGCCAACGTGGATTTGGTCTCGGCGCTGGTGGAGGCGTGTGTCGAGCGCGGTGCGAGGCTGGTGCATCTGTCGACGTTCGTCGTCGATGCGGAAGTCACCGCGGCTCGGGTCACCGATCCCCGCTGCGCACCGTATCCGTATGCGGCGTCCAAGTCGCTGGCGGAGCTGATCGTCGCCGGCGCCCCACCTGCATTGGACTTCAGCATCGTGCGCCTTCCCCGGGTGCTCGGTGAGGACTACCAGCTGCGCGACTCCGCCGACGTCCTGGTGTCGGTCGTCGACGCCTGCCACGCGGTGCAGGCCTATCCCGCCCTGACCTTGACCGAAGAGGTGACCACCGGCCACGGCGCGGCGAGCGCGATCCTGGGCATCGTGCCGGAACTGGGCGGGGCCCCAGAGTTAGGGCGGAACATCACCGTATTGCGCAGTGAGACAATAAAATACACGAAGCTGCTCGACGAGTTCGCGCTCGACGAACTCGACGTCGCCGAGTGGAAACACCGGTTGGACCACAGCGACTGGGCGCGCCGGAATCCGCGCAGATGGTCGGTGGTGGATGGCTGGGTGAGCCTGGGCATGACCGTCGGCGCACGCACGTACGCGGAGTTCCTGGCGGACTACCCGACGATTCCGCTCGGGATCGAACCGGTCACCGAACTCGACGCGCCGGCACAGCCGATTTCGAGCCTGCTCGCGCACGGATGTGACTCGACGTCAACCCTGCACTGACAGCGCGGCGAACACGATCGCCATGCCGGCCGCTGTCGTCGCCTGCACGGCGCTGGCTAACCGCTTGCGGCGCAGGCGTGTTCCCCGGCGGCGCCGCAGCGTGAGGAACCGGTAACCCCAGACGCAGGCGGCAACCACGAAGACCGCAACCCATATCCAGTTCGCCATGCCGACCCAGCCCACGGGTGCCAAGCTTGCGGGTTCGGCCATCTCCATTCCCGGCATCGAGACATCCGGTGTCGCGTGCGGATTACCCGGAGTCAGGTGGCCACCCATTACCGCATACATCCACGCCATCGCCAGCATCTTCACCGCGTGATAGCTCCGCAACAGCCGGGTCGCTATCGCGCGGGCGGCGAGGACGGCCGTCATCACGAACCACCCGGCGGCCGCCAGGAAGAAGAGTTCGGCCGGCGTCGCGGGCAGCTGCAGGCCCTGCGGCCACGCCATCACCACCATCGCGACCGCCATCGCGAGATGCAGTGCGAGGCCGATCTTCGCGGTCCAGGATCGCCGGTCGGTGGCGACCGCGACACCCACCGCGCTCAGCAGGAACAGGGCGGTGACCGCCCAGCGCAACGGCAGGTCCTCGATCATTCCCCGCAGACTATGCGGTCGCACCGACGAACCGGCGAAAGTGCCGCCGTAAGCTGCAGGGGTGGAGACCGACGAGCTGAGCGCAGCCGCGACGTCGCCCGCGCGAGGGTTTCGCGGGCGGACCGCGTTGTTGCTCGGTGCGGTCGTGACCGTCGCAGTCGCAGTCGCCGGCTATGGACTGATCGCGGGGCCGCGGCACTATGCCGCCGCCGGAAATGGGTTCCCCGGCGCCTTCGTCAGCGCCGCCGAGCCGCTCGGGTACTTCGTCGCGTCGATGCTGGGCGCCTTGTGTCTGGGCGCGTTGCTATTGGTCGCCGTGACGTCGCGGCCAGCACCGGACGGGCTGCTGGATCCGGCGGCATTCCGGATTCATCTTGTGGCCGAACGGGTTTCACTCTGGTGGCCGGTGACCGCCGCACTGATGGTGGTCGTGCAGGCCGCGCACGACACCGGCGCGCGGCCAGACGTGCTGTTGGGCAGGGGCATGCTGCTCGACGCCGTCGGCCTCTCCGAAGCGGCACGGGCCTGGATTGTCGTGCTGGTCTGCTCGGTGCCGGTCGCGATCACCCTGCGTTTCAGCACCCGGTGGCTCAGTCACGTCGTGCTGTTGATACCCACGGTGCTCGCCGTCGTCGCGACCGCGGTGACCGGCAACGCGGGGCAGGGTCCCGATCACGACTACGCGACCAGCGCGGCCATCGTCTTCGCGGTTGCGCTGGCTGCGTTGACCGGACTGGCGGCGGTGGCGGCGCTGCTCGGCGTGCCGCCCACGCGTCGGGTGCTGGTGCTGCGGGTCGTCTGCGGCGCGCTGGTCCTGGCGTACGGGACGGTGCTGCTGTACCTGCTGATCCCCGGTTGGGCCCTGGACTCCGAGTTCGCCCGTCTGGGTCTCGTGGCCGCCGTCCTGGTGGTGTTGGTGTGGTCGGCGGACTTGGGAAGCTGCCTGCGGTCGCAGCGACACGTGGTCGACGGCGCGGTCTCAGGACTGGTCATGACGGTGGTCATGGCAGCGGTCTCGCTGATGGCCGTACAGACCGCGCCCCGGTTGCTGACGCACGACTTCACCGGCTGGGACGTTTTTCTGGGTTACCAACTGACGCGGCCGCCGTCCGTCCTGGGCGTGCTGAGCTTCTGGCGTTTCGACGGACTGATCGGCACGGCCGGTGTCGTGCTGGCGATCGCGTACACAGCCGGCTTCCTCGGGTTGCGCCGCCAGGGCAACTCGTGGCCGGTCGGTCGGCTGGTGGCGTGGCTGAGTGGTTGTGCCGCTTTGGTTTTCACCAGCAGTTCGGGGCTGCGGGCGTACGGGTCGGCGATGTTCAGTATCCACATGGCCGAACACATGATCTTGAACATGTTCATCCCGGTGTTGCTGGTGCTGGGCGGCCCGGTGACGCTGGCGCTGCGAGTGCTGCGGCCGGCCGGCGACGGCAGGCCGCCGGGGCCGCGGGAATGGCTGACCTGGTTGTTGCACTCCCGAGTGACGAAGTTCTTCTCCCACCCCGTGGTGGCCTTCCTGCTTTTCGTGGGCTCGCCCTACGTCGTCTACTTCACGCCGCTGTTCGACACACTGGTCCGTTACCACTGGGGCCACGAGTTCATGGCGGTCCATTTCCTGTTGGTCGGCTATCTCTTCTACTGGGCGATCATCGGCATCGATCCCGGACCGCGCCGACTGCCCTACCCGGGGCGCATCGGTTTGCTGTTCGCGGTCATGCCGTTCCACGCGTTCTTCGGGATCGCGTTGATGACGATGACGTCGCCGGTCGGCGAAATGTTCTACCGGTCGGTGAATCTGCCGTGGCTGTCCGACCTACTGGCCGATCAGCACCTCGGTGGGGGAATCGCTTGGAGCCTCACCGAAGTGCCGGTGGTCATCGTCATCGTCGCGCTGGTGACGCAGTGGGCCCGGCAGGACCGTAAGGTGGCGAATCGCGCCGACCGCCACGCCGACAGCGACTATGCCGACGACGATCTGGCGGCCTACAACGCGATGCTGCGCGAGTTGGCGCGGATGCGGCGCTAACCGCGGCGCTAGCCCAGCACGGTGAAGTTGCCCTCGCCCCTCAGCGCCGCCTGAACCTGTTCCCGGGTGAGCTCGACGTCGGTCGAAACGCGCACTGCGGACGTGCCTTCGGAGTTCAGATCGACGCTGACCGCGCTCACCGGCCGCAACGCCGTCAGCGCGGTGGTGATGGTTTGTACGCAACCCTGGCAATGCAGTCCGTCGACCGAGAATGTCTGTTCAGTCATGGTGAATAATCATACTGGCGGCCAAAGTTGCGCAGCCGCAGGCTGTTTGACACGACGAAGAACGACGAGAACGCCATCGCGGCGCCCGCGATCAGCGGATTGAGCAGGCCGGCGGCAGCCACCGGGATGGCCGCGACGTTGTAGCCGAACGCCCAGATCATGTTCAACCGGATGGTGCGCAACGTGGCGCGCGCCAGGTCCAGCGACTGCGGAACGATGCTGAGATCGTCGCGCACCAAAATGATGTCGGCCGCGCCGATCGCGACGTCGGTACCCCGTCCGATGGCCAATCCCAGATCGGCACAAGCCAATGCCGGACCGTCGTTGATGCCGTCGCCGACCATCGCGACGGTCTTGCCTTGCTCGCGCAGTCGCTCGATCACGTCGACCTTGCCCTGCGGCAGCACCTCGGCGACCACGGTGTCGATGCCGACCCGGGCGGCGATCGCCTCGGCCGCCGCTTTGTTGTCGCCGGTGAGCAACACCGTGTGCAGCCCGCGCCGGTGCAACGCGGCCACCGCATCGGCCGCTGAGTCCTTGACGGTGTCCGAAATCGCCAGCGCCGCGCACACCGTGCCGTCGACCGAGACGAAAACGACTGTCTCACCGCGTGACTCGCCGTCCAGCCGCGCGGAGTCCAGCGCGTCGTCGCACGGTGACATCCGGGTGATCCAGGACGGCTTACCCACTTCGACCCGGCGACCGTCCACGATGCCCGAAACGCCACAGCCGGGAATCGCTGCGAAATCCTTGACCGGCAACGGATTCGGCGAAGCGGCCACGATCGCCGCCGCGATCGCATGCTCCGAGGCGGCTTCCACGGCCGATGCCAGCGCCAACACGTCGTCGCGACCGAACCCCTCGACAGTCGTCACGGAACTCACCGTCAGCCGCCCGACCGTCAAGGTGCCGGTCTTGTCGAACACCACCGTGTCGACGCCGCGGACGGTCTCCAGTGCGCGGTGACCCTTGATGAAGATCCCGAGTTGGGCGCCCCGCCCGGACGCCACCATCATCGCCGTCGGGGTCGCCAGACCCAGCGCGCAGGGACACGCGATCACCAACACCCCGAGCAGCACCGAGAAGGCGCGGTCCGGCCCGGCGCCGGCGGCCAGCCAGACCGCCCCGGCCGTCAACGCGATCGCGAACACCACCGGGACGAACACCGCCGCAATACGGTCGGCGAGGCGCTGGGCGCCCGCCTTCTCCGCCTGCGCTTCCTCGACCAGCCGGACCATCGCGGCGAACTGGGTGTCGGCGCCGACCGCGGTCGCCTCGATGATCAGCCGGCCGTCGAGGACGACGGTGCCGCCGACCACGGCTGCTTCCGGATACGCGCGCACGGGTTTGGCTTCCCCGGTCATCGCGCTGGTGTCGACGGCCGCGGTCCCCTCGACGACGACACCGTCCGCGGCGATGGTCTGTCCCGGTCGGGTCACGAAGCGCTGCCGCTTCTTGAGTTCCGCGGCGGGGATCACCAGCTCGGCCCCGTCGGGCAGCAGGACCGTGACGTTCTTGGCACCCAACGCCGCCAGGGCACGCAGCGCGCCGCCGGCCTTGGACTTGGCACGCGCCTCGAAATACCGTCCCGCCAGCACGAACACCGTGACGCCGGCGGCGACCTCGAGGTAGATCGCGTCGCTGTGCAGAATCGCCTGCCAGATCCCGTGCGTTTCCCGCGGCGGTGCCGGCCGGAACACCGTCGCCAACGACCACACCGTGGCGGCCACGATGCCGACCGAGATCAACGTCTCCATCGAGGCCGTCCGATGCCGCGCGTTGCGCAACGCGACGGAGTGGAACGGCCACGCCGCCCAGGTCACGATCGGTGCCGCCAGCGCGGCCAGCACGAATCCCCAGCCGGGGAACCGGGCGCTGGGCACGATCGCCAACATGCTGGACAGGTCGGCCAGCGGCACGAACAGCACCGCGGCGATCAGCAGCCGCCGCAGCAGGCCGCGCGCGTGGGCGGCGTCCGGGTCGACCGCGTCAGCGTCCGGGACGGCGGACTCGTCGTGCGGGGCCGCCCGATAACCGGCTTCCTGCACCGCCGCACAGAGGTCATCGTCGGCGACGTCGAGGGCGTCGACGGTGGCGACGCGGGTGGCGAAGTTCACCGAGGCGCGCACCCCGGGGATCTTGTTGAGCTTGGTCTCGACCCGGGCGGCGCACGCCGCACAGGACATGCCGGACACGTCGAGCCGGACCCGACGCGCCCGCGCAGAGTCCTGCACAACGGGAGTCGCCATCCACGCCAGCGTACAAGCGCAGTCAGGACGTGACCGGCGCGTGCTCGCGGGTGAGCGCGCACAGCCGCCACTGCCCCGGAACCCCCTTGAGCGCACGTTCGCTGTGCTCGGTGAAGCGGTGCCGCGAGCCGGTGACGATGTCACGCACTGTCGAGGAGACCAGCACCTCACTG
Source organism: Mycobacterium sp. NGS67 (assembly GCF_059812185.1). Classification (NCBI taxonomy): domain Bacteria; kingdom Bacillati; phylum Actinomycetota; class Actinomycetes; order Mycobacteriales; family Mycobacteriaceae; genus Mycobacterium; species Mycobacterium sp. NGS67. Next base: position 177,773 of record NZ_JCALCF010000002.1, read on the forward strand.
GGCCCGGCCAGCCCGGCGACCCGGGCCGCGATGTGCACCGCCATGCCCGCCACGTCGGAGCCCCGCACCTCGACCTCGCCGGCGTGAATGCCGACCCGAATCTCGATGCCCAGCACGCGGACGGCGTCCACGAGGGCGTCGCAGCACGCGAGCGAGGCGCTCGGACTGGTGAAGGTCGCGACGAATCCGTCTCCGGCGGTGTTGACTTCCCGACCGCCGAACCGCTGGATCTCGTGCCGGACGATGGTGTCGTGGTTGTCCAGCAGATCGCGCCACCGGTTGTCACCGAGCAGGGCCGCGCGCTCGGTCGAGCCGACGATGTCGGTGAACACGATCGTGGTCAGGACCCGTTCGGCGTCCCCGCCGCGCCGCACCCCGGTGACGAACTCCTCGATCTCGTCGAGCATCGGGGCCATGTCGCCGACCCAGTACAGCGTGTCGTTGCCGGGTAGTTCGACGAGGCGCGCTCCGGTGATGTGCTCGGCGAGGTAGTGCCCGTGCTCGACCGGGGAGAAGCTGCGGTTGTCGCGATGCAGGATCAGCGTCGGTGCGGTGATCCGCGACAGGGTGTCGCGCACGTCGGAGTGCCGCACGGCGTCGATGATGGCCCGCGCCATGCTGGGGGACGCGGCGCGGTTACCGGCCATGTCCCACCACGCCCGGAACGCGGCGTCGTCGGCGACGCTCGGCGCGATGATGCGCAGGATGTCGAAACCGCGCTCCACGGCGTCCGGTTCGATCGCGATCGTGGTGAACGGATCGCTGGCTTCCAGCTCGGCGCCGATCGGGTAATCCTGGCCGCGCAGCGTGCGCGCGGCGCCGTTGATGCACACCAGGCTGCTCACCCGCTCGGGATAGTCGGCGGCCAGAACCAGTCCCGTCATCGAGGTGAACCCAGGGGCCAGGATCGTCGCCCGCTCGCAGCCGACGGCGTTCATGACGGCGATCGCATCGTGGGCCCAGTGCTTCGGTCCGATCGTGTCCAGCGACGACAACCGGGACGACAGCCCGATGCCGCGCTGGTCGTAGCGGATCACCCGGGCGAACGAGGCCAGTCGCCGGTGAAAGCGGAACATCGACGGCTCGGAGTCGACCGTGTCGATGGGGATGGACGGCCCAGGCAGGACCAGCAGGTCGATCGGTCCGTCACCGAACACCTGGTAGGCGATGTCGCCCTCGCTGCAGCTGGCATAGCGAGTGCGGGGAACCTGCGCCACGGCTACAGGCTAATGACCGGTACCAGGCCCGATGTCAGCGCCCGACGCGATACCGGCCGGCGGCGTCGGCGAGCGTCAGTCCGTGACCGGGGCCGGCGGTGTTGGCGATCAGGGCGCCGCCGGCCGCGGCGGGCACCCCGTCGAACAGCAGTTGTTCCAGCCGCACATGGTCGACGAAGTATTCGAGGTGGCGCAGGTTGGTGACGGCCGCTGCCACCGGGGTGTGCAACGCCGGCGCGCAATGCCCGGAGACTTGCAGGTTGTACGACGCGGCGATGGCTGCGGCGGCCATCCAGCCGGTGTAGCCGCCGCAGCGGGTGGCGTCGAGTTGCAGGCAGTCCACCACGGGCGCGAGACGACGGGCTTCGAAGAGATCAGACACGTATTCGCCGGCCGCGACGTCGCAGCACAAGGCGTGGCGCAGGACGTCGAGACCGGCGGTGTCGTCGCTGCTCACCGGTTCCTCGAACCAGACCACGCCGAGATCGTCGAGGGCAGCCCCGACCCGGCGCGCCTGACCGACGGTGTAGCCGCCGTTGGCGTCGACCATCAGCGCCACTCCGCTGCCGGCCAGGTCGCGCAGCTGCCGTACCCGTTCCAGGTCGCGGTCGACGGCGGATCCCCAGCCCTGTCCGATCTTGATCTTCATCGCGGTGCATCCGGCCGAACGCCAGTCCTGTACCTGTTCTTCGAGTTGAGCTTCATCGAGTGTGGTGAAACCTCCCGAGCCGTAGATCGGAATCGCGCAGCGGGCCTGGCCCAGCAGCGAGGTCAGCGGTTCGTCGCGCAATCTCGCCTTCAGATCCCACAGCGCCACATCGACGGCGCTGATGGCTTGCATGACCAGCCCACGGGTGCCGAAATTGCGGCAACTGCGCCGCATCGACTCCCAGGCGCCGGTGATGTCGTCGGGATTGCCACCGGTCACCACCTTCGACAGCTGTTCGGAGATGACGGCGGCGCCGGCCGCCGAACCGTAGGTCCAGCCCAGTCCCGAGGTCTGGCGGGCATGTACGTGCACGACGACGGCGGTGGTGGCGTCCCACTCGAACGTTCCGTCAGCTTCGGGCACCGGGGTGTCCACGGTGTAAACGGCGACGTCGATGCCGTCGATCCGGTTCACGCGAGCGACCTTTCCCGCCGATCCGCCCGGCCTCGGGCGTGTTCGGACATCAGGTCGGCGGCACGCGCGGCCAGCGCCATGATGGTCAGCGCCGGGTTCGCGGCGCCTTGTGTGGGCATGGTGCTGCCGTCGACCACATAGAGACGATCGACGCCGAACACGCGATGCTGCCCGTCCACCACCCCCTGCTCGGCGCGGGCGGCCATCCGGGCACCACCCACGAGGTGGGCGTAGCGCTCGATGGTGATGACTTCCTGTGCCCCCGCTGCGCGCAGGATGTCTTCCATGACCGAGGTGGCGGCCTTGATGAGTTGCCTGTCGTTGTCGCACTGGGAGTAGGCGAAGTGCGCCACCGGAAGGCCGTGGCGGTCGGTTTCGTCGGCCAGCGTGACCCGGTTGCCGGCCTGGGGCAGCAGTTCGCACAGCGCGCCCAGGGTGGCCCAGTGGATGTAGTCGCGCATGTATTCGCGCAAGGTCGTGCCCCAGTGCCCTTGGGCGGCAACGTGTTCGGACCAGGTGATCGGTAACGGGCTGACGGTTTGAATGGCCCAGCCCCGTTGGTACGGTTTGCTCGGATCGGTCTCGTAGAACTCCTCGGTGCTGACCTCGGGCGGCGGGGCTTTGTACATGCGTATCTCGTCGTCGAAGCGCCCGGCGACCTGTGGGGCACCCTGCACCATCAGGTAGCGGCCGAGTTGATCGTGTTCGTTGCCCAGCCCCTGCGGGTAGCGGTTGGTGGCCGAAAGAAGCAGCAGCCGTGGCGTTTCGATCGAATAGCCGGCGACGACGACGGCAGCGGCCCGTTGCCGGCGCACCACGCCGGCGTGGAAGTATTCGACGCCGGTGGCGCGACCGGTGCGGTCATCGACGAGTATCCGCGACACATGGCAGTCGGGCCGGATCTCGGCGCCGTGGGCCAGCGCGTCGGGAATGTGAGTGATCAGTGGGCTGGCCTTGGCGTTGACTTTGCAGCCCTGCAAGCAGAATCCGCGATAGATGCAGTGCGGCCGGTTCCCGAAGCGGCCGTTGGGGATCGCCACCGGACCCACCCGCGTCGGGATACCCAGTGCGGCGGCGCCTTTGCGAAACACCCCGCCGTTGCCGCTGACCGGGTGCGGCCGGTGCGGATAGGTGTGCGGGTCGCCCCACGGCCAATCCTGCCCGGCGACCGGCAATTCGGCTTCGATCTGCTCGTAGTAGGGACGCAACGTGGCGTAGTCGATGGGCCAGTCGGCGCCCACCCCGTCGGCGCTGTAGGTGTGGAAATCCGAGGGGTGGAAGCGCGGCGTGTAGCCGGCGAAGTGCACCATCGATCCACCGACCCCGCGCCCGGAGTTGTTGGAGCCCAACGGAACCGGATCCTCGCCGCCGATCTGGCGGGGTTCGGACCAGAACAGCACATGTGAGCCGCGCTCGTCGCTTACCCAGTCGGTGTCCGGATCCCAGAACGGGCCGGCGTCCAGCACCACGGTGCTCCAGCCCGCCCGGGCCAGTCGCTGGGCCAGAGTGCCGCCCCCGGCGCCGGCCCCCACGATGACGACGTCGACCTCGTCGTCCTCGGGGTAACGGCGCATATCGGCGCGCAGTCGGTGATTGGTTCGCGAACCGTCATTGGGGATGAGCCAGGCGGATTCGTTGCGCGCCCGGACGGCGCGGTAGTCACTCACGCCGGACCCCGGCCGGACAGGTCGTCGTCGGCCTTGCGGGCGCGCTCCACCCGTTCGGCGAATGGCGCCGGGTCGGACTCGTCGTGATCGGCGACCTCCCACTTCTCCCGGGTGTTGATTCCCGGGTTGAGATAACCGCGCGGGTAAGCCGGTCCGCTGAAACCGATCTCGTTCCACGCCCACGGATGCGAATAGAACGCGGTGGTGGCGTATCGCGTCCACAGGCTCCAGACGTGGTTGGCGGCGAAACCGTGCCAGGATTCGCCGCTCTCGGCCAGATCCTGCACATCCTGCAGCAGCCGCGCCTGGTCAGGCTCGCCGAGTTCGGCGTAACCGACGCTGTGCCGCGTGTGCGCGTCCTGGTCGAGGTGCGCCAGTGTGTCGCGCCAGGCCTGGCCGTCTTCGGGCATGTCGTCGTAGTGCCAGCCGTCGGTCTCCGCCGTGGCGAGCCGGGTGTCGATCAGGGAAACCACCGGCACCCGCGGGTCGCGGTCCTGGGCAAGCAGCCGATCCAGCATCGGTGTTGCGATCCCGACTTCGTGAGTGGTGAACAACGCCAACATGTTCGGCAGCGCCAGGCGCGCCAACACCACACCGGCCGTCACGTCATCCCACACGTGCGCCTGATCGAGCACGTCGAAGCCGGGGAACCGGCCTCGGCCCTGCGGGGTGATCGCGTGCTGGGTGGGAGGACGGAACGGCATCAGCGGTTCCCCTTGTCCGATAGCGGGCCCGGCAGGTCCTCCCGCCGCAGCACCGCCGCCAGCAGACCCATCGCACCGACCAGGGAGGCCAGCAGCGGCGCGAAGGCCGGCGGGCCGGACTCCATGTTGTACTTCGTGAAGCCGCCGGGCCGCTGCACGATTCCGCGCCAGTGCAGATACGTGCCCTGCACCCCGTTCACCACGATCGCCGCGCTGGCCGCCGGCAGCACGGTTTTGGCCGCCCGACGGGAGAAGAACCCCGCCACTCCGGCCGGTATCGCGGTGGGCAGCACCACGACCGGCCACCACATCATCTTGTTGCCGAAGCTGGCGCCGTCATGGGACAGGTAGATCTCGCCCGCGGTGACGGCCGCACCCGCCGCAGTCAATGCCGAAAGCGTGCGTTCGAACCGGCCGGTCCGAATGTCGTGCACTGCTTCGTCGATCAACTTCATGATCGGTCCTCCTTCTCGCCCGGCAGATATTGCTGCACCTTCTGCTTGACCCCCTGTTTGATGAATCCGGCGGCGTCCTCGTCGCCACCGAGCACCGACTTGGCCAGCGACTTGGCCTGCTCGAAAGTGGCGTGCGGGGGGATGGGTGGAACGTCGGGATCACAGCGCACATCCAGCACCGTCGGCCGGTCGGCGGCCAGCGCACGCTCCCACGCCGGGCCCAATTGCCCGGCCTGGTCAATGTTTTCGCCGTGCAGACTCAGGCTGCGCGCAAACCCGGCGTAGTCCACATCCGGAAGTGATTGCGACGCTTCGAATTTCGGCGAGTTCTCCATCGCGCGCATCTCCCAGGTGACCTGGTTGAGATCGTTGTTGTGCAGGACCGCGATGATCAGCCTCGGATCGGTCCACTGCCGCCAGTACTTCGCGATGGTGATCAGCTCGGCCATGCCGTTCATCTGCATCGCACCGTCACCGACGAAGGCGATGCTGGGGCGGTCGGGATGTGCCCACTTGGCGCCGATCACGTACGGCACCCCAGGGCCCATGGTGGCCAACGTGCCCGACAGCGATCCCCGCACTCCCGCAGTGAACTTCAGGTGGCGCGCATACCAGTTCGCCGCCGACCCGGAGTCAGCCGCGATGATGGCGTTGGACGGCATCCGCGTCGACAGTTCGTAGAAGATCCGCATCGGGTTGAGCGGGTCGGCGTCGGTCATCGCGCGGCGCTGCGCGGTGTTCCACCACTTGTCGACGTACTTCTCGATCTTCTCCCGCCAGCTGCGGTCAGACTTGCGTTGCAGTAGCGGAATCAGTGCCTGCAGTGTGGCTTTGGCGTCGCCGACCACGTTGAGTTCATACGGGTAACGCATGCCGATCCACTTGCCGGACCGATCTATCTGGACCGCCCGGGCCTGGTCGAGTTTCGGCAGGAACTGGGTGTAGGGGAAGTTGGACCCGACGGTGAGCAGCGTGTCGCAACCCATCATCAGATGCCAGCTGGCCGTCGTCCCGAGCAGCCCGATCGATCCCGTCACCCAGGGCAGGTCATCGGGCAATACGTCCTTGCCCAGCAACGCCTTTGCGGCACCGGCGCCGAGCAGGTCGGCAACCTCGGTCAACTCCTCGACGCATCCGCGTGCCCCCTGACCGACCAGCACCGCCACCCGCTCACCGGCGTTGAGCAGATCAGCCGCCGCACGGACCGCAGAGTCGTCTGCCGCGACCCGCGCCGGGCTGATTCCGAGGCTGGACGGAACCTGCTTGAACGCGTGCCCGGGCGGTTCATATTTCAGTTCGAAGACGTCGGACGGGACGATGATGCAGGTCGGGCAGCCTTCGCTCAACGCGATCCGGATGGCCCGGTCGATCAGGTTCGGCAATTGCTGTGGCACTGTGCACATTTGGACGTACTCATGGCACACATCCTTGAACAGGCTGATCAGATCGATCTCCTGCTGATAGGAACCGCCCATCGCCGAACGCTCGGTCTGCCCGACGATGGCGACCACCGGTACGTGGTCGAGCTTGGCGTCGTAGAGCCCGTTGAGCAGGTGCACGGCACCGGGGCCGCTGGTGGCCACGCATACTCCGAAGCCACCGGAGAACTTGGCGAACCCGACCGCCTGGAACGCGGCCATCTCCTCGTGACGGGCCTGCACGAACTGAGGTTTGTCCCCAGCCCGTTGCCACGCCGCGAGCAGACCGTTGATGCCGTCTCCGGGAAAGCCGAATACCTGTTTAACATCCCACTCCCGGAGTCGGGACAACAACACATCGCCAACGGTTTCAGACACTGTTCATCACTCTCCTGCTAGCCGGAATATCAAGGGATTGGGGTCGACCGACAGCACTGGCCGCCGGGCGGGCACAGGCCGATAGCCGGCGCCCGCCGGGCAACCGCGGCAGGATCGCTGCCGCGAGCCGGTCACGACCACGCTGTCGGACCGGTGGCGATGTGTCGGTCGCCAGATCGTGTGCGCCGAAGGCCGCCCACGCCGCGGCCACGGCGGCGTCGGTGAGTGCGGCCCGCGCCCGGTACCGGTCGGCAGCGGCCAGACCCAACGCGGTCAGCGAATGAACCGAGTCCACCCAGGTACCGGCGGCGACGAGTTCGGGGCTGGGACGGATGCCTGAGATGGCGGCCTGAAGCAGATGACGTGCGCCCAGGATTCGGGCGACGACGACGGCCTTCCGGTCGACTCGCACCCGGTGAATCCAGCCCAACACGAATTCCGGGGCAACCAGAAGCGCGGCGCCCCAAGCACTTCGGAGTACCTCGTTGTATCGCAACGGTGCGGTCATCGGATCCGCCCGCTCACCGGCGCCACCGCAGCGCGGCGACCGCGGTGGCGGCGACGGCCGCCGCGCCCACCCCCGTCAGTGTCCGGCTGTGTTCGGAGAACCAGAGTTGGGGTGCGCGGCCGACCGCGCGGTCGTCGAAGACGCCGTGTGCGCCGTGGTCGCTGCCGGCTTCCTCGTCGCGCGGCTCCCACAGGTTGTGCGGACGGTCGGGGCTGGCAGGCTCCGCCGTCTGCTGCGAGGAGTAGCCGGTCCTGGCAAGGTACCGATCCAGTAGCGCGGGCATCACCCGCTGGCCCATGATCGTGGCCGCCGTGCTCGCGCCGACCCAGTACTGCTTGCGCCGGGGGTGTTCGGCTGCGAATACCACCGCGCGCCCGGCGATTTCGGGCTGATAGATCGGTGGGACCGGCTGGGGATGACGCGGTAGCCGGGACAACACCCAGGAGAACTGCGGTGTGTTGACCGCGGGCATCTGTACCACGGTGATGTGGACGTTGCTGCCCTCGTGCATGAGTTCGGTGCGCACCGACTCGGTGAATCCGTTGATTGCGTGCTTGGCGCCGCAGTACGCCGACTGCAGCGGAATCGCGCGGGCGCCCAGGGCCGACCCCACCTGCACGATGGTGCCGGCGTCGCGCGGACGCATGCGCGCCAGTGCGGTCATGGTGCCATGCACGAATCCGAGGTAACTGACCTCGGTGACGCGCCGGAACTCCTCGGCGCTGATCCGGTAGAACGGGGCGAACACCGAAGTGAACGCGACGTTCACCCACACGTCGATCGGACCGAAGGAGCGTTCGGCTTCGTCCGCCGCGGCCTCCACCGCCCGGTGGTCGGCAACGTCGGTGGGGAGTGCCAAGGCCTGCCCGCCGGAGTTCTCGATCTCTTTGGCGGCGGCCTCCAGCCCGGCGGAACCGCGGGCGAGCAAAGCGACCGTGTCGCCCCGTGTGCCGAACAATCGTGCTGCGGCCCGGCCGATTCCGGCGCTCGCTCCCGTGACCACGACAGTGCGCGACGTCGTCATCAAGTCTCCTTTCGGCGTGATCGAACTTCCCCACCGGACAATACGCCTAGTTCATGCGGCGCGCACGACATGCAATACACAGGATAATCTCAGTGCAATATATGAGCCGGGGATGTATTGTGCGGGTACGAAGGGAGCGGGATGGTCTCAGCGCGGAACAAGAGTCGCCTTGACGCGACCGCGGGGGCGTTCGATGACTTTGCCGCCGAGCTGGAAGCGGCGACCCGCGGATTTCTCGACATCAACGTCGGGGTGCTCGAAGAGATGGAGAAGAAGATAAGCCTGGGTGCGCTGCACGCACTGCAGTCGCTGGAGCGCCTGGGCCCGAGCCTGGTCACCGAACTCGGTGACGATCTGAACCTGCTGCCGTCGACCGCGAGCCGGCTCAGCGACCGCCTCGCCGAGGCCGGTTGGATCACCCGGCGCGTCTCACCGACAAACCGCCGTGCCACCCTGCTCGAGCTCACCCCGAGCGGGCGCACGGTGCTGCGGGAATTGCTCACGTTGCGCAAGAATGCATTGAAAACCGTTGTGGGACAGATGAACGACGACGACCGCGCCGCCCTGCTGCGGGGCGCCCGGGCGTTCACTGCGGCCCGCGAGAAGCTGACCGAGCAGCGAACGTGACAAGCGCGGAGCCGCACCGCGACGACCGCCGGCGCCGGTCGGCTTGCTGGTGTGCCGTAGCCGCGGTAGCCACCATCCTGGTCGCGGGTTGTGCGGCGCCCGGACACACCCTCGAAGCCACCCCCGAGACGGTGGCAAGCCCGGTCGATGCGGCGCTGCACGCACCCGTGTGGTCATACCGCAGGAACACCCTGGTTGCCCTCACCGACGATCAGCGACTCGCCGAAGTAACCGATCCCGCCGACCCGGCCAAGACCCGGACGCGGCTTTCACCTCCGCTGGCCAGCGGGCGCAACCTGCAAATCAGTCGCCGGGACGAAGGACGGGTTTTCCTACCGCAACCGCAGCGCGGCAGGGTTGCGGTGGTCGACCTGGCGAGCTTGCAGCCAATCGACTACGTCGACGCCGGACCGGCGCCGGCGTATCTCTCCGAAGACGCGGGCCTGCGGGTGCTGCTCGCGCTGTCAGCCGACGGGTCTTCGGTCACGCCCGTCGAGGAGTACGGACATCGGAAGTTGGCCTCCGCCAAGCTCGATGCTCCCGCGGACGCGATCGACGGGGCCAACCGCGGACGCTCCATCGACTACCACGTCTTCGGCCCGTCGGGTATCGGCTATTACAAAGGTCCGTCTTCGCCGCCCACGGAACGCGGTTCGATCCGCATGGACGTCGCGGTGTCGGCCGGAGACGGGACGAAGGTGACGCGCAGCTACGTGGCAGGCCGCGACGATCCGGTGCTGTATGCGGTCGATTCCCGCCGTGGCGGAACGGGATTGGAGGTGCTGGCCCAAACCAGGTTGCCGTCGCCGGTGCTTGCGCTCGGCACTGACGAGACCCGCATCTACGCCGCAACCGATCATCAGCTGGTGGTGCTGGAGTCGGCCAGCATCATCGGGTACCCGCGCCAGACGATACCGATAGTTCATGTCGCCGACTATCGTGCCGGCCTACCGGCTGGTCCGGTGCAATCCGCGCCGGTATCGGGCCTGGCGGTGGGCCCGCACCGGGTGTACCTCACCCTGCAGGGCGCCAAATATGTGATCAGCGTGGCGAAACCGCGCCTGTGAAGGGGGCCGAGTGTCGGTGAATATCGATGACGACCTCGAGTTCCTCCGCGAACAGATCGAGGCGCTCAAGCAGCTGGGACAACGAGATGCGGTGAGCGAGGGCGAGATCTACAACTTCAGCATCAGGTGGGGCACCGCATTGGCCGGACGCCTTCCCCGCCTGGTGCACTTCAACTCGTTGAATCAACTCGACGAGACCGGTAAGCGGGAATTCCGGTCGCTGTGTGACGAACTACGCGCGCTGACAGCACTGATCGGTCGCTTCGAGCTTGCCGAGCCGCAACTCCGTTCGGCCACAGACTAACTCGCGACGGGTTCGGTGTCTGGAGCCAAGAACTCGTCACGGTGCAGCACGATGCCGCTGCGCGGCTTGGGGCACTCGGGATTGCGGCAGGTCAGCGCGATCATGTAGGCGTCCAAGTCCTCGTTGAGGAACAGGTAGCCCAGGTACAGGGCATCTCCGATCTGAAAGCCGGTCGCGCCGCAGCCGTCGCAGTAGCCGCCTTTGGCCGCGATCTGTTCGGAAACCCGTTGTCGGGAAGCGTCGTTCAAGTCGAACAGCTCGGGCCGGACCGGTACCTCGGCCATGTTCAGATCTCCACATTCTTGTCGTAGTAGACGTTGTCTTCCCGCCACCCACCGGTGCCCTTGCCGATACCGGCATAGTCGTTGATGAACTCGATCTGGCTGATCCACTTGGCCATCTTGAAACCGACTTGGGTTTCCACCCGGAGCCGCAGCGGTGCGCCGTGTTGAATCGGCAAGGGCTGACCGTTCATCTCGTAGGCAAGCAACGTCTGGGGCTTGTAGACGAGTTCGAGGTCGATCACCTCGTAGAACTGTCCGCCGCCGTGGGAGGCGGGCTCGTCCCGGTCGTTGTCCTGCATCGTCAGGAAGCAGACGTACCTGGCCTGCGGCAGCGGTCGCACCAAGTCCGCGAGCTGGGCCAGCGGAATCCCGCTCCACTCGCCGATGCTGGTCCAGCCCTGCACACAGTGATGCATGACTCGCTGTGATTGCCGGCCGGCGAGGGCGCGCAGCGCGGCCAGGTCCAGGGTCACCGGGTTTTCCACCAGACCGCCGACGCGCAATCGCCAATCGACGAAGTTGTGCACCGCCATCACCTTGTATTCGGTGCTGGCCGGGGGCTTTCCGTTGACCCGATGGGACTCGGAGATTTTCTCCGCAGGATAGTCCTGCCGAGAATCCAGCGGACGCAGCAGAACCCGGCGTGCGAGGTTGACCACCGCGCCCAGCACCCGCTGGACCGACCGGGGTCTGCGCAGGCTCCAGATCGTTGCTGCGGCATGGACGGCGACGATTGCCGCGATGATCACCAGCGACAGCACCGTGGCCAGCGTGGTGTTGCGCACCGAGCCGAAGATCATCGAGGCGGTCAGCGGACCCCAGCCCCAGAAGAAGACCATTGAAAGATGGATCACGATGAATATCAGGAAGGCGAGCAAACCCAGGAAGTGCAGGCTGCGCGCCCACTGGCGACCGCCCCACATTCGGACGTACCACGGGAATCGTGCTGCGATCGCGGGGGATTGCGCAGCGCCGGTGAGGATCTGGAACGGCGCGAGCACGAAGACGACGCCGGCGTAGGTCAATTTCTGCATGGCGTCCATCGGTTCGCCGGGCAGCAGCGGCGGCAAGTTGAAACTCAGATAGGTGACGACGTCGTCCCAGGCGGTCGAGAAGATCGACCAGGAAGCCGGCCAGTACCGGTGCCACTGGCCGGTGGCGAACAACAGCACGTAGTAGGACAGGCCCAGCAGAATCCAGCCGATCACCGCGAAGAAGTGCCAGTGGCGGCCCATGCCGAGTTGTGCGTGGCCGGGTAAGGCGACAATCGGGTGGTAGGTCTCCTCTTCGTCGAGGGTGTCGTATAACCGGTCGCGCGGCATCACCTTGCGGGTGAACCGCGCCCATTCGGTGCCCGGTCTGCTGTCGTCGTGCCAATACAGCTTGGGGTGGGTGGCGAGGATTTCGATGCCGCTGCGGATGATCAACGTCACGAACAGCACGTTGAGCCAGTGCTCGATGCGCAGCCACGCCGGGTAATCCAGAGTTGTCATCGCAGAAGGATCCGTTCAGTCTTGCCAGCCTTGCCGGCGTGGATAAGCCACGTTCACCCCGGAAAGAACCGTGACGTGCACGGCGACGAAGCCAGCGGCCAGCGCCATCGCCAACGTTCCGGGCGCCACATCCCACCGACCGGTCAACGCTGCAAGGCCGGGTAAGCCGATCAGCCTGCTGCCCAGGTAAATTCCGAGGAAGACCACGCAGACGAAGCTGCCGAGATACCAACCCCGTTGCGGCACAGCATCGTTGACCTTCGCCACCAGCGCCGTCGCGGCAAGCAGGCAACCGGCGATCAGTGCCACCGCGTAGCCGATGAAATAACCGGGCAAACTCGGCCCAGTGGTGAGGACATAGACGTGGACGGCAACTAGGCCGAGCAACAGGACTTCACCGATCGCGGTCACCGTCCGGGGCAGATCGAAAGCGATCCACCCGTCGAACGTGAGCAGTCGAGACGACAGGATGCCGTGCCAGACTCTGAGCCATAGCCGTCCGACTAAACCGACCACCAGTGGGAGATACCCGCGGGAGGTGGTGGCAAACGCGCCGCGGGTCACCGGCGACCGGTCCCGCTGCCGATCGGCCCGCCATCGCCGTCGGCGAGCCGATGCGCCGTCTCGAACAACAGCGCGTGGACGAACGCCTGCGGCAGGTTTCCCCGCAGTTGGCGCTGCGTGACGTCGAATTCCTCGGCGAACAGACCCGGTGAGCCGCAAGCGGTCCGGTTGCGTTCGAACCATCGCACCGCCAGGACGGTGTTGCCCTGTTGGTGATCGGCCAACGCCATCAGGAAGCCGCACAACAGGAATGCTCCTTCCGCCTCACCCAACGGCCGCTCGTCCGGCTGGAAGCGATAGACGAATCCGTGTCTTCCCAACTCGGCACGCACAGCTTCGATGGTCCTCACCGTCCGTGGATCATTGGACGGCACCGCGCCCCGGATCGCCGGGATGAGCAGTGCGGCGTCGATCCGCGAATCATCCGGTGCCCGTTGCCATCTGCGCGTTGGATGCAAACAGTCCGAGTCGGTGCTCGAGATCAGTTGGTCGGCCAGTTGCCGCCATTGCGAACCCTGCGGTGCCGGTGCCACCTCACTGATGTGTCGTAATCCCGCCGCGCACGTCAATCGCGAGTGCGCCCAATGCTTGTCGGCCAACTCCCAGATGCCGGCGTCGGGCTCGCGCCACCGGTCCTCGATGGTCTGCGCCAACGTCTGCGCCGCGCGCCAGTGATCGCTGTCGAGGCGGTCGAGGCGTGCCGCCGCGGCCAGCAGGAGCAGCGCCTCACCGCAGGCGTCGAGCTGGAACTGGTCGGTCACCCAGTTGCCGCTCTTGACCACGGCACCGGGATAACCGGGCAGATCGAGATCCCGTTCCCGCGGCAGCGCGCTGCCGTCCACCGAGTAGGCCGGCTGGAGTCGGGGTCCGTCGGCCAGCACGCGCTCGCTGACGAACCGCACAGCATCGTCGAGCAACGGGTAGCCACCGGCACCGGCGATCGCCTGTCCGGCGTAACACTGGTCGCGGATCCAGCAATACCGGTAGTCGTAGTTGCGGCCCTGTTCGGCGCGCTCCGGCAGCGACATCGTCGCCGCCGCAACCATGCCGCCCCCGCTGCTGGTCAGGCCGCGCAGCACCGCGTAGGCGAGTTCGGCATCGACATCGGCCAGGGTGCCCGAGACGTCGGGAACCGCGTCGTGCCAAGCACTTTCGGTCCGCCGCCAGGCGTCATCGGGCCGCACCGGGCCGGATTTCAATTCCCGGTCCGAGCATTCCAGGACCAGGTCGCGGTCCTGTCCCGGCAGCACCTGCACGATCAGCTCGAGCAAACCGTCTGCGCAGCGTTGCGCGTCGTGCGCACCGGTCCAGCGGAACCGGTGTGGTCCGCAACGGCCGGTCCAAATCCCTTCCGTGCGGCGCAGATCGCGCATCGGCTCGGCGCCGAAGTCGGCGCGTAGGTCCAGCACGATCCGCACTTGCACCGGACGGTCGAGCGCGGAGATGCGGCGCAGCAATACCGCCTGGTGCCGATCACCGGGATACGCCAACGCTTCTCGGCATTCGACAATGCCGTCGGTGGTCACCCACCGCGACCGCCAGATCAGCGATCGCTTCTCATAGTGGCCGCCCCACACGAACCCGGTGTCGGCCGGGCACACGACGTAGGCACCGCGCCCACCTAGCAGTGAGCTGAAGACCGCCGGACTGTCCCAGCGCGGCAGGCACATCCAGCAATAGTCACCACGCGGTCCGACGACGACTCCCCGCTCTCCGTCGGCGAGCAACGCGTAGTCGCGTAACACGTGCGGAGACAACAATCCTGCACTGGCTTGCTTGTCATTCATCGGCCCTGACCACGCTACAAGCGTGACCTGGGGACTTGCTGTCAATGATTGGGACCAGGTAGTGCGCCGCATAGTGGCGGACGGCCTGGGGGTCCGAGGTGTCGAGGCGGTCGGTGGGGAACACGATGATGCCGACGGCCACCCGCAGCAGGATGTCGGCGATGTTGGCCAGGTCCGCCTCGGGCATGTCGGCGCCGCAGCGGCGCAGGGTGTGGGCGATCCCGTCGGCGAACTGGTTGATCGGAAAGACCTGCGAACGGGAGAACATCCCGAACAACTCGGGTTCGCTCTCGGCGATGCGCGAATACAGCGGGGAATCCTGGATGAGTCTGACGCCGAGGGCGAACGCCTCGATGACCGCCTCCTGCGGGTTCCGGCCGCTGGTGGCGTGGTCCAGAGTGGTGAAGAAAAGCTTGCCTTCTCGTCGCACTACCGCCTCGAAAAGGGCGTCCTTGCTGGGGAAGCGGCGGTAGATGGTGCTGCGGCTGACGCCCGCGCGGGCGGCGATGTCCTCGATGTTGGCCCGGCGCACCCCGTAGGTCTCGAAGATGGCGCGGGCGGTGTCCAGGATGGTGCGGTCGAGGTCGGTGAGGTCGGCCGACGCCTGTGGGCCCATCTTGGACGGCATGACTGTGATTCTCTCTGCACCGCGTGTGGCGCCGGCGCTGTGGTGGTCACCACATTGGTCGCTGGGTCGACTAAGGGTAAGGTGAAACAAAAGTACAATTTTGTGTCTGTGCTTCACAACCGGGGGACACCATGACGGCTGAATTGGATCTGGACTTCGACACCGGCGTGCGCGAGGGGACGCCGATGGTCGTCGACGAGATCGACGAGACGGCACCGGTGCTCGGTCCGGATTCGCTCATCTGGAAGTTCTACGGGGACCACCGCACCCAGATCTTCGGTTTCCAACGCGTCGCGGGCACCGAGAACTGCATCGAACAGCTGGGCCAGGGCGTGCTGGACCATTCGGTGATCTTCAGCGACACGATCGGTCGGGCCAAGCGGACCGGTCCGCCCCTGATGAAGACGGTGTACTCCGACGATCCGCACGCCTGGGGCCGAACCGTGCGCGACTTCCACAAGCCGATCAAGGGCACCATCAGCGACGGCTCGCGCTACCACGCGCTGAATCCCGAGCTGTTCTACTGGGCGCACGCGACCTTCGTCGACCAGGTGCTCTACAACACCGACACCTTCATCCGGCGGTTGTCGTACGCCGAGAAGGAGCAGATTTTTCAGGAGAGCAAGGTCTGGTTCAGCCTCTACGGCGTCAGTGACCGCGGGCAGCCGCAGACCTACGACCAGTTCGTCGCCTACTGGGACGGCATGCTGGAACGCTTCGTGCCGCACAAGACCGTGTTGTACGGCACCGGTTACATCCGGAAAGGCATCCCGGCGCCGCGCCGGATTCCGCGGCCGATCTGGCGGATCCTGTCCGCGCCGCTGAACGCATACGCTCGGCTGGTGATCGTCGGAACGTGTCCGCCGCAGATGCGCGAGGTGTGCGAACTGGAGTGGAACGACAAGAAGGAGAAGCGTTTTCAGCGCTTCGCCGCCGTCATGCGGGCGCTCAATCCGGTGTTGAACCGGTTGCCGGTGCGCGTGATCTACACGCCCTGGGCGGCGGATGCGTGGGAGCGGGTGGGGGTCGACCCGCGCAAGCGGCTCAACTGAGAGATTGACAGCCGCCTAGTCCGATGGCCGTGACCCGCTGCGAGCGGCCTAGCGGCCGCTCTTGCGATCCCGCCTAGTCCCGCTTGCGGGTCGCCGTCGCGGGATGGGAAGTCCCATGCACCCGCACGGTGACCGTGGGTCATGATGGTTCGAGGCAGATCGAAGAGCGATCGGGAGACCCGGACCCATGAATCTGGTAGCGGCGGTTCTTGACCGGCTGGCCAATCCCGCGCGCGTGGCGGACCCGGACAAGTTGCGCAACGCCGTCTCCGGCAAGACCGTGCTGGTGACCGGTGCTTCGTACGGCATCGGCGAGGCGACCGCCCGCAAGTTGGCCGCAGCCGGGGCCGGCGTGCTGCTCGTGGCGCGATCGGCCGAGCGGCTCGAGGACCTCGCGGCCGCGATCAACGCCGGTGGGGGACAGGCCGCGGCCTACCCGACCGATCTGAGCGACGAAGCCGCCGTCAGCGTGCTGACCAAGCAGATCAACGAGAACCACGGCCCGCTGGACATCGTGGTGAGCAACGCGGGAAAGTCGCTGCGCAGGTCGCTGCACCACCAGTACGACCGGCCGCACGATTTCCAGCGCACGATCGACATCAACTACCTCGGGCCGATCTGGCTGCTGCTGGGACTGCTGCCGGCGATGCGCGAGGCCGGTGGTGGGCACATCGTCAACGTGTCCAGTGTCGGTGTGCGCGTGGTGCCCGGTCCGCAGTGGGGCGCTTATCAAGCGTCCAAAGGGGCTTTCGACCGGTGGCTGCGCAGCGTGGCCCCGGAACTGCACGGCGACGGCGTCGACGTCACGACCATCTACTTCGCGCTGGTGCGCACCCGGATGATCGAGCCCACCCCGGTGTTGGGCAGGCTGCCCGGGTTGACGCCGGATGAGGCCGCTGACGCGATCGCCAAAGCGATCATCGAACGGCCGCGCACCAGCGAACCGCCGTGGGTGTGGCCGGCCGAACTCGCGTCGGTGCTGCTGGCCGGCCCGGCCGAAAGTGCGGCGCGGCTATGGCACCGGCGGTTCTTCGCCGAGCCGGCTTCGAGCGGTCGCGGGGCATCGGGTTAGCGTGACGGTCATGGCGGACAGCGTGCTGGGTACGGCGGCTCGTGCGGTGCTGTCATCGGGGTTGCTCGCCCCGCCGGGTCCGGTGGCGGCGCTGCGGCTGGTACGTGAGGTCGCTCGCAGCGGCACGAATCTGTATACGCTGCTGGCGATTTCGGCGGCACGCTGGCCGGACCGCACCGCGATCATCGACGACGACGGCGCGCTGAGTTACCACCAGCTGCAGGCGATGACCGATTCACTGGGCCGCGCACTGCTGGACGCCGGTGTCGAGCCGGGGCAGCCGGTCGGTGTGATGTGCCGAAACGGGCGCAACTTCCTCGCCGCGGTCTTCGCCACCGGGTTGGTCGGCGCGGACGTCGTGTTGGTGAACACGGAATTTCGCACCGACGCGCTCGCCGGAGCCCTGGACGTCAATCGGGTCCGGACGATGTTCTGCGACAACGAGTTTCTGCACCAGATACACCAGACCGCCGAATCCGTCACGGCGATCGACCCGGAGCAGGTCGAACCGGGCGGCGGGCGCTCCCGGCCCAAGGTCGCGCGCTCAGGCCGGATCATCCTGCTGACGTCGGGCACCACGGGTGTGCCCAAGGGTGTGCCGCGCAGTCCGAAGGTGAGTTCCGGTCTGGGCGTCGGTGTGACGATTCTGCAGCGCACCGGGCTGCATGCCGGAACCCGAATGGCCATGGCAACGCCGATGTTTCACGGTCTGGGGTTCGGCATGCTGACGCTCACCGTGAGCCTGGGCGGCACGGTCCTGACCCACCGTCGCTTCGACGCCGAAGCGACCCTGGCGCAGGCCTCGTTGCATCGGGCCGACGCGATGAGTGCGGTGCCGATCATGCTGTCCCGTCTCCTCGACCTGCCCGAGCGGGTCCGAAAGCGAAACCCGTTGCCGGCCTTGCGGGTTGTGGTATCCAGCGGTGACCGGCTCGACCCCGGGCTGGCCCGGCGGTTCATGGACGCCTACGGCGACGTCGTCTACAACCTGTACGGCTCCACCGAGGTCGGCATCGGTTCGCTGGCGACACCGTCGGAGTTGCGCCGCTTTCCAGAGACCGTCGGCAGGCCCGTCGCCGGTTGCCCGGTCCGCATCTACAGCCGCAGTGGCAAACCGGTTGGGCCACGAGTCACCGGTCGCATATTCGTCGGCGGCGAACTGAATTCGCAGGGTTATATCGGCGGTGGCGCCAAAGCGGTGATTGACGGCATGGCCAGCACCGGTGATATGGGTTATCTCGACGAGGCGGGCCGGCTGTACATCGTGGGTCGCGAGGACGACATGATCGTCTCCGGCGGCGAGAACGTCTATCCCCGTGCGCTGGAGAACGCGTTGGCCGGTCATCCCGACATCGCCGAGAACGCGGTGGTGGGCGTGGCCGACGAACAGTTCGGCAAGCGCCTGGCCGCCTTCGTGGTATTGCGGCCGGACGCCGATGTCGACGAGTCGGCGATACGAGAGTTCCTGAAGGGCAAGGTTTCCCGTTTCGAGCAGCCCCGGGATATTGCGATCGTCGAGAGCATCCCGCGCAATCCCGCGGGCAAGGTGATACGCCGGGAACTGTCCGGCTAGCTCATGGGCGCCTGGTATTCGGCGAGGGCGCTCATATGTACGCCAAAACACCGGATTGAGTGGCATTTTGGGGACGCTCGCGGCCGAATCGGGGCCTAAGCTACTCGGCGCCTTCCTCCAGTTCGGGCTGCACGGCCTCGACGGTCTTGGCCAGCCATTGCGGGGCCAGCACCGAGATCGCGGTCGTGCCCGCCGTCGCACCGATCACGCCGGTCCAGGCCACCGGGCCCAGCGGGGTGCATCCGAAGAACTGACTCAGCACCGGAGTCTGGATGATGCCGACCAATACCCCCGCACTGCCCAGGGCCGTGGCCACCACCAGCGGGCTGTGGCTGCGGGTCACCAGCGTCTGCGCCAGCTGAGTGGTCACCAGAGCCGTCAAACCCATTGTGGAGGTGCGTCTTTCGGTACCGGGCGTCCACCGCCCGATGGCCCACGCCGCCGTCGCGCCGGCGGCCGTGATCACGCCGCGGTTGACGATCTGACGCATCAGGGCGTCACCGAGTGACGGCGTCGGCTGGGTCAGCACCTCGCGCTGACGTATCCGGCGCTCCTCGTCGACCTCTTCGGGCGAGAGGTCGTCGTCTTCCTCTGGGTCGTCGTACTGCGAGGTGACGGCGACAGCAAGAGCCGGGAACATGTCGGTGAGCAGATTGACCAACAACAGCTGTCGGGTTCCCACCGGTGCCCGTCCTTGGCCGAACGCGGTGCCCAGGATGGTGAACAGGACCTCGCCCACGTTGCCGCCGACCAGGATGGTGACCGCGTCGCGCACCCCGGTCCACATGCTGCGGCCCTCAACCAGTGCGTCGAGCAGGACACCGAGGTCGTCGTCGGTCAGGACGATGTCGGCGGCGGTGCGGGCGGCCGAGGAGCCCCGACCGCTGACCCCGATGCCTACGTCGGCCATCCGGATGGCGGCGGCGTCGTTGGCGCCGTCGCCCACCATCGCGGTCACCCGGCCGCAGCGTTGCAGCGCCGCCACGATCTGTACCTTCTGTTCCGGACTGACCCGGGCGAAGACCTGGACGTCGTCGGCGAGCTTGGCGTGGCCCTCCTCGTCCATGCCGACCAGTTCGGCGCCGGTCACCACCCGCGCGTCCTCGGGCAAACCCAGCTGACAGGCGATCGCTCGTGCGGTGACGGGATGGTCCCCGGTGATCAGCACGACGTTGCGGTCCGCCGCCACCAGCTGCTCGATCAGCGGCCGGGCGGACTCCCGCGCCGTGTCCGCCAGTCCCACATAGCCGAGCAGTTCGAGGTCGTGCGCGGCGACGTCGACGGCTTCGGGGTCGGTGTCCTCGTCCTCGGCGGTGCCGTTTTCCCATGTGCGTTGCGCCACGGCGAGTACCCGCAGCCCCCGCTCGGCGAGGTGGTGCACCAACGATTCGGCTTGCTCCCGCTCGGCTCCGGGATCGGTGAATCGGCAGCGGGGCAGGATCACCTCCGGTGCGCCCTTGATCATCAACATCGGCGTCGCGTCCGCGTCCAATCCGATGCCGATCGAAGCGGCAAAGCCCCGACTGGATTCGAACGGCACGTCGGCGAGGATCGTCCAGTCCGAATCGCCTTGTCCGTTCAGTGAATTCGAGGCGTTGATGATCGCTTCGTCGGTCGCGTGCGCGTGTCCTTCGCCATTCTGGGGTTGCGTGGACGCGCGCGCCGCGGCGCGCAGCACCTCGGCGTAACGCGCATCCGTGCGCTCGGGCAGCGGGTCTCCCGGCCCGGCACTGCTCGGCACCGAGCACACCACGCGCAGCCGGTTCTCGGTCAGGGTCCCGGTCTTGTCGAAGCAGATGGTGTCGACCCGGCCCAGCGCCTCGATGGTGCGCGGCGACCGCACCAACACCCCGCGCGCGGTCAGTCGCTGTGCGGCGGCGAGCTGGGACAGCGTGGCCACCAGCGGCAACCCCTCCGGAACGGCGGCGACGGCGATCGCGACCCCGTCGGCAACCGCCTGGCGCAGCGTGGTCCGGCGCAGCAACGCCAAACCGGTCACCGCCGCGCCACCCGCCAGGGTGAGCGGCAGCACCTTGGACGTCAGGTCGCGCAGCCGGGCCTGCACACCGGCCGAGGTCTCCACGTTGGCGACTGCCGAGATGGCCCGCTGAGCGGCGGTACCGACACCGGTGGCGACCACGATCGCCCGCGCACGTCCGGCGACGATCGTGCTGCCCTCGAACAGCATGGAGGCACGCTCGGGATCGTTGACGGCGACCGGATCGACCTGTTTGTGAACCGGCAGCGACTCGCCGGTGAGGAAGGACTCGTCGACTTCGAGGTCCTCGGCCACCAGCAGCCGCGCATCGGCCGGCACCACCTCCGGCGCGGCCACGTCGATGACGTCGCCGGGACGCAGCTTCTTTGCTGACACGGTGGCGGTGCGGGTGGCGTGCTGCGCGGCCTCCAGCCGGCGCCGCGTCGTCGCCACCGCGGGCACCACCACGCGTCGCACCAGCTGGTCCTGTTCGGCGAAGAGCTCGGCCGCGGCGGCCTCGGCGCGCAGCCGCTGCACACCACCGGTCAGGGCGTTGACCCCCATCACGCCGGCCACCAGCAACGCGTCCACATTGCTTCCGACGATGGCCGACGCCGCGGCACCGACCGCCAGAATCGGGGTCAGTGGATCGCTCAGCTCGACTCGCGTGGCCGAAGCCAGCCGGCCCAGCACCTGCACCGGGCCCCGCAGCGGCGAGATCAGCGGCGCGTACGACAGGTCGTCGAGGCGGCGTCGCCAGGTCGAGGTGCCCGGTTCGACCGCGATCGGGCGCGACCCGCCGGACAGGCGCGAGTACACGATCTCGGGATCCAGGGCGTGCCAGGCGGTCAGCGGCTGCGGGGTGGGATCGGGCAGTCGCAGCACCCGGGCCGCCGAGAAGGATCCGGACAACATAGCTGTCGCGGCGGCGGTGTTGACCGGGTTGAGCCAGCGCCGCAGCGACGGGGTGTTGGTGGTTCTGCCGTCCTCACCGGTGACCAGCAGCAGGCCGGCCAGCGTGGTGCCGCCCTGAGCCAGATGCACTCCGGATTCGCTGGCCGCGCGCGCCACCGGCAGCGCCGACAGGATCCGCACCGCGGCGGCCAGGTCGGTGCCGGTGATGATGTCGGCCGTCCACGGTGTGGCGGCGCGCGGGTCGTCCAGGGCGACGCCGACGTCGGCGATGGCCAGCGCCGCCAGCGTGTCGGTCGACGCGAAGTCGCGGTGCAGGGCGGTGATCAGCAGCACGGGCCCGCGGTCGATACGGAGGTCCCGGACCAGCTTCAACAGCGGCGTGCCGGGCGGGTGCGTCGAACCGACGCTGGCCGAGAGGTCTTCGGTGCCTGCCACATGACGCAACACCACCCGGGCTCCGGTGCGGTGAGCGGTCTGCAGCAGGGGGATCGCGAAGGGGTCGACTTCCCAACCGACGTCGACGCCGCCGACCCGTTCGCCGTCGTTGATCAGGTCCGCGTGCTCGAGGCCCTGTGCCGGCGTCGCCGAGGACCCTTGCGGCCGAATCCATTTCAGCCGGGCGCCGACGGCGGGCAACTCGTCGGGGTCGGGCTCGGGAGCTTCCTCCCCGTGCAGCAGCGCGTCGGCCACCTCGTAGACGCGGTCGTCGTCCCAACCCGGCTCGTCGCCCTGCGCGCGCAGGACCGCCCGGTGATCACCGCGCAATGCGGCGCCGTCGATCACCACCACCTTCACCCGATCCAGCCGCCGCAGCGCGCCCGGGTCGAGCAACAGCAACCCCGCGTTCGCCAATCCGCGCCCCAAGGTGGTCGCGAACGCCTCACGGCCGACGTGCGCGGCTTTCGGCACGCCGGCCAGGATCGCTTCGGCTGCCTCGGCGGCACCGCCCCCGGCGAACAGCGCTCCTGCCGCCGCCACCACCGAACCGCTGGCGGCCTGGGCTCCGTACTCCTCGACCGGGCCCTTCATCGCGCGCTTGTCCTGGTCGATCGCGGAATCGATGGCGCCGTCGACGACGACGTGCGAGGCCTCGCCCGCGGCCGCGGCCGCCCAGTTGTGCCGCGGGGTGTGCTCGACCTCGGCCGACGACAGGACCGGGACCACCGGAGCCTGCGGCCGGTCGGGTGAGGCGAGTTGCGGCTCCCGTTCCCGCCACCGCTGCCGGTGCGCCGCGGCCTCGGACAGCTGCAGGCTGCGCTGCACGAGGTCCAGCAGCGGCGTGCTGATGGACTGGCTCAATCCGTAGGCCAGCGCGGTCGAACCGCTCAGGACGATGTCGGTGCCGACCCGGCCGAGCCGGGACTCCAGCGCGGACACCACCCGCGGTTGGTAGTTGATCAGTGCCGCCGCTGCCTTGGCGCTGCTCGGGGCTACGGGCATCCGGGTGAACCACCCGGTCACCGCGGCGCCCACCGCCACGGCGTCCATTGCCGCCGCGGTCAGCGGCACCAGGATCGCCAACGGGTTGCCCGGGTCAGCGAACGGGGCAGCCCGGGGTGCGGAGGCCTTCCCCGACTCAGCGAGATCACGCGCCACCGCTGTGGCGGTGTCGCGCACCTCCTCCAACACGTCATCGACGTCCGCGCCGTCGGAGATTTCCACGACCAGCCGGCCCAGGGCACCTTCGACGTGAGCGCTGGCCACTCCCGGGAGGCGCCGAACCGGCTCCTCGATCACCGGCGCGTACTCGTGCCACCGGGGGAAGGGCAGCAGCGGGTCGAGATCCAGGTGCACTCGTCGTCCGCTCTCCCACCGTACCGGCGGGGTGACGGGCTCGGGCGCGCCGTCGGTGGAACCACCCAAACCGACCGCCCGGCCGGTGGTGTGCGCCACCGACTGCACCACCGGGCCGACCAGCTCGGCGACCGGACTGGTCAGCTTCTGCACCGCGTCGGCCGTGTCGGCGGCACCCTGGACACCGGCACGCACGATCTGCGTTGCCCCTCCGGTGAGAGCGCCGACGATGTCGGCCACACCCGGAATCTTCAATTCATCACCCTTCGCTGACGTCTACCGTGCCAATCCTTCCGGCGCCTCGGTGACCTGTCCACACGGCCCGCGGATAGCCGCCGGGATACCCCGTCGGCGACAACCTGAAAGGCGAAGTGGCAGACGAAATTCGACAGGCTATCGGCGGGCGGGCGAGGAAGCGCGGCGGCGGCTCGATGGTGGCGGAAAACATGAGCCGGCGGTAGCCGTCGAGCGGCTACTCGTCGCGCGATCCCGGCCGAGGAGTCGGATCGACGAATTATCTAGAGAGTTCGGTGATGTGCCCGGTTGACGTGATAGCCGGTCGGAAAAGACTTTTCGATAACCTGCAGGTGGTGGTCCACTCGGGACTCCAATTCAAGAACCACGCAGCCGTCGCCGACGGCTTTGGACTCGAGAACTATGTAGCGCTGACCACCGTCGGTGATCGGGTCACCGGAATGCAGATTTTCGACGGCCACCAATTCTGGGGTTCCGTTTGACTCCACCCGAATCACAGTAGGTGAACCGAGCGGGGGAAGGGAATAGCTCGCCTGCCCATTCGACGGCGTGCCGGTGTGGCAGGCAAGAATGGGCGCAATGAATACACCGCAGCTGCCGGCCGATGCGCCGACCTGCTACCGGCATCCCGACCGCCAGACCTACCTCCGGTGCACCCGATGCGAGCGGCCGATCTGTGGGGACTGCATGCGCAGCGCCGCCGTCGGGCATCAGTGCGTGGAATGTGTCCAGGCGGGTGCGGCCAGCATCCGGCAGCCCCGCACCCAGTTCGGCGGGCGGGAGCGCGCCGGTCGGCCGGTGGTCACCTACGTGCTGATCGCGATCAACGTGCTGGCGTTCGTCGCGGAGTACCTGTCGGTCGATGCGCAACGGGCTTTCACGCTGTGGCCGCCGGCGGTCGCGGGCGGCGAGTTGTACCGCCTGGTGACCTCGGCGTTTCTGCACTACGGACCCCAGCATCTGCTGCTCAACATGCTGGCGCTCTACTTCGTGGGAGCACCGCTGGAGCAGTGGCTGGGCCGGTTGAGATTCGTCGGTCTGTACGCGTTGAGCGGGCTGGGTGGTTCGGTGCTGGTCTATCTGCTGGCGCCGTTGAACACCGCGACGGCAGGTGCCTCGGGTGCGATCTACGGACTGTTCGCGGCCATCTTCGTGGTGGCCAAGCGGCTCAACCTCGACGTCCGTATGATCGTCGCCGTCATCGTCCTCAACCTCGCGTTCACCTTTGTGGTGCCGGCGGTCAGTTCCCATCAGATCAGCTGGCAAGGGCATGTGGGCGGTCTGGTGACCGGCGGATTGGTCGCCGCGGCGTACGTGTACGCCCCCCGGCAGCGGCGAGACCTCGTGCAAGCGGCGGCGACGGCCGCGACCCTGGTCGTCTTCGCGGCGTTGATCTGGTGGCGGACCGCGCAGTTGGTTGCGCAGTTCGGTTAGCCGGTGGGCGTGTTGAGCGTGAATCCTGGGTGTTGAGCGTGAAGCCTGGGCGTTGAGCGTGAAGCCTGGGTGTTGAGGGTGAAGCCTGGGTGGGATCTCGTCGATTTTTCCGCCGTGGGTTCACCCCGAAAGCCGTCATTTCACAATCAACGCCAAGGATGCACACCCAAAGCCGCGGAGGCGCCTGAGCCTTAGTCCGCGCACGTAGGGTGACCTGGTGGCGTGGTGGGTAGGGCGAGCCGAACGGACGCTGACCGCAGACGTGCCCGCGCCCCCGGCCCAGGTACGCGAGTACTACGTCGACCTGGACAACCTCAGGCTGGTGCACCCGCTGATCGTGTCGGTGCAGTTGTTCTCCCGCGACGACACGCCCGCGGGCTACCGGGTGAGCTACCGGGTCGTCGACCGAATCCCGTTGGGGCCGCTGAAAACCAAGGTCCGCTACCGCGCGCGGCTGCACGTGCCGGTCGAGGGCGACGTGCACACCGAAGCCGACCAGTGGCCGGGCGTGCGGCTACGCGCGAAGGTGAGTTTCCAATCCGTCGACGGCGGCACCCGCGTCACCGAGCGGATCCGGTTCGCCGCGCCGCGGCCGTTGGTCGCGTTCACCGTGCGCGAGGCGGTCGACGCGCACACGAAGATGCTCGACGGGATCCGGCGTCACTTCGAATCCCGTTGAGCGGCGGGCTGTTCGACGGATCGGCTAAGACTGGAACGGGTTCTCGGTGGTGAACACGCGGTAGAAGTACGGCAGGTTGTCCGGATCGCCGTAGTCGACGCGTTTGAAGGCCTTGTCGATCGGGTTGGCGCGGGACCGGGTACCGGGGTGGTAAACGGTCAGCCTGCCCAGATGCTGGACGAGGTCGTCGGGTGTCTCGACCCACTGATAGCCGGCGTGGCGGACCATGACTTCACCGAGATAGCAGCCGAACACGAAGATGGACTCGGCCAGAAAGTCCGATCCGGCCGTGCGAAAGCCGTCCAGGATCTCGTCCACCCGGTGCAGCGAGGCCGGGCTGTAGTCGAGCTCGATACCGGCCACCTGTAGGGCCGCAGCGGCGGCGCTTTCGGCCAGTTGGGACGCGGTCGCCGGGCTGGGTGACGCGGGGAGTTGCAGCGCGCGGCCGGTCCACGGCGGCCCGGCGCCTGACTCGGGGATCGGCAGTTGGGCCTGGGGTGCGCTGGTGACTTCCGGCTCCGGCTTGGTCTTGCGGCGCCGGGAAAACCAGCCCATGTCGATGCCTTCTGCTCGTGCTGCGGTGTGTCCGCGACCAGGATACGGACCGGGATGAGCAAATCCGTTGCGTGTCTTGGACTATCCCGCGTGTCCTGACCGAGATCGGAGCGTCCCGCACCTAGGCTTGCGGGGATCAAGAGGAGGGGCAGCGACGTATCGCCACCAAATTCGGCGCCGGACGACCGAATGGTCAGGGCGCAGCAGCGGCAGACGCTGAGCCGGGCGGGACGGACACCGCACCGGCTTCGTCCGCATCCCGTAAACGTTGGGTCGCCCCGGTTCGTCGTGCCGGACGGTCAGCAGTCTGGGACCGGACCGAACGGCACAGCGGCATCCCAGCTTTGGACGGCCTGCGCGCGATAGCGGTCGGGTTGGTCCTGATCGGACACGGCGGCATCCCCGGCGTCGCCGGTGGATTCATCGGTGTCGACATCTTCTTCGTGCTCAGCGGCTTCCTGATCACCTCACTGTTGCTCGACGAACTCGGCCGCAGCGGTCGGATCGACCTGACCGGCTTCTGGATACGACGGGCTCGCCGCCTGCTGCCGGCGCTGCTGCTGATGGTTCTGACGGTCAGCGTGGCCCGCGAGTTCCTGCCGTACCAGTCGCTGAACGGTCTGCGCGGTGACGCGATCGCCGCGTTCTGCTGGATGGCCAACTGGCGGTTTGTGGCTCAGAAGACGGACTATTTCACCCAGGGCGCACCGCCGTCGCCGCTGCAGCACACCTGGTCGCTGGGGGTCGAAGAGCAGTACTACATCGTCTGGCCGGTGCTGCTGATCGCGGTGACCCTGTTGTTGGCGGCCCGCGCCCGGCGCTATTTCGCCAAAACCACCGTCGGGCACGTCCGGTTCGCCGCCTTCGTCATCGCCAGCCTCGGCGTGTTGGCTTCGGCCGCGGCCGCCATCGTGTTCACCAGCGACGCCACCCGCGACCGGATCTACTTCGGCACCGATACCCGGGCGCAGGCGCTGCTGATCGGTGCCGCGGCGTCGGCCCTGCTGGTCCGCGACTGGCCGTCGCTGAACCGGGGATGGTGCCTGATCCGCACCCGGTGGGGGCGGCGCACCGCCCGCCTGCTGCCGATGGTCGGGTTGGCGGTGCTCGCGCTGGTCACGCACTACGCGAAAGGCAGCGCCGGTGAGTTCCGGCACGGACTGCTGATCGTGGTGGCTGTCGCCGCCGTCCTGGTGGTGGCACCCGTCGCGATCGAGCAGCGCGGTGCGGTGGCCCGCGCGCTGGCCTGGCGCCCTCTGGTGTGGCTGGGCACCATCTCCTACGGCGTGTATCTCTGGCACTGGCCGATCTTCCTGGTGCTCAACGGCGAACGCACCGGGTGGTCCGGCGCCGGACTGTTCGCGGCCCGCTGCGCGCTGACGCTGGCGGTGGCCGGCGTCTCCTATTGGGCGATCGAGCAACCGATCGGGCGTTGGCGACCGGAGCGGGTGCCGCTGCTGCCGTTGGCGGCGGCGACCGTCGCCAGCGCCGCCGCGGCGACGATCCTGGTGGTTCCGGTCGGCACGGGACTGCGTGAAGTCGGGCTACCGCCGGGGGTTTCCGCGGTCGCGGCGGTGTCCCCGTCGCCGCCGGGAACCGGCCAGCCCACCGCGGTCCCCGGCCCGCGGGATCCCAACCAGCCGTTCACCGTTTCGGTTTTCGGCGATTCCATCGGCTGGACGATGATGCACTTCCTGCCGCCGACACCCGGCTTCAAGTTCGTCGACCACACCGTCATCGGATGCAGCCTGGTGCGCGGCACGCCGTACCGTTACATCGGCCAGACGCTGGAGCAGCGGACGGAATGCGACACCTGGCCCGGTCGCTGGGCGACGCAGATCAACCAGGACCGGCCCGATGTCGCACTGCTGGTGATCGGCCGGTGGGAGACGGTGGACCGGGTCAACGAGGGCAAGTGGACGCATATCGGCGACCCGGCCTTCGACGCCTACCTCAACTTCGAGCTGAATCGGGCCCTGGACATCGTCGGCTCCACCGGTGTCCGGGTGATGGTGGCCACGGTGCCCTACAGCCGGGGCGGGGAGAAGCCGGACGGCCGGCTGTATCCGGAGGACCAGCCGGATCGGGTCAATCAGTGGAACACAATGCTGCGCAACGCAATTGGGCAGCGCCGGAATGTCGGGATCGTCGACCTGAACAAGAAGCTCGGCCCGGACGGCGTCTACACCGCCAAGGTCGACGGCATCAAGCTGCGCAGCGACGGTGTGCACCTCACCCCGGAAGGGGTCAAATGGCTGCTGCCGTGGCTGGAGGAGTCACTGCGTTAGCCGGTCCAGCAGCTGAGTTCCATGCTGTCGCTGTCCCTGGCGTTGAAGTTGAAGCTGACGTAACCGTTGCCGGGTTCGCGGACGTGGTCCAGATAGGGCCGGGTGTCGGGGGCTTCGGTGTTGTCGGCGATCACCAGCGCGCCCGCGGACAGTGACGGCTCGAGCAGCTTGATCACCGGGACGTACAGGTCTTTCCAGCCGTCGAGCAGGACGAAGTCGACCGGCTCACCCAGCTGTTGGAGCGTGCTCAACGCATCGCCTTCCAGGATGGTGATCACGTCCTGCAATCCGGTGTCGGCGAAGGTCTGCTTGGCCGCGGCGATCTTGGTGTCGCTCAGTTCGGTGGTGATCACCCGGCCGCTGCCGTTGTCGCGCACCGCGGCGGCCAGGTGGATCGCGGAAATGCCGAAGGACATGCCGAATTCGACGACGGTCGCGGGACGGGTAGCCCGCACCAGCGCGTAGAGCAACCGGCCCGCATCGGGAGTCACCGGGATGTAGAACTCGCTCATCGCCTCGGTGCGCTCCTGCGCCGTCATCGGACGGTTGAACTGATCGTGCCGTGCGCGCAACAGCGACATCTGGTCCTTGGCGGCGGTGTACATCCGGTCGAGCGTCGAGGCGACCCGCGGGTCCTGCAGGGTGTTGGGCATGCTTCCGACTGTATGCCCCACTTCGCTGTGACTCCTCGGCTTCGGTTGTGAAGCGACGGCTTTCAGGGTGAGCCCAGGGCGGAAAAATCGCCCGAAATCCCGCCTAGGCTGCCCACGCAAAGCCAAGGATTCACGCTGAAAGCCGAGGATTCACGCGCAAAGCCAAGGATTCACGCTAGAAACGCGGCAACCGCTGGGGTTCAGGCCACGACGTCGATCGGGTCGCCGATGGTGACCATGTTGAAGTACCAGGCGGCGTTGTCCGGGCTCAGGTTGATGCAGCCGTGGCTGACGTTGGCGTAGCCCTGCGAGTTCACCGACCACGGCGCCGAATGCACGTAAACCCCACTGCCCGTGACGCGTACTGCGTACGACGCGGTGATCAGGTACCCGTCCGAGGAATTGAGCGGAATGCCGATGGTGCGGGAGTCCATCACGACGGTGCGTTCCTTGGACATGGCGTTGAAGTTTCCGATCGGCGTCGGACGACTGGGCTTGCCCATCGACGCCGGCATCGTTCGAAGTACCTCCCCGTTGCGGCTGACGGTGAAGGTGTGCGCGGAAATACTGGCCACACCGCGCAATTCGTCGCCGGTCTCGAAGCCCTCCGTCAGCTCCTGCACCCCCACCGACACGCGGGTGTGGCCGGGCCAGTACCGATCCGGTACCCACTGCACGACATTGCCGTCCAGCCACTGGAAGTGGCCGGTCATATTGCTCGGTGAGCTGATGCGGATGGACCGCTCGGCGGCGCGATGATCGGCCACCGGAGCTGTGAAAGTCACCACAACAGGTGTGGCGATGCCTACCACCGCGCCTTGGCTGGGAAACACCGACGCGACAGCGGGAAGCGGATGCGGTACCGGAACGGCGCCGGTGGCGGGGCTGCCCGACCCGGCTGCGGCCATCGTCGTGGTCGCGACCAGGACGAATAAGTAACGAACCGCTCGACGCATGGCCTTCACCCTTCGGGATGGTGCTCGGGATGGTGCGGTGGACACAAGCGAATATTCTAGTGGCTATCCACCCCGAGCGGCCATAGCAAACAATTCGGCATAGCGAGGCGCCGATCAAGTCACCCGAGTGACGCGGGTGACGTCGAAGTGCACGCGGTTCTCAGGCCGCTCGGCCCCCTCACTGGCAAAGCTGGTCGGGCGGCTAGACCGCCCGCCATTGGTCGGGCTTCTTCCTGTCGTCCAGGTGACGGACGCGGGCGACGTGAGGTGCGTGTCCCTGCTGTTTCGCCCACTCGACAGCTTCCTGCTGGGTGTTGAACTCGGCAAGAACGCTGTCTGCGTGTTCTTCCACGACATAGTGGGAAATCGGGTCTCCGTCACGGCCCTTTGGCCGTGGTTCGACGAATACGTGGGCCATGGTGTCTCCTTCTCGGCATCGATCAACCGTTCCTTGAATACCCAGAGTTCGCAGGCATTCTCACTTGGATTGCACGTCGCGCCGCTGGGGGTTGAGGCCGGCCAGGTGGCCGCTCTCCACTCCGGCGGCGGGGTCGAGGGCGCAGTCGATCAGCGCCGGGCCGTTGGACGCCAGCGACTCGGTCAGTGCCGCCTCGAGTTCGCTTGGTGTCGTGACGTGGTAACCCTTGCCGCCGAAGGCTTCTGCGAGCAGTTCGTGCCGGGCGCCGGCGTTGAGGACGGTGGGCGCGGGATCGGCGCCGGTGACGGATTCGTCGCCGCGGTACACACCGCCGTTGTTGAGGATCACCACGGTCACCGGCAATCGGTAGCGGCAGATCGTTTCGATCTCCATGCCGCTGAAACCGAACGCGCTGTCGCCTTCGACGGCGACGACGGGCCGCCCGGTCTCCACCGCGACGGCGATGGCATAGCCCATCCCGATGCCCATCACGCCCCAGGTGCCGGTGTCGAGCCGATGCCGCGGGAGTTCCATCTCGATGACGTTGCGGGTCAGGTCCAGCGCATTGGCACCCTCGTTCACCAGGTAGACGTCCGGATTCTGTTGTAACACACTCCGAATGGCGCCCAGGGCGTTGTAGAACCGCATCGGATGCGGGTTCTCGGCCAGCCTCTCCCGCATCTTCGCGTCGTTGCGGGCTTTGCGTTCGGCGAGCTCGTCGGTCCACCCGGCGTCGACCGCGATCGGATGCTCGGCCAACCCGTCCAGCAACGCCGACATCACCGAACCGATGTCACCGGTCAGCGGCGCCGCGATCGGCTGGTTGCTGTCGAACTCCGCTGGGGCGATGTCGATCTGCACGAACTCGGTCTCCGGCGACCACTGCGGCGATTCCCCATGGCCCAGTAACCAATTCAGCCGTGCCCCGACCAACAGCACCGCATCCGCGCGGGCGATCGCCAGGGAGCGGGCTGCGGCGACCGACTGCGGATGCACGTCGGGCAGCAGGCCTTTGGCCATCGACATCGGCAGGTAAGGGATGCCGGTGGTTTCCACGAACTCCCGAATCACGTTGTCGGCCTGGGCATATGCCGCGCCCTTACCCAGCACGATCAGCGGCCGCCGAGCCCGAGCCAGCACCCGTAGCGCCCGGTCCACCGCGTCGGGTGCCGGCAGTTGCCGCGGGTCCGGGTCGACAACGCGCCAGACCGAAGCGGCGGCCGGTCCGGCCTCCATCACCTGGCCCAGCACTTCCCCGGGGATGTCGAGATACACGCCACCGGGCCGACCGGAGATCGCGGTCCGGACCGCCCGCGCGACACCCCGCCCGATGTCCTGCACCCGGCCGATCCGGTAGGCGGCCTTGACGAACGGGCGCGCCGCGTTGAGTTGGTCGATGTCCTGGTAATCCCCGCGCTGCAGATCGACCACGGACCGCCCGCTGGAGCCGGAGATCTGGATCATCGGAAAGCAGTTGGTGGTGGCATTGGCCAGCGCGGGCAGGCCGTTGAGGAAGCCGGGCCCCGATGTCGTCAGGCACACCCCGGGGCGACGGGTCAGAAAGCCCGCGGCCGCAGCGGCATTGCCGGCCGAGGCCTCATGCCGGAAGCCGATGTAGCGGATCCCGCGGGCCTGCGCGGTCCGTGCCAGGTCGGTGATCGGGATCCCGACGACCCCGTAGATCGTCTCGACGTCGTTGGCCTGCAGCGCGTCCACCACCAGGTGGAAGCCGTCGGTCAGTTCGGCGCTCATGCTGGGTGCTCCTCGTATGTGATGTCTCAGCATCACTGTCGTCGGGTTCGTCGGCCGTGTCCAAGACCCGGTCGCCATCCGATGATCCACGCCGTCTATCGAGACCGGTAGCGGACCGGTATTGGACAGCGAGCGCTCTGGCGCGGCAGGGTGCTGCATATGGCATTCGAACGGCATCCAGGCATCGTGGAGATGATCGCGGCGGCCGCGGGACGCGCACCGGAGGCGGCGGCCCTCGTCGTCACCGCCGATCGCGTCCCGGTCAGCTACCGCGACCTGATCCGACGGGTCGACGACATGGCCGGGAAACTGCGGCAGGCCGGACTGGCATCGGGGGACCGGGTGGGGCTGCGCACCGGCAGCAGCGCCGAATTCGTCGTAGGCCTGTTGGCGGGATTGCGGGCGGGCCTGGTCGTGGTCCCGTTGGATCCGGCGCTGCCGGTGGCCGATCAGCGTGCCCGCAGTGAAGCGGTGGGGGCGCGGGCGGTGCTCGTCGAGGGGACGGGTGACCCGTCGGAGCCGTCGGTGCGATGGTGGCCGATTTCGGTGACCGCCGCCGACAGGGACGGTGGCTGGGCGGCCCACCTGGACGCCGGCACCCCGCCCGACCCGGCCGCTTCCACACCGGCGGGGTTGCGCGACGACGACGCGATGATCATGTTCACCGGCGGCACCACCGGGCTGCCCAAGATGGTTCCCTGGACGCACGACAACATCGCCACCTCGGTACGGGCCGTCGTCGCCGGATACCAACTGACCGAACATGATTCGACGGTCGCGGTGATGCCGCTCTATCACGGCCACGGCCTGATCGCGGCCCTGCTGTCGACGCTGGCCTCCGGTGGAACGGTGCTGTTGCCCGCACGCGGCAAGTTCTCGGCGCACACATTTTGGGATGACATCGACGCCGTCAAGGCCACCTGGTACACCGCGGTGCCGACCATCCACCAGATCCTGCTGGAGCGCGGTTCGCAAAACCGCAGTGCCGCTTTGCGTTTCATCCGCAGTTGCAGTGCTCCGCTGACGCCGGAAGTGGCGCGCGCGCTGCACGCGGAGTTCTCCGCGCCGGTGCTGTGCGCCTTCGGCATGACCGAGGCCACCCACCAGGTGGCCACCACGTCAGCCGATCAGGAGATGAACCCCGCCGTCGCGACCGGTCTGGTCGGGCGCTCCACCGGCCCCGAGATCGGCATCGTCGGCCCCGACGGACAACCCGTCGCGCCGGGCGCGGTCGGAGAGGTGTGGCTGCGCGGGGCCACGGTGGTGCGCGGCTACCTCGGTGACCCCGAGATCACCGCGGCGAACTTCACCGATGGCTGGCTGCGCACCGGAGATCTGGGGACGCTGTCCGAAGCCGGCGACCTCAGCATCCGTGGCCGGATCAAAGAACTCATCAACCGCGGCGGTGAGAAGATCTCACCAGAACGCGTCGAAAGTGTGCTCGCCACCCATCCCAACGTCATGGAAGTGGCGGTGTTCGGGGTGCCGCACCCGATGTACGGCGAAGCGGTGGCCGCGGTGATCGTGCCCCGCGGCGCGGCGCCCACCGCCGAGGAACTGACCCGGTTCTGCCGGGATCGGTTGGCGCCGTTCGAGATTCCGGCCAGCTTCGAGGTGACCGGCGAGTTGCCGCACACCGCGAAGGGATCGCTGGACCGGCGCGCGGTCGCCCAGCGGTTCGGCTCACAGCCGCAGAGCTAAGCGCTGGTCTTCACCCGGGCCGCGGCGGATTCCGGCATCGGTTCGTAGCGGGCGAAGGTGCGGGTGAAGGATGCTGCCCCGTGCGCCAGGGAGCGCAAATCGATGGCATAGCGGGTCAATTCGACCTGCGGCACTTCGGCGTTGACGACGGTGCGCTCGTGGCCGGCGGTGTCGGTGCCCAGCACCCGGCCGCGACGGCTGGACAGGTCGCCCATCACCGCACCCACGTAGTCATCGGGCACCAGCACCGAGATCTCGTCGATGGGTTCGAGCAGGATCACCTTCGTCGCCGCCGCGGCCTCGCGCAGCGCCAGCGCGCCGGCCATCTGAAACGCGAAGTCCGACGAGTCGACGCTGTGCGCCTTGCCGTCGAACAGCGTGACCCGCAGGTCGACTACCGGATACCCGGCGTGCACACCCTTGTCCATCTGGGCGCGCACCCCCTTCTCCACACTCGGGATGAAGTTGCGCGGCACCGCCCCACCGACCACCTTGTCGACGAACTCGAACCCCGAACCCTCCGGCAACGGCTCGACCTCGATGTCGCACACCGCGTACTGGCCATGGCCGCCGGACTGCTTGACATGGCGACCGTGCCCTTTGGCCTTGCCGCCCAAGGTTTCTCGCAGCGGCACGCGCAGCTCGACGGTATCTACCGTCACCCCGTACCGGTTGGCCAGGGCATCTAGCACGACGCCGGCATGGGCCTCTCCCATGCACCAGAGCACCACCTGATGGGTCTCCGGGTTCTGCTCGATGCGCAACGTCGGGTCTTCGGCCGCCAACCGGCTCAACCCGACCGACAATTTGTCCTCATCGGTCTTGGCGTGCGCCGCAATTGCGATCGGCAGCAACGGTTCTGGCATCGTCCACGGCTTGAGCACCAACGGCTCGGACTTGTCGGACAACGTGTCGCCGGTTTCGGCGCGGCTCAGCTTGCCGATCGCGCAGATGTCGCCGGCCACCACGGCGGGCGCGGGCCGCTGCTGTTTTCCGAGCGGGAACGACAGCACCCCGATGCGCTCGTCTTCGTCGTGGTCGGGGTGGTTGCCGCCGTGACCGTTGGCGGTGCCGAAGAAGGACGAGAAGTGGCCCGACACATGAACCGTGGCATCGGGTTTGATCCTCCCGGAGAACACCCGGACCAGGCTGACCCGCCCGACATAGGGATCCGAGGTGGTCTTGACCACCTCGGCCAGCAGCGGCGCGTCGACGTCGCAGGCCAACTCGTCGTGCGCGGCGCCCTGCGGGGTGAACACCTCCGGCAGGGGATGTTCCATCGGGGACGGGAAGCCGCGGGTGGCGACCTCGAGCAGTTCGAGGGTGCCGACGCCGGTGCTGCTGCACACCGGGATCACCGGGAAGAACGAGCCGCGCGCGACGGCCTTCTCGAGATCCTGGATCAGCACCGATTCGTCGATCGTCTCGCCGGCCAGGTAGCGCTCCATCAAGGATTCGTCCTCGGACTCTTCGATGATCCCTTCGATCAGGCTGCCACGCGCCTCCTCGATGCGGTCGGCGTCGGACTCGTCGGGCGCAGACGTGGTGCGGCGGCCGTCGGCGTAGCTGTACCGGGTTTGCGACAACAGCCCGATCAAGCCTGGGGAACCGGGCGGGCCGGTCGGCAGATACAACGGTAAGACCTTGTCGCCGAACGCATTCTGCGCCCCGGCGAGCGCCTCGGGGTAGTCGGCACGGGCGTGGTCGAGCTTGGTGATGACCACGGCTCGGGGCATCCCGACCTGGCTGCATTCCTGCCACAGCGACTTGGTCGGCTCGTCGACGGCCTCATTGGCGGCGATCACAAACAGGGCGCAGTCGGCAGCGCGCAACCCGGCGCGCAACTCCCCGACGAAGTCGGCGTATCCGGGTGTGTCGATGAGGTTGACCTTGACGCCGTCGTACGCCAGCGAGGCCACCGCGACACCGACCGAGCGTTGCTGGCGGATTTCGGCCTCGTCGAAGTCGCAGACGGTGCTGCCCTCGGTGACCGATCCCGGCCGGGACAACACCCCGCCGGCGACCAGCAGTGCCTCGATCAGGGTGGTCTTCCCGCCGCCGGAGGGTCCGACCAGCACGACATTGCGGATGCCGTCGGGACCGCTCGCGGTGGGGGCCGTCCCCTGAGCAGCAGCACTGACTCTGTCGGCCATGACGTTCCTCCAGTTCTCCCGCGGTACGGGTGATCCAGCTCACAGGGCGCAGGTTCAACTTTTCTCCCAACCGACGCCCAGCACAAGGGTCGAGGCGCCCGCCGGGGGATCGACGCGCGGACGGGTCCCCGCGTCGTTCAGTCCCCGCCGGGCCTCAGGCGTGCCAACCCGACCAGCGCCGCACCGTCACCGCGATGACCGGACCGTCCAGTGAAACCGATTGGTACTGAGGGTATTTGGCGCGCAGCAGCCGGTATCCGGTGTGCAGCACCGGGCCGTCGCGGGCGATCGTGGCGCTGCCGTCGGCGCGGACCCACCACAGCCTCGTCCAGTCGGCGTCGTAATGATCGACGAGCAGGCTCACCGCCGGGTTGCTTTCGATGTTGGCCAGCCGGCGCAGCCGCCGAGTGCTCTTCGGTTTGGCGTCGACCGCGGTGTAGACGACGGCTGCGGCTTCTTCGTGGCAAACCGCGAACACCACCGGCACCAGATGCGGGACGCCCTCGGCGGTGACCGTGGCCAACCGCGCGACCGGCGACCGCGCGAACCAGTCCGCCGGGTCGAATTCCACCCGGCCAGCTTATGAGCGGGACAGTGATTAAAGTCACCGGTCCGGTTGGACGATTAGGCAATTTCCGCCTCGGTGCCAGGTTTTGGCTCGATCGGGCGCCATTCGACCCATATCGCTAACTGAATTTTCCCGATTCCGCGGCTGACCTCCGTATCAAATGGGTATTTGGATTACGGTGGTGACACCAAACGCCGCGACCGGACTCACGGCTGGGACATGCGGTAATCGATCCGACGCAGGAGGTTCTACGGGATGAACACAATGCGCCACCGTTCGCTGAGCTGGGTTATCGCCCTGCTGACTCTGGTCGGATTGAGCCTGGCTATTCCGCCGGCGCCCGCGTCGGCAACGCCATTGAAAGAATTCCCGGCCAAACCACTCGACCCGGCGGCCACCGTCGCACAGGTGGGTCCGCAGGTGGTCAACATCAACACCAAGTTGGGCTACAACAATGCGGTGGGCGCCGGCACCGGCATCGTCATCGACCCGAACGGTGTGGTGTTGACGAATAACCACGTGATTTCCGGCGCCACCGACATCAGCGCGTTCAGCGTCGGTGACGGCCGGACCTACGGCGTGGACGTGATCGGGTACGACCGCAGCCAGGATGTCGCGCTGATCCAGCTGCGCGGCGCCGGTGGCGTCCCGACCGCCGCGATCGGCGGTCCGGTGAGCGTCGGCGAGCCGGTGGTGGCGCTGGGCAACACGGGCGGACAGGGCGGTACCCCACGCGCGGTGCCCGGCAAGGTGATCGCCGTGAACCAAACCGTCCAGGCGTCGGACGCGCTGACCGGGGCCGAGGAGACCCTTAACGGTCTGATCCAGTTCGACGGCGCGATCGCGCCCGGCGACTCCGGCGGCCCGGTGGTCAACAGTGCCGGTCAGGTCGTCGGCGTCAACACGGCCGCCTCCGAAAGCTTCCAGCTGCAGGGCGGGCAGGGCTTCGCCATTCCGATCGGCACCGCGATGGGCATCGCCAATCAGATCCGCAGCGGCGGCGGTTCGCCCACCGTGCACGTCGGCCCCACTGCGTTCCTCGGTCTCGGCGTCGTCGACAACGGCGGCAACGGTGCACGGGTGCAACGCGTGGTGGGCACCGCGCCCGCGGCGTCCGTCGGGATCTCCAACGGCGACGTCATCACCGCGATCGACGGCGTGCCGATCAACTCGGCCACCGCGCTCTCGGACGCGCTCACCCCGCACCATCCCGGAGATGTGATCTCGATCAGCTTCACCACCAAGTCGGGTGTCGCGCGCACCGAGAACGTGACCCTGGCCGAGGGACCGCCGGCCTGATCTCGAGTTGCGACGAGCGAAACCTTTTGGTATTAGCGGCAATTCACGATTTTGTTCCAGGCATGTTGCCATCCGGTGATTCTTAGCCGGGTGGGTCGGGTACCCGTGGCATCGTGGAATTGATGAACGACGAGAGAGATGCCGTCCGGCACGATCCCGCGCACGATCCCTCTCATGATCCCTCAGAGGGCAGTCACGTCGAGGGGGGTGTCGTCGAGCATCCGAACGTCGAGGACTTCGGCAACGCGGCCGCCCTGCCCGCCGACCCGACCTGGTTCAAACACGCGGTCTTCTACGAGGTGCTGGTCCGGGCGTTCTTCGACTCGAACGCCGACGGCTCCGGTGACCTGCGCGGACTGATCGATCGCCTGGACTATCTGCAATGGCTCGGTGTCGACTGCCTGTGGCTCCCGCCGTTCTACGACTCGCCGCTGCGGGACGGCGGCTACGACATCCGCGACTTCTACAAGGTGCTGCCCGAGTTCGGCACGGTGGAGGATTTCGTCGCGCTGATCGACGAAGCGCACCAGCGGGGCATCCGGGTGATCACCGACCTGGTGATGAACCACACATCGGATTCGCATCCCTGGTTTCAGGAATCCCGGCGCGACCCCGACGGCCCGTACGGCGACTTCTACATGTGGAGCGACACCAGCGAGAAGTACAAGGACGCCCGGATCATTTTCGTCGACACCGAGGAGTCGAACTGGACGTTCGACCCCGTCCGCCGCCAGTTCTACTGGCACCGGTTCTTCTCCCATCAACCGGACCTGAACTACGACAGCCCGGCCGTGCAAGAGGCGATGATCGACGTCATCCGGTTCTGGCTCGGCCTGGGCATCGACGGATTCCGGCTGGACGCGGTGCCCTATCTGTTCGCCCGGGAGAACACCAACTGCGAGAACCTGCCCGAGACGCACGCCTTCCTCAAGCGGTGCCGCAAGGTGGTCGACGACGAATACCCCGGCCGGGTGCTGCTGGCCGAGGCGAACCAGTGGCCGGCCGACGTGGTCGAGTATTTCGGCGACCCCAGTACCGGCGGCGACGAATGCCACATGGCGTTCCACTTCCCACTGATGCCACGCATCTTCATGGCGGTGCGCCGCGA
This sequence comes from Mycobacterium sp. NGS67, assembly GCF_059812185.1. NCBI lineage: Bacteria > Bacillati > Actinomycetota > Actinomycetes > Mycobacteriales > Mycobacteriaceae > Mycobacterium > Mycobacterium sp. NGS67. Next base: position 217,224 of record NZ_JCALCF010000002.1, read on the forward strand.
GTCCCGGTTCCCGATCTCGGAGATCCTGGCCCAGACGCCGGCGATCCCCGATATGGCGCAGTGGGGGATCTTCCTGCGTAACCACGACGAACTGACCCTGGAGATGGTCAGCGACGAGGAACGCGACTACATGTACTCCGAGTACGCCAAGGATCCGCGGATGAAGGCCAACGTCGGCATCCGGCGGCGGCTGGCACCGCTGCTGGAGAACGACTTCAACCAGATGCGGCTGTTCAACGCGCTGCTGCTGTCGCTGCCCGGTTCGCCGGTGCTCTATTACGGCGACGAGATCGGCATGGGTGACGTCATCTGGCTGGGTGACCGCGACGGGGTGCGCACCCCGATGCAGTGGACCCCCGACCGCAACGCGGGATTCTCGAAAGCCAACCCCGGCCGGTTGTATCTGCCGACGATCCAGGATTCGGTGTACGGCTATCAGGCGGTCAACGTCGAAGCCCAACGCGACACCTCGACGTCGCTGCTGAACTGGACCCGCACCATGCTCGCGGTGCGACGCCGCCACGACGCGTTCGCCATCGGGTCTTTCCACGAACTCGGTGGGTCCAACCCGTCGGTCCTGGCCTACGTCCGCGAGGTCCCCCGCGAAGACGGGGAAGACGACGTCGTCCTGTGCGTGAACAACCTGTCGCGGTTCCCTCAGCCCATCGAACTGAACCTGCAGCAGTGGAACGGCTACACACCCATCGAACTGACCGGACAGGTGGAGTTTCCGCGGATCGGGCATCTGCCGTATCTGCTGACGCTGCCGGGGCACGGGTTCTACTGGTTCCAGCTGTCCGCAATCGAGGAGGACCATGAATCGCATCGGTGACGCGGGGCAGTTGCCTTGGTCGCATTGGTTGCCGCAGCAACGCTGGTATGCCGGCCGCAACCGCCAACTGTCGAGCGTCGCGCCCGCGGTGGTCGTGCCGTTGCGCAATGACCTGGACCTGGTGCTGCTCGACGTCGCCTACACGGACGGTTCCACCGAGCGTTACCAGGTGATCGTCGGCTGGGACACCCAGCCCGTCTCGGAGTTCAGCAACCAGGCCACCATCGGCGAAGCCGGCGGGCACACCGGCTTCGACGCGCTCTACGACGGCGCCGCACCGTGCTTCCTGCTGTCACTGATCGACGCGGGGGAGGTTCGGGACTCGCCCGATCTGCGGGTGAAGTTCAGCCGGGAACCCGACATCGAACTGCCGGTGGACGCCTACCCCCGGGTTTCCGACGCCGAGCAGAGCAACACCAGCGTGATCTTCGACCGGACGCCGGCGGCGATTCTGAAGATATTCCGCCGGGTCAGCGCGGGGATCAATCCCGACATCGAGCTGAACCGGGTGCTCGGCCGCGCCGGAAACCCGCACGTGGCCCGGTTGCTGGGCAGCTACGAGATCGGCGCGCCGGACGCTGCGCCGGAGTCCGCGTCCCCGCTGGGCATGGTCACCGCCTTCGCCGGCAACGCGGCCGAAGGGTGGGCCATGGCGACCGCCAGCGTGCGCGATCTGTTCGCCGAGGGTGACCTGTACGCCCACGAAGTCGGCGGGGACTTCGCCGGTGAGTCCTATCGGCTCGGCGAAGCGGTGGCCTCGGTGCACACCACTTTGGCGGAATCGCTGGGGACGTCGCAGGCGCCCTTCCCGCTGGACCACATGCTGGCGCGCCTGTCGGCTTCGGCGGCCGCGGTCTCCGAACTCGACGAGTACGTACCGACCATTCAGGAGCGTCTCGGCAAGCTCGCCGACGAGCAGATCACCGTCCAGCGCGTGCACGGCGACCTGCACCTGGGTCAGGTGCTGCGTACCCCGGAGAGCTGGGTGCTGATCGACTTCGAGGGTGAACCGGGTCAGTCGGTGGCCGAGCGGCGCGCCCCGGATTCGCCGATGCGCGACGTGGCCGGCGTGCTGCGGTCCTTCGAGTACGCCGCGTACGGGCCGTTGGTGGATCAGGGCTCCGACAAACACGACAAGCAGCTGGCGGCCCGCGCCCGGGAATGGGTCGAACGCAACCGCGCCGCATTCTGCGACGGTTACGCCGCCGCGTCGGGAACCGACCCCCGGGATTCGGCGCTGCTGCTGGCGGCCTACGAGCTGGACAAGGCGGTGTACGAGACCGGCTACGAGTCCCGGCACCGACCCACCTGGCTGCCGATACCGTTGCGCTCGATCGCGCGCCTGGCCACCGCCTGACCTTCGCCGTTATGCCCGTCGGGCGCAGCTCTGGAAGCATGCTCGTGTGCAGAAGGAGATGTATGACAGCGAGGCCAGGTTGTCCTGGCTACTGGCCGCGCTGGCCGGCGTGCTGGGCGCCACCGCGTTCAGCCACTCCGAGGGTTATTTCGTGACGTTCATGACGGGCAACGCGCAGCGCGCGGTGCTCGGGGTGTTCCGCGACGACGTCTGGCTGTCGATCACTGCGGGCACGTTGTTGCTGTGCTTTTTGGCCGGCGTGGTGGTGTCGTCGGTCTGCCGGCGGCGGTACTGGGCGGCGCACCCGCACGGTCCGACGGTGTTGACGACGTTCGCGCTGGTGTTCGCGACGGGCCTGGACATCGTGTTGGGCGGCTGGGAGGAGACCATGCTCGACTTCGTGCCGGTCATGTTCGTGGTGTTCGGGGTCGGCGCGTTGAACACGTCTTTCGTCAAGGACGGCGAAGTGTCGGTTCCGTTGAGCTATGTGACCGGGACGCTGGTCAAGATGGGGCAGGGGATCGAACGCCACGTCGCCGGCGGCAAGATCGAGGACTGGTTCGGGTACTTCATGATGCTCGCGACCTTCATGTCGGGCGCGGCCATCGGCGGAGCGATCAGCCTGGTGACCAGCGGGACCCAGATGCTGGGTGTGGCGGCGTTCGTGTGCGCGGTGACGACCTGTTACACCTACCTGCACGCCGACCGGCGCGGCCTGCTGGACAAGCCGAACTGACCACCTGACCTTCGAGACGGCGCGACCCCGCGTGTTCGGTGTTCGGTATTGACCGATGGCCGATGTTATGAGAGGCTAGCTTCGTGGCACGATCGCCTCAACATGGCGACGGCGCAGTAGAGGATCTAGCCGAGGCTGTCGCCTCCGTGGGCTTAAGGCTTGTGCCTGCAGCCGAACTTGGTGATCCAACGGCTGACGCCGTCATCGTGTTGCCTGATGACCGCCAGCTGGTGGTGATGGTCAAGAACTCTGCGCTGGTAAGCGCGAAGGGATTGCGTGATCAGCTGAAAATGTGGCGTGAGCGACTACCGACCGATGCCGTCGGGGTGGTGGTAGCGGACCGAATCACCGCGGACGCGCGCGAAGAACTGCGCGCCGCCGGCTGGGGTTGGTTGGACAATCGCGGCCACCTACGCCTCGTGTCCAAGGGACTGCTGGTAGACACCAGCGTGCCGGCAGCTACGCGTTTGCCCCGCCGGCGCGAGCCCTTCGCTGGCAAAGTCGGCGTTGAAGTCGCATCTGCAATGCTGCTTAATCCCAATCAGCCGCTGGCCATCCGTCCTCTGGCGAGTCAAATCGCCCGCGCCGCGAGCTCCGTCTCCGACGCCGTTGCCGCGCTCCGTGAGGCAAATCTGATCAACGCGGCTGGCAAGCCCAAGACACCAGAGTTGTTCTGGGAGCTTGCTTCCGTGTGGAAGCCGACCGAACTTGCCGTTGCCAGTGAGCCGCGAAACGGAGAGCTTCTTGACGCGTTGCGTGTGAATTTCGACGACTTCGACACGCTGGGTTGGGCGCTGAGCGATTCCCGCGCGGCCGCGGTGTACGGCGCGCCCATCGCGATCAAGGCAAGTCATCCGCCCGTGCTCTATGTGCCCGACGAGCGCGTGATGCGCCGGGCAGCCCACGTGCTTGGACCCGCGCCCGAAAACACGACACCGGTGGCCGTCTTGCGTATCGCACCCACACCTCTGGTTTGCACACACCGGCAGGACCCTGTGGACTATTACGGCAACGGCAACAGCGAGCACTGGCCGATGACCCGTCCACTGTTCGTTGCGCTGGACTTGGCTCAGGACAAGGGCCGCGGGCGGGAGATCTTGGCCGATTGGAGTCCACCAGGTCCGTGGTCTCGTGTCTGGTAGGCGGAACCTCACTCCGCGAGTTGAGCTACTGGGTAACCAGATGTCGGCGCTTGTCTGTGCAATCCGCACAACCCAGACTCTGATCGGGCGACCCGTAACCGTGATCGGCGGTTTGGCGGTCTTATGCCGTATCAGTAGCCCGCACCGGACCACCAGCGACCTCGACATTGTGAACCGCCGCAAGAATCATGAAGACCCTCAGCTCGAACTGCTGTTATCGAAGAGCGCGCCCGCCGAAGGACGCAACGGAGCTCTGGTCTCAACGCCGCTGGGACACGTGATCGTCGACGTCTTGGAAGTGGCCGACGCTGATTTCGACCCTTTGCCCCAGGAGCCCACCGGCCGGCTATACGTGCTGTCCCACGACTGGGCTGCCGCTACCGCCACGCCGGTCATCATCGCAGTGCACGGCGAGGCTGATATGGAAGTTGCGGTTGCCGAGCCCGGTCCGCTGGTCGCCATGAAATTGCAGGCGACCTTCGACCGCAGTAAGGCGAAGGAGGGCACGGACCTACTCGACATCGTCCGTCTTACCTTAGATCGAGAGTCGGGCCCCTTAGTGCGAGAACAGCTTTCGCTGTCCGAGCGTCGACTCGCTCGAGACATCGCACTCCACGTGGACTTTTGTTTTCACGCACATGCCGAGCGGTCGTTGTCGCTAATCAACGCGATTCCCGAAGGTGCCGCCACGCAACTCGACGACATCCACCTCGCCGGTGAGCTGCTAAGCGCCGCACTGCGGCGGTAGAGGGGGGCCGACGACGCACGCGCAGCCTTTGAAGGCTCGCTACCTACGTCAGGAGCGGAATAGAACATCGGCAGCAGCGCTGGCCGTTGCGCTGCTGCCGATGTGGTCTGGCGGTGCTCAGGCCCCCTGGCCGGGCGCCGCGGGTGCCGGTGCCGGTGCCGGTGGGGGCTGGTTGACCGCATTCAGGACTTGCAGCATGTCGGGTTTCATGGCCATCAGCTGCTGGTTCCAGTAGTTCCACGAGTGCGTGCCGTTGTTGGGGAACTGGAACACTCCGTTGCGTCCGCCCGAGGCGGCGTAGGTCTGCTGGAACTGCTGGTTGGTGCGCAGCGTCAGGCCTTCGAGGAACTTCGCGGGCATGTTGTCGCCGCCGAGGTCGCTGGGCGTGCCGTTGCCGCAGTAGACCCAGATCCGGGTGTTGTTGGCGATCAGCCGGGGAATCTGGACCATCGGGTCGTTGCGCTTCCACGCCGGGTCGGTGGACGGGCCCCACATGCTGTTGGCGTTGTAGCCGCCGGAGTCGTTCATCGCCAGGCCGATCAGCGTCGGCCACCAGCCGTCGGACGGGTTGAGGAAGCCCGACAGCGACGCCGCGTAGGGGAATTGCTGCGGGTAGTAGGCGGCCATGATCAACGCCGAACTGCCCGACATCGACAATCCGACGGCGGAGTTGCCGAACGGTGAAAGGCCCTTGTTGGCCTGCAGCCAGGTCGGCATTTCCCGGGTCAGGAAGGTCTCCCACTTGTAGGTGTAGCCCTGGCCGTTGCCCTGGGACGGCTGGTACCAGTCGCTGTAGAAGCTGGACGTGCCGCCGACGGGCATCACCACGGAAAGCCCGGACTGGTAGAACTCCTCGAACACCGGGGTGTTGATGTCCCAACCGCTGTAATCGTCCTGGGCGCGCAGCCCGTCGAGCAGGTACACCGCGTGCGCCCCGCCGCCCTGGAACTGCACCTTGATGTTGCGGCCCATGGCCGCCGACGGGATCTGCAGGGACTCCACCGGGAGACCGGGCCGGGAGAACGCGCTCGCGGTGGCCGAGCCGCCGACGACACCGACGAGACCGGTCAGCAGGGCAGCGCTCAACGTGGCAACTGCCAGCCTGCGGGGCATGGTTTTTGCTGCGCCACACAGCTTTTGCACGAGCTTCATCGCTTGACCCATCCTTCGTCTGCCACTCGTCGCGGTCGAATCTGTTCCGGGCGAGTCAAACACAGCCGGTCGGGTCGGCCGGGCTGTCGCGGCCGCAGCAGGATGTCGCGGTTGGCTAACGATTAGGCCTCGGGCGGGACTCCGCAGCGATCGGGTCGCATTCGGGTAACGATCGGGTCACCCGACTAGGCGACCAGTCGTCGTAAAACCTTTGAGGCCGCGATGATTCCGACGATCGGAGCGATCAGCAGCACGGCAACGTCCACCAGGTGGAAGGGGCTGCCGATTAACAGCGCCCGCAACACGTCGACCTCGTAACTCAACGGATTGACCTTGCTCAACACACGTAGCCACGACGGCATGACCTCGACCGGGTACAGGGCGTTGGACGCGAAGAACAACGGCATCGTGATGGCCTGGCCGAGACCCATCAGCCGGTCACGATTTCGGACCAGACCCGCCAATGTCATTGACAGACAAGCGAAGAAGGCGGCACCGAGCATGACGGCGGCCATCGCCGCCAGGATCCGCAGCGGGTTGGCCGTCAAGCCGATGTTCATCGCGTACGCCAGCACCAGCACCCCGACGATCTGCGCCACCGAACGAACCCCGGCGGCAAAGGACTTGCCGGCGATCAGCGCCGAAGCCGGTGCCGGAGTCACCATCAGTTTGGCCAGTATGCCCGCGTCGCGGTCCCAGATGATCTGTATCCCATAGAAAATCGAGATGAACAGTGCTGACTGGGCGATGATCCCCGGCGCCAGGAACGCCAGATAGGACACATTTCCGGTGTCGATGACGCGCAGATGGCTGAAGGTGGTGCCGAAGATCAGCAGCCACAGCGCGGGCTGCACCATCCGGGTGACGAGTTCGGTGCGATCGTGCCGGAGCTTCTGCAGTTCGACGATCGCGAATGCGCCGACGCGGCTCAGCGTCGCTTTGGCCCGCTCCATTCCGCGCGGCGCGCGGACCGGGTTCACCTCGATGGGCTGACACGCCCGGTCAACCGACATGCCGGTTTGCTCCTCTGCTAGAACGGATTTCGCGGCTCGACGGGGCGTCCAGACTGGAAGCGGCATAGTGCCGGAAGACGTCTTCGAGCGTGGCGTGCGGCGAGACGGTGGCTTTGAGCTCCTCGGGTGTCCCCACTGCCTGCAAAGCGCCGCGATGCATCAGCGCGACCCGGTCGCACAGCGCGTCGGCCTCTTCCATGTAGTGGGTGGTGAGCAGCACGGTCATGCCGAACTGCTGCTGCATGGCCTGCACCTGTGTCCACACGCCGTCACGGGCAATGGGATCCAGCCCCACCGTCGGCTCGTCGAGCACCAGCAGCGACGGCCGGTTGACCAGCGCCTGGGCGACCTCGAGCCGCCGAACCATGCCACCGGAGTAGCTGGAGGCGAGTTTGTCGGCGACGTCGAGCAGGTCCATGGCGTTCAGCGCCTGCTCGACGCGATCGCGGCGGTCGCGGCGGGGCACCCCGTACAGCCGGGCGAACCACTCCACATTCTGCCGTCCGGTCAGGGCCGTCTCGATCGAAAGTTGTTGCGGTACATAGCCGATATTGCTGCGGATATCGATGGTCTGGCGGCGGGCGTCGAGCCCGAAGATGCGCAGTTCGCCGTCCTGGACCGGCGCCAGCGTGGTGAGCACCCGCACCACTGTCGTCTTTCCGGCGCCGTTGGGACCCAGCAGGCCCATCGTCTCGCCCGGCCGCACCTGAAAGGTCACGTCGTCGACCGCGGTGTGCTGGCCGTAGCGGTACGTCAGGTGGCGGCAGTCGATTGCCGGGGTCATGCGCTTCGCTCCTGCAGTCTCTTGGTCATGTGTTCCAGGACCTCCAACCCTTTCGCCAATACCCCCATCTGCTGTTCGTCAAGCTCGCCGAGCAGGTCGGTCAGCACCGCACGTCGCACCTGTGCCGTCGTGTCCATCACCTGCTGAGCCGGCTCGGTGAGGCGCAACCGGCTGATCCGGCGGTCGGTGGGGTCCGGCGTGCGCTCCAGCAAACCCGCGCATGACAGCTTGGTGACCAGGGTGGACGCGGTATTCGGGACCAACCCGAGTTCGGTGGCGGCCGCGCTGACCGACACCCCGGGACGGTGGGTCACCAGGCGCAGCAGCTCGGCCTGCGACTCGGAGAGCTGCCCGGGGGCGTACCCGGTGCCGACCGAGCGGCGCAGCTGCCGGCGGAACCTGCCCAGAATGCGGGGGAGGTCGGCGGCAAGATCGGCGGGGGTGCTCACCGTCGCAATAATACCTCTGTAGTCGAGCTATTTATTGAGTCGGTGTAGCGCGACGCCGTGCAGGGCCCCGTCGTGCGCCGTGGCGGTCAGGTATGTGCAGTGCGGCTGCCTGCGGCGATCGGTGGGCGAACCCGGATTCAGCAGGCGCAGCCCGGTAGCGGTGGTGGTGTCCCACGGGATGTGGCTGTGGCCGAACACCAGCACGTCGGTGTCCGGGTAGAGCCGCGACATCCGGGCTTCGCGCCCGGCGGTGGCGCCCGTCTCGTGCACGACGACGAAGCGCAGGCCGGCCAACGTCGCAGCAGCCCGCTCCGGCAGCCGGGACCGCAACTCCGGGCCATCGTTGTTGCCCCAGCACGCCAGCAGCCGTGCCGACCTGGCTTCGAGTTCGTCGAGCAGGTCGACGGTCACCCAGTCGCCGGCGTGGATGACGACGTCGGCGGTCGCGACCTCGTCCCATACCTGCGCGGGTAGGTCGCGGGCCCGTTTCGGGACGTGCGTGTCGGCGATCAGCAGTAGCCGCATAAGTTCTATGCATACCCCCGATAGACACAGAGGAGAGACCATGCGCAGCTTCGAGTCAGTCGCCGAGCTCACCGCCGCGGCGGGGGAGACCCTCGGGCACAGCGACTGGGTGACGATCACCCAGGACGACGTCAACCTGTTCGCCGACGCGACCGGCGATCACCAGTGGATCCACGTCGACCCGGAACGGGCGGCCAAGGGACCGTTCGGCACGACGATCGCGCACGGATTCATGACCCTGGCGCTGCTGCCGCGACTGCAGCACCAGATCTACACGGTCAACGGCGTCAAGTTGGCAATCAACTACGGACTCAACAAGGTTCGCTTCCCGTCGCCGGTGCCGGTCGGCTCGCGGGTGCGCGCGACGTCGAAGTTGGTCAGCGTCGACGACCTGGGTGAGGGCACCGTTCAGGCGACGCTGTCGACCACCGTCGAAGTCGAGGGAGCCGCCAAGCCGGCCTGCGTGGCCGAGAGCGTGGCCCGCTACATTTCCTAGCGCGAGCAGACGCAGAAACCCCCATTTCGTGCCGAAATGAGGGGTTTTTGCGTCTGCTCGCGGGGAAGCCGGGGCGGTCAGAACTCGGCGATGGAGTGTTCCAGGCGGGCGGCCAGTCGCGCCTCGGCTTCGGCCTTGCGGGTGGGTATGTGCTGAGACGGGAAAGGCGTTGTCACCGGCTGATATTCCTTCAGCGTGCGGCGTGCCACGGTCATCTTGTGCAACTCGGTGGCCCCGTCGGCGATACCCAGTGACTCGGCCGCAACCAGCATCTTGACGAACGGCATCTCGTCGGAAACCCCCAGTGCGCCATGCAGATGCAGGGCGCGCTGGGCGACATCGTGCAGCACCTGCGGCATCGCGACTTTCACCGCCGCGATGTCGCGGCGCACCTTCTGGTAGTCGTGGTGCTTGTCGATCAGCCACGCGGTGCGCAGCACCAACAGCCGGAACTGCTCGATCTGGATCCAGCTGTCGGCGATCTTCTCCTGCGTCATCTGAAAGTCCGCGAGCGTCCCGCGCCGGGTCCGGCGCGACACCGCTCGCTCGCACATCATGTCGAATGCCTTGCGCGACAACGCAATTGTGCGCATGGCGTGATGGATGCGTCCGCCGCCCAGGCGGGTCTGGGCGATCATGAAGGCCTGACCCTCACCGCCGAGCACGTGATCGGCGGGCACTCGGACGTCGTTGTACCGGACGTAACCGTGGCTGGCACGCTTGGACGATTCGGCTCCCACACCGACATTGCGGATGATCTCGATGCCCGGCGTCTCGGCCGGCACGATGAACAGCGACATCTTCTCGTAGGTGCGGCCTTCGGGGTTGGTGACGGCCATCACGATGAAGAACGACGCGTGTCTGGCGTTGCTGGAGAACCACTTCTCCCCGTTGATCACCCAGTCGTCGCCGTCCCGGGTTGCGGCGGTGACGAACATGCCGGGATCCGAACCACCCTGCGGTTCGGTCATCGAATAACACGACGTGATCTCACCGTCCAGCAGCGGCTGCAGGTAGCGGGCCTTCTGCTCCTCGGTGCCGAACAACGCCAGGATCTCGGCGTTGCCCGAATCCGGTGCCTGGCAACCGAACACCGACGGTGCCCACCGCGAACGCCCGAGTATCTCGTTGAGCAGCGCGAGCTTGACCTGACCGAAGCCCTGCCCGCCGAGTTCCGGGCGCAGGTGCGCGGCCCACAGGCCCTGATCCTTCACCTGCTGCTGCAACGGCCGCAGGATCGCCATCATCTCGGCGTTGTTCTTGTCGTACGGATCGAGCGAAACCAAATCGAGCGGCTCGAGTTCGTCGACCATGAATTGCTCGACCCAGTCCAGCTTCGCCTGGTATTCAGGATCGGTTTCGAAGTCCCACACCGTAGATCACCGTTCCCCGGCGCAGCGTCGCACCGGCATCGTCGAAGGAGCGACACCATCGTAAGGTCGGCACGGCACCGCCCGATCAGCTGTCCGGAATAGCCTTCCTGAGATCGACCACGCGCCGGGCGATGTCGACCAACGGCGTGTTGGACTCCTGCGACAGTCGCTTGAGCAGCTCGAACGCCCGCACGGCGTCGATGTCGAACTGCTGCATCAGGATGCCCTTCGCCTGGCCGATGATGTCCCGACTCGCCAGCGCACTCTGGAAACTGCCTTCCCGACGGACGCTGTCCCACACCAGCGCCGCATGCGTCGCAAAGACGATCCCCACCTCCACGGCTGCGTGGTCGAAAGCCCCGGGCGCATCGGCGTAGATGTTCAGCGCTCCCAAAGTCTGGTCACTGGTGAACAGTTCGAACGACAGAATCGAGCGGATCGGTGTCTGCCGGAGCGCGGCGCATCTGTACTTCGGCCACCGGGTCTCGGTCGACAGATCATCGACGAGCACCATGTGGTGCTCCCAGGCGGCCATCAGGCACGGACCCTCCCCGTAGCGCTGTTGAATCTCGTCAAGCACGATCGGGTATCGATGGGTGCTGGCCGGGGTGGTGATTCCGGCTCGTGGGTTGGTGACGGTCAGACCGCCATACTGCGCGCCGGGAATCGTCTGGGCGGCTTCGACGACCAACTGGTCGATGACATCTTGGCTGTAGACGCCCGGCCGATTGTGCAGTTCGCGCGCCAGCCCCGCAATGCGCTGGTGGAGTTGCGCAAAACCTTCTGCCACGGCCGTCCCCTCGGTCAAAGTCCTCGCGCGCGAGGGCCGGTTAGACTCTACGCCCACCGGACCTCGAAGGGTCCTGGCCGGGACGGACCCAGGCGTGCACTAGCTGCCGCGATACCTGTTCGCCTAACGTGACTGCGGTGACCCCGTACGTGCGCCCCGCGCAAAGGAGCGATGTCCGCGCTCTGGGACGCACTCTGGGCCGCGCGTTCTTCGACGATCCGGTCGCGATGTACCTGCTACCCGACGACGACGTGCGGCGCAGGCAACTGCATCGCGTGTTCGCCACGACGACGCGCCATCACCACCTGGCTCACGGCGGTGTGGAGGTGGCGGTCGACGGCCCGGGCATCGGTGCGGCGGCACTGTGGGACCCGCCGAACCGGTGGCGCGAATCGCGCCGGGCGGAGCTGGCGCAGATCCCGATGTTCTTGCGGGTGTTCGGCTTTCGTTCGGGTCCGGCCCGTCAACTGGTGGAATTGATGAAGCGGGCCCATCCCGAAGAGCCGCACTGGTATCTGGCCGTCATCGGAAGCGACCCGGCGGTGCGCGGCAAAGGGTTCGGCCAGGTGTTGATGCGGTCGCGGCTGGAGCGCTGCGACGCCGAATACTGTCCGGCCTACCTGGAATCGTCCAAGCCCGAAAACATCCCGTACTACGAACGTTTCGGGTTCACCGTCACAGGTGAGATCAAAGTCCCCGGCGGGGGACCGACGCTGTGGCCCATGTGGCGAGAACCGCGATGACATCCGTTGCTCGCCAAGCGATCTGACCTCAGTTCGGTCACGAGGCTCACGTCACGACGATCCGTGGTTCTCGAAGGGTTTGCGGCATGCGGGTTTAGCCCACGCGGACATGGGCAACCAGTCGGCTATGGAAGGCGGCCCCGGCGACACCCTGAGACCACAAGAGTCAACCGATTCCGACGAACTCCGCAACGACGACGGCGACACCGTCGTCGACCCGCCTGAGCAGTGGAGCGAGGCCGACAAGTACGGCATGACACCGCGTGAAGAGCGCGAAGGGGAATCACTCGACCAGAAGCTGGCCGCCGAAGAGCCCGATGTGCTCCGTCCCGCGCCGGGACCGAGCATCGAGGACGCGCTACCCGGTGGCGTGCACCGCGGTCAGGTGGACGGCACTCCCGAGGACGGCGATTCGCTGTACACCGTCGTCGAGGAGTGACTCAGGGGCTGGATTTCCAGCCCGCCACCCCGATGGCGATCATGCGCAGCTGCTTGACGGCGATCCGGTGAATCTCCTGTAGCGCCTCGTTACTCTGGGCGTCCTCGATCGCCTCGGCGGTGACGATCATCGCGTTGACGAACAGGCTGGCCAGCACGTTGAGATCCTCGGTGCTCCATTCGTTGAGCCGGGGGAACCGGGCCAGGTCGGTAGCCAGCTCCGAGGTGATCAACCGGATCTCGGTGCGAATCGCATAGCGCAGCACCGAAACTCCGGTGGAGCGTTCCCGGGAGATGAAGCGCCAGTGCTCGCGCTTCTCGGCGACACTGCCGATCAGGATCTCGACCGACGACTCGATGACCCGGTTCGGGTCGAGTTTCCCGGCGCGCGCGCCGCGCAGCGTATCGCGCAGGCTGCGGAACGATTCGTCGATCAGAACCAGCCCGAGTGCCTCCATCGACTCGAAGTGGCGGTAGAACGCCGCAGGCACGATTCCGGCTTCCCGGGTGACCTCGCGCAGGCTCAGACCGCTGAAACTGCGGTCGTTGAGCGCCTTCAGGGCCGCGGCGATGATGGCGCGCCGGGTCGCCTCCTTGCGTTCCTCGCGGGAGGGCGTGTCACGGCCACCGTCGCGGCTTCTGTCCCGGGGCCGATCCTGGACGCTGCGCCGCGAATGTGAGCTAGGAGTACGACTGTTCACTATGTGAACCGTAACACAGGACCGTGGAAAACCCTTGACCACCAGCGGGTATTGATGTCACGGTGTACACATGTTCACTCAAACTTTCACTCGGACGTTCGCCCGGAATTTCGGTAAGCGGGTCCTGGGTTCCGACCTGGTCGACCTGCTCACCGGTCCCCACGGCGTCGACCGATACACCGAGCTCGTGACGCCCACCTGGACGTCGGCAGAGGCCCGCGCCAAGGTGGTCGAGGTGCGGCGGACGACGCCGCGCAGCGTCACCCTGGTGCTGGTCCCCAACGCCGCATTCACCGAGCGCTACCCCGTCAAGGCCGGACAGTTCGTCAACGTCACGGTCGAGATCGACGGGCGCATGCACTCGCGCTGCTACTCCCCGGCCAACGTCGAGGGCAGCACGCACCTGGAGCTGACGATCGGCCTGCACGACGGCGGGTTGGTCTCGACGTACCTGTATGAGCAGGCCCGCCGCGGCATGGTGGTCGGGCTGGACGGTGTCGGCGGCGACTTCGTGTTGCCGGCGCAACGGCCGCGCCGAATCCTGTTCGTCTCCGGCGGCAGCGGAATCACGCCCGTGCTGGCGATGTTGCGCACCCTGGTCGCCGAAGGACATCTGCGGAAGTCGGGTCACGACATCGCATTCGTGCACTACGCGCGCTCCGCCGCCGAAGCCTGCTACCGCGCCGAGCTGGCCCAGATGCCCGGCGTACGAGTGCTGCACGGCTACACCCGGTCCGGTTCCGGCGACCTGGACGGCCGTTTCGGAGCAGCACACCTGGCGGCGGCGATGCCCGAACCCGACGCGGTGTTCGTCTGCGGGCCAACCGCTTTGGTGGATGCCGTCAAGGCGGTCTGTGAAAACGTGTTCACCGAAAGCTTCGTGCCCCCGGTGATCGACGCACCGGCCGAACCGACCGGCGGCCGGCTGGCCTTCGCGGACAGCCAGGTCGACGTCGTCGACGACGGTCGTTCGATCCTGGAACAGGCCGAAGGGGCCGGCCTGCAACCGCAGAACGGGTGCCGGATGGGGATCTGCCACACCTGCACGCGCCGCAAGACCTCCGGCACCGTGCGCAACCTGGTCACCGGCGCAATCTCCACCCAGCCCGACGAAAAAGTACAGATTTGCGTCACCGTCCCCGTCGGTGACGTCGAGATAGACCTCTAGCCCACCAACGAACTCAAGGAGGAAAAGTCATGTCACAGAACAAGATCTCCCTCACCAAAGAGCAGGCCGACGCCTTCGGCCGCGAGCTCGACGCCATCCGCGAACGCGTGATGGCCGACCTCGGCGAAGAGGACGCCGACTACATCCGCCGGATGATCAAGATCCAGCGCGGCCTGGAGGTCGGCGGGCGCGCCCTGCTGTTCCTGCCACCGTTCTGGCTGTTCGGCACCGGCATGCTGGGCGTCGCGAAAATCATGGACAACATGGAGATCGGCCACAACATCATGCACGGCCAGTACGACTGGATGCGTGACCCGACCATCTCCGGCCGTGACTTCGAGTGGGACACCGCCTGCCCGGCCGACCAGTGGCGGCACTCGCACAACTACATGCACCACACCCACACCAACATCGTCGGGATGGACCGCGACATCGGCTACGGCATCCTCCGGATGAGCGAGGACCAGCCGTGGGAGCCGTACTTCCTGGGCAACCCGGTCTATGCGTTTCTGCTGATGGTGCTGTTCCAGTACGGCGTCGCCCTGCACGAGCTGGAAACCGAGCGGATCCGCTCCGGGGAGATCAGCGTGCGGGACAAGCGCGACACCCTGAAGGAAATCTGGAAGAAGACCCGCCGGCAGTCGCTGAAGGACTACGTCGCCTTCCCGCTGTTGGCCGGCCCGTTCGCGCCGTTCGTCTTCACCGGCAACCTGACGGCCAACCTGATGCGCAACGTGTGGTCGTACATGATCATCTTCTGCGGCCACTTCCCGGACGGCACTCAGGAATTCACCGTCGAGGAGACCAAGGACGAGACCCGCGGCCAGTGGTACTTCCGCCAGGTGCTGGGTTCGGCGAACCTGACCGGGGGCGACATCTTCCACGTGCTGTCCGGCAACCTCTCGCACCAGATCGAGCACCACCTGTTCCCGGACATGCCCGCCCGTCGATACCCGCAGATCGCGCCGGAGGTGCAGGAGATCTGCGAGCGTTACGGGATTCCCTACAACAAGGGTCCGCTGCTGCGGCAGTTCGGCACCGTCGTGCGCAAGATCGTGCGGCTGACGTTCCCCGACTCGTGGAAATTCCGGTCGCGCAGCAAGGCCGAGGAGCCTGTCGGGCAGGAGCTGATCGCCGCATAACTCCCATCACTAGCTGGTGGCGCCGAGACTGCGGCCAGGGTGTGTCGTTCACGACATCGGGTCACCCTGGCCGCAGTCTCGAAGCGTTTCATCTGGGGGACAATGGATCGATGGAGTGGACCGGGGCGCGATATTCGGACAAGCCGACAGTAGAAGCCACGACCTGGATCGACGCCGACCCGGAGCGGGTCTGGAGTCTGGTCTCCGACATCGAGTTGATGCCGACCCTGTCCAACGAGCTGCAGGCCGTCGAGTGGCTGGACGGAGCCACCGCTGCGCGGCTCGACGCCCGCTTCGTCGGGCACAACCAACACGACGCATTCGGCGAGTGGAGCACCACGTCGCGGATCGTCTCCTACGACCAACCGCGCGAATTCGCTTGGGCGGTAGGCGAACCCGCCGACCCCGCGGCGACCTGGCGGTTTCGCCTGACTCCCCGCGACGGTGGCACCGCGCTGTCGTTCTGGACCCAGCTGGGCCCGGGCCGTTCGGGACTGTCCAATGCCATCGACGCGATGCCCGACAAAGAGCAGAAGATCGTGTTCGTGCGGCTGCGTGAATTCGAGGCCGCGATCGACAAGACGCTGGGCGCGATCAAGAGGTTGGCCGAACACGGGGTCCGCTGATGCGGACCGCGACGACCGTCGAGTTGTCGGTGGCCGCGGCCGAGACCGTCGACTTCGTGGTCGAGGCCGAGAAGCTGGGCCTGGACGTGTGCTGGGTCGCCGAGGCGTGGGGAACGGATGCGCCGTCCGCGCTGGGATATCTCGCCGCCCGCACCCGGCGGATGCTGCTCGGTTCCGGCGTGCTGCAGGTCGGCACCCGCTCCCCGGTGCTGGTGGCGCAGACGGCCATCACCCTGGCCAACCTGTCCGCCGGGCGTTTCCTGCTCGGGCTCGGCGCCTCCGGACCGCAGGTGATCGAAGGCTTGCACGGCGTCGGCTTCGAGGCGCCGCTGGCCCGGGTCCGCGAGACCGTCGACATCGTCCGGCAGGTGTTCGCAGGTGGCAGAATCTCCTACTCCGGCAACGAGTTCCGCATTCCTCGACCGGGCGGCGAGGCGAAGCCGATGCGACTGTCGACCCGCGCCGAACACCCGATTCCGATCTATCTGGCCAGCTTGTCACCGGCCATGCTGCGGTTGACCGGGCGGGTCGCCGACGGCTGGCTGGGCACCAGTTTCGTTCCGGAAGGCGCCGACGAGGCCTATTTCGCCCATCTCGACGCGGGCCTGACCGCTGCCGGCCGGACCCGCGCCGACCTCGACATCTGTCAGGGTGCCGAGGTCGCGTTCGCCCGCGACGAGGACGAACTGCGCACCATGGTCGGGGCGCGCAAAACGGAACTGGCGTTCAGTCTCGGCGGCATGGGATCGGCCAGCACGAACTACTACAACCAGGCCTACAGCCGGCAGGGCTGGGCCGATGTCGCCGCTGCGGTGCACGAGGCATGGCAGCGCGGCGACCGGGCCGGTGCGGCGGCACTGGTCACCGATGAGATGGTGTTGGCCACCACGCTGATCGGGACCGAGGACATGGTCCGTGCGCGCCTTGCGGATTGGCGCGACGCCGGGGTCGACACCGTGCGGCTGTATCCCGCCGGTGAGAGCCTGGACGCCAAGCTCGCGACGTTGGGGCGTGCCATCGAGCTGGTCCGGGAGACTTAGCGATCGCGGCGCCGTCATCGAACGTGTAGCTACTGTCAAAATCGTGCGATTTTTTCGCGGTGGCTACACGCTCGGTGATGACGCCACCTTCGTAGGTGCCTCCGAGAGCTTCACCAGTTGCACTTCGGGCCGCGCCGGCACCTCGTCGGCCAGGAACCAGCGAAACGCCAGGTTCCCGCGCGGATAGCCCAGCGTCGTCAGCGAATTCGGGTGCGCCGTCGTGCCGTTGGACAACACGACCGTGACCGAGCCGTCAGCGTTGGGAACCGCGCTACGGCAGTTGACCGAGCACCGGCCGTCTTCGGCGCCGTAGGTGGCCATGAACTGGTTCCACACCACCAGATTCCAGAACCTGCACGGCGGTGGCCGGTGTGTGATGACCAGCGCCTCGTCGTCCTCGAGCACGAAACTGCCGTAGGCGTAGCAGGCGTCACGAGCCGACCAGCCGAAGTTGGCATCGGGCACCTGGTAGGGATCGGCGAATTGGTTTGCGCTGTAAGCGACTTCGTGCCCGAGTGCGTGCCCGTCCTGAGTGCGTACGCCCACGGCCAGCGGAACGATGGCGAACATGGTGCGCATCCAGGTGGCGATCGCGCGCAACCTGGCCGCGGTCTCGGCGTCGCCGTGCCGGATCGGGTCCGGCTCGTCGAGCGCTTCGATGTGCCAACTGACGGGCCGCCCGGTGACCGGGTCGGCCTGGTAGTCGCGCGTCATGAGCACCGCGGCATCGGGTGTCGGCGGGAACTCGAACGTGAAGTTGCCGTCGGCATCGACGTCGAGGTCGGTGTCGCGGACGATCGCGACCACCCGGTCGGACCAGACGCCGGGCGAAGGTTCGTTGTAAGCGGTCAACGAGAAGTACACGCTGTCGCCCTTGTTGCCGCTGATGCGGTAGCGCCGCTGCGGATCGACCGGGCAGACGAAGTAGTAGGCGTCGGTGTTGTCACCGCCCCACCGCCGGTCGCGCCGGGACGGCGTGTTGACCGCGACGAACTGGGGCCGACCGGGCTCGGGGAACAGGTAGGTGTCGAAGCCGACGCCCAGGGTGGTGGCCAGCATCCGGTAGCCGTCGGCGACGTGGCGGTCGTCGGTGACGGCTTTGTCGCCTTCGAGGAACGAGCGGTCCAGTTCCCCGAGGGTCGTCAGGAGTTCCTGCCAGGCGCCGGTCGATTCGTGTGTCATGCGCCGATTCCTTTCAGCAGCAATGTGGTGGTGCGTTCGACCCAGGCGTCGTCGAGTTCGCTGATGCGGGTGAGTAGCGCGATCAACGTCAGACCGGCGATGGCCTCGGCCAGCTCGGAGGCGCTCACGTCGGGCCGGACCTGGCCGCTGGCCGCGGCGCCGCGGAGGCGTTCGGCCAGCCCGCCGGCGAAGATCCCGGCGAACCGTTCCAGCAACGCCGAATGCAGGCTCGGGTCGGCGGCCATCTCGGCGACCAGGCCGGGCAGCGCCGCTTTGGCCGCGGGCGTGGTCAGCACGGCGGTGGTACGCCGGACCATCTCCCGGAGATCGTCGGGCAGCGACCCGCTGTCGGGGATCTCGGTCGCGGCGTTGATCGGGAACACCGCCTCGTGCACCAGGTGAGCCTTGCTGGGCCAGCGACGGTAGATCGCGGGCTTGCTGGTGCCGGCCCGTTCGGCGATCGCAGAGACCAACAGGCCCGGGTACCCGGTTTCGGCGAGCAGCTCGACCGTGGCGCGCAGTACTGCCGCGTCGATACGCGGATCCCGAGGCCGGCCCAGATCTACTACCATTACGAAACTCAGAGTAACATAACTCGCCGTGACCGATCCCGCTCGCCAGCCCGTCCAGCTCGACGACCTGGGCCAGCCCCGGTTCAGCGCCGAGGCCCAGCCGATCCTGGACATGATGGCCGCGATGGCCCCGCAGTGCCCGCTGCAATCCGACGCATTGCACGCCCGGGCCAGCGAGGACACCGGCCTGACCGATTTCGGCGCCGACGACTACCGCGAACGGCTCGACGTCTACCTCGCTGCGCTGCGCGAGATCGACGGCCTGCATGAGGCCGGGGTGGTCAACTTCTTCGGCCAGCTGCTGCAGCTGCTCAAGAACCGGTTGCTGTTGACCGATCTGCAGCGCCGCCATCCGGAGATCGACGATATCGAGCTGCGTGCGCCGGTGGTGATCGCCGGGTTGCCCCGCACCGGCACCACCCACCTGCACAATCTGCTGGCCGCACCGCCCACCTTCCGCACCATGCCGTACTGGGAGAGCAACGAGCCGTTCCCGCTACCGGCTGAACACGGCATCGATCCGGACCCGCGCCGCGCCCGCATGGACGTCGCGGTCAACGTGATCAACCTGGTGATGCCGCATTTCGCGCTCATGCACGAGATGACCACCGACCACGTCCACGAAGAAATCCAGCTGCTGGCCAACGACTTCTCCACGATGCTGTTCGAGACGCTCGGCGACGTGCCCCGCTGGCGGGACTACTACCAGACCCACGACCAGACGCCGCACTATGTCCACCTGGCCCGGCAACTCAAGGCGATGCAGTTCCTGCGCGGCGGTAGGCGCTGGCTGCTCAAATCCCCCCAGCACCTCGAACAGGTTCCCGTGCTGAACCGCGTCTTCGGCGACAGCATCGTGATCTTCACCCACCGCGACCCCGTGCCGGTGGCGCTGTCGATGATCGCGATGATCACCTACTCGGCGCGGATGCACCGCTCCCCGGTGCCGGTCCGGCAGATCGCCGACTACTGGATCGACCGGTTGGAGTACATGCTGACCGCGTTGGTCCGCGACCGCGACACCATCGGCCCGGACCGTTCGGTCGACGTTCGCTTCGACGACTTCATGGCCGACGAACTCGGCGTCGCCGAACGCGTGTACGCGCTGGCCGGCGAACCCTTCACCGACGAGGTGCGTACCGCCGTCGGTGACTATCTGGACGGCCACCAGCGCGGCCGGCTGGGCAGCGTCGAGACCTCGTTCGAGATGTTCGGGCTGGACGAAGCCGATCTGCGGAAACGCTTCGCCCCCTACGTAGAGCGGTTCTTGCAGTAGTTTTTCGGGCATGACCACCATGCCCGAGTTGGACGGCGTCGAACACCGCTACGTGGACCTCGGCGACGGGCTCACCATCCACGTCGCGGAGGCCGGCCCGGCCGACGGTCCGGTGGTGATGCTGGTGCACGGGTTCCCGGAGAACTGGTGGGAATGGCACGAGCTGATCGGACCGCTCGCCGCCGACGGGTACCGGGTGTTGTGCCCGGACCTGCGCGGCGCGGGCTGGAGCTCGGCGCCGCCGTCGCGGTATCTCAAGAGCGAGATGGCCGAGGATCTGGCCGGCGTCCTGGACCATCTCGGCATCGACACGGTGAAACTCGTCGCACACGACTGGGGTGGACCGGCGGCCTTCATCATGATGCTGCGCCATCCCGAGAAGGTGACCGGATTCTTCGGGATGAACACCGTGGCGCCCTGGGTCAAACGTGACCTGGGGTCGATCCGCAACAGCTGGCGGCTCTGGTATCAGATCCCGATTGCGGTGCCGGTGCTCGGTCCGCGACTGCTGCGCGATCGCAAGGCCCGGTTCGCCCGCGCACTGGGTTCCTGGGTCGGCGGCGGCTTCAACCTCGCCGACGAAGACATCGCTGTCTACATCGAGCGGATGCGGCAGCCCGGCCACGCCGAGGCCGGCTCGCGGTGGTACCGCTCGTTCCAGGCCGGGGAAATGCTGAGCTGGATGCGCGGCGAATACGACTCGGCTCGAGTCGAGGTGCCGGTGCGCTGGCTGACCGGTACCGAAGACCCGGTGATCACCCCGGATCTGGCCGACGGATATGCCGAGCACATCACGGATTTCGAGGTCGAGCTGGTTCCCGGGGTGGGGCACTGGATCGTCCATCAGCGCCCAGACCTGGTGCTGGACCGAGTTCGCGCGTTCCTGCGTCTTCAGCCCTAGTGCCGCGGCCCGAGTAACGCGATGGACGCATCCACCGCCGGCTCGACGATGTCACGCGCGGGCTTACCGTCCTCGACGGCCAGCGCGACGAGTTCCCGCAGGCCGCCCACCAGGATGACCGCCAACGGCGGCGTCAGTGGCGGCAAGCCGGCGCGCCGGAAACCGGGGCTGCCGCTCAGGTCGATCAGCAGGTTGGTCAACAATTCCAGCCCTTGCCGCTGCACGGGGCGAGCGATGTCACCCAGGTACGGCAGCTCCCGGATCCAACTCAGTGCAATGGCCGGCCGGGATTCGATGCTGCCGACATAACCTTCGACGGCCTGGCGAATCTGGTTGTGCCAGTCGGCCTCTGGGTCCACCGCGCCGCGGATGTCGGCCGCCATGATCTGGACCTCCAACCGCAGCAGTTCCAGGAAACACTGTTCCTTGCTCGGGAATTGGTCATAGAAAGTGCGCTTGGAGGTGCGCGCGTGGCGGACGATGTCGGCGACGGTGGTCGCGCGGTATCCCCGCTCGCGGATCGACGCGTCGAGACCGTCGAGCAGCCGAAGCCGGAACGGGTCGGGTTCGGCCGACACCGCGTCGTCGACAACCGCCGTCACGTAACGAACTCCTCCCGATCCCGCTTGTCATGCGTGGTACCACCGAGTACCGTACCAGGAAAGGCCGGTGGTACATCGCAGTACCAACCCCCGTTCTCGGGGTTCGAGGAAGGAAGTCGCGCTCGATGAGCCAAGCAGTGACCGACGCCCCAGTCCTACCGGCCGGCAAGGCGCCACCGGCGGCCCGACTGCCGAAGCTGTTGCAGGGTATGGGTTTTGCGTTGGTACGGCGACGGATGCTGCAGAGCTTCACCCGGCGTCTCGGCACTGCGTTCACCCTGCACATCCCGATGTACGGTCGCATGCTGGTCGTCTCGGATCCACGACTGGCCAAACAGGTTTTCACCACCAGTCCCGACGTGTTGGGCAATATCCAGCCCAACCTGAGTCGCATGTTCGGCTCGGGATCGGTGTTCGGCCTCGAGGGCGAAAATCACCGGAGACGGCGCCGGCTGTTGGCACCGCCGTTCCACGGCAAGAGCATGAAGAACTACGAGACGATCATCGAGGAAGAGACCCTGCGCGAGACCGCTGATTGGCCCGAAGGCCAGGCGTTCGCGACGCTGCCGTCGATGATGCACATCACCCTCAATGCCATCCTGCGCGCGGTGTTCGGAGCCGAAGGTGCCGAACTCGACGAGTTGCGCCGGATCATTCCGCCCTGGGTCACCCTGGGCTCGCGGCTGGCAGCTGTGCCCATGCCGCGGCGCGCTTTCGGCCGGTTCAGTCCGTGGGGCCGGCTGGCCGAATACCGCCGCCGGTACGACCTGGTGATCGACAAGCTGATCGACGGCGAACGGGCGGACCCGAACTTCGCCGACCGCAACGACGTGCTCGCGCTGATGTTGCGCAGCACCTATGAGGATGGTTCGGTCATGTCGCGCAAGGACATTGGCGACGAGTTACTGGCGCTGCTGGCCGCCGGCCACGAAACCACCGCTTCCACGTTGGCCTGGGCCTTCGAACGGATCACCCGTCACCCAAAGGTGTTGGCGGAGTTGGTCGAAGAGGCCGACAACGGTGGCGGCGAACTACGCCAAGCGACCATCCTCGAAGTCCAACGCTCCCGGACGGTCATCGATCTGTCCGGCCGGCACGTCTATCCCGAGGTCTACCAACTCGGCGACTGGGCGGTTCAGCGCGGCGAATCGATCGTCGTCAACATCGGGCAGATCCACGAGAATCCGGAAGTCTTTCCCGATCCGGAGCGCTTCGACCCTCAGCGCTACATCGGCGGCAAGCCCTCGACGTTCGCCTGGATCCCGTTCGGCGGCGGCACCCGTCGCTGCGTCGGCGCCGCATTCGCGAACATGGAGATGGACGTGGTGCTGCGAACGGTGTTGCGCCAGTTCGTCATCGAATCCACGACGGCACCCGATGAACGTCGCCACTGCCGCGGGGTCGCGTTCACGCCCAAGGACGGCGGGCGCGTGGTCGTGCGCCGGCGCCGCTAGCGCTGCGCGTCAGCCCGCCGCGGCAGCTTCCAGCCGGGCCGCACGAAGTGACAGGTGTACCCGTGCGGGTAGCGCAGCAGATAGTCCTGGTGCTCGGGTTCGGCCTCCCAGAAATCACCGACCGGGCTCACCTCGGTCACCACCTTGCCGGGCCACAGGCCCGACGCGTCGACGTCGGCGATGGTGTCCAGCGCGATGCGCTTCTGCTCGTCATCGACGTAGTAGATGGCCGACCGGTAGCTGGGTCCGCGGTCGTTGCCCTGCCGGTCCTTGGTGGTCGGATCGTGGATCTGGAAGAAGAACTCCAGCAGGGTGCGGAAGTCGGTGGCCGACGGGTCGAAGATGATCTCGACGGCCTCGGCGTGCCTGCCGTGGTTGCGGTAGGTCGCGTTCGGCACCTCGCCGCCGCTGTAACCGACCCGGGTGGACACCACCCCGGGCTGTCTGCGGATCAGATCCTGCATGCCCCAGAAACAGCCGCCCGCAAGGACCGCTCGTTGCGTGCTCGTCATTTCTGTCCTCCTAACCGGCCCGGGGACCGGCTCGCCGCCGCAACGCCCCAGGCTACACTCCGCCCGTGAGGTGTAACGGCGCGTGAGCAGCCCGGAATTCCCCCGCAGCGAATTGGCCGCGGCCTTCGAGAAATTCGAGCAGACGGTGGCCCGTGCCGCCGAGACGCACGACTGGGACGCCTGGGTCGAGCACTACACACCCGACGTCGAGTACGTCGAGCACGCGGCCGGCACCATGCGCGGTCGCGACGAGGTGCGCACCTGGATCCAGCGGACGATGACCGCCTTTCCAGGCAGCCACATGGTCGAGTTCCCGTCGTTGTGGTCGGTGATCGACGAACCCACCGGCCGGATCATCATGGAGCTGGACAACCCGATGCGCGACCCCGGCGACGGCAGCGTGATCACCGCGACCAACATCTCGATCATCACCTACGCCGGCGACGGCCTGTGGCGCCGTCAGGAAGACATCTACAACCCGCTGCGCTTCGTGCAGGCCGCGCTCAAGTGGTGCCGTAAAGCCCAGGAGTTCGGCAACCTGGACGAGGACGCCGCGCGGTTCCTCCAGCAGTACGGCGGCGCGCAGTGAGTGCCAAACCCAAACTGGTCATCGGCGCCAACGGGTTTCTCGGTTCGCACGTCACCCGGCTACTGGTCGGGGACGGTCACGAGGTGCGGGCCATGGTGCGCGCGGGCGCCAACACCCGTTCCATCGACGACCTGTCGGTCACCCGCTTTCACGGCGACGTGTTCGACACCGCCACCGTGCGCGAGGCGATGGACGGCTGTGACGACGTGTACTACTGCGTCGTCGACACCCGCGCCTGGCTGCGCGACCCGGCGCCGTTGTTCCGAACCAACGTCGAGGGCCTGCGCAACGTGCTCGACGTCGCGAAAGACGTTGCGCTGCACCGGTTTGTGTTCACCAGCACGTACGCGACGGTGGATCGCCGGCACGGGCACGTCGCGACCGAATCCGACCGGATCCCGCCGGATCGCCGGGTGAGCCCGTACGTGCAGTCCCGGGTGCAGGCCGAAGACCTGGTGATGCGCTACGTCGCCGAGCGCAACCTGCCGGCGGTCGCGATGTGCGTCTCCACGACGTACGGCACCGGCGACTGGGGCGGCACCCCGCACGGCGCCTTCATCGCCGGCGCGGTGTTCGGCAAGCTGCCGTTCCTGATGAAGGACATCCAACTCGAGGTCGTCGGTGTGCAGGACGCCGCGCGGGCGATGATCCTGGCCGCCGAGCACGGCCGAAACGGTGAGAAGTATCTGATCTCGGAGAAGATGATCCCGTTGACCGAGGTGATCCGCATCGCCGCCGACGAGGCCGGTGTGCCACCGCCGCAACGCTCGATCCCGGTGCCGGTGCTCTACGCCCTCGGCGGCCTGGGCAGCCTGCGGGCCAAACTCACCGGCAAGGACGCCGAACTCAGCCTGGAGTCGGTGCGGATGATGCGGGCCGAAGCCCACGTGGACCACGGCAAGGCGGTGCGGGAATTGGGCTGGCAGCCACGCCCGGTCGAGGAATCGATCCGGGAGGCGGCCCGGTTCTGGGCGGACATGCGCAAGCCACAGGCGGCGCGCGACCTGTTCAAGCCGGACTGATTGTCCGGGCACCGGTGCCGTACCTGGACCGGGCGGGAATGGCCGATTCCGGGGTCGCGTTGAAATCGGTCAGCGACGAAAGAGGTGCAACATGAGCCACCCGGAAATCAAGGAACCCAGCGCCGGGCACCCGATCACGATCGAACCGACCGCCGGCCGGGTTCAGGTCCGCGTCCGCGGCGAGCTCGTCGCCGACACGACCGCGGCCCTGGGACTGCAGGAGGCCACTTTGCCTCTGGTGCAATACATTCCGCTGGCTGACGTGGTTCAGGACCGGCTTACCCGCTCCGACACCGCCAGCTACTGCCCGTTCAAGGGCGAAGCCAGCTACTACAGCGTGACGACGACGTCCGGCGAGACCGTCGCGGACGCGATCTGGACCTACGAGAACCCGTATCCGGCGGTCGCGGCGATCGCCGGGCACGTCGCCTTCTACCCGAACAAGGCCGAGATCGAGGTCAGTTAGGGGAACACCTTCGCCAGCGACTGCGTGTCGGTGTACTCGCGCACCGACACGATCAACCCGTCGCGGGTGTCGAAGATGCAGACGAACGGGCTTTCGTATTGGAGGCCGTCCGCTGTGGTGCCGTCCACCTGGCCCTCCACGACCACCGTCTCGCCCTCGTTGACGCAGCGGAGCAGGTCGATGTTGCACTCGAAGACCTTGCGGCGCCGCTCGAAGGCGTCCCGCAACTCCTGCTTGTCGTATTCCACCCGGGTGACGATGCTCCAGTAGGTGAAGTCGTCGCTGAGCAGCGTGAAGCCCTCGTCGGTATCCCCGCCCTCGCACATGCTCTGCAGGAACATCCAGGCCAGCTCGGCCTGCGGGTCGTCGAAGGGCGTCGTCACACCGTCATCCTGTCTCGACTGACTGTTTGCGGTCAATCAAGCGCAGACTGGTCACGATGCAGATCGCGCGAACCGTGACGTTCCCCGGAGCCGGCGGCTTCGGGCCCGCCTTGGCGCCGCACCGGCGCGGCCACGGCGACCCGTGCTTCCGCGCCCCGGGTGACGGAACGATCTGGCGCACCAGCCTGCTGCCGAGCGGACCGGTGACGGCGCGCATCAGCCGCGTGAGCCGCGACACCGCCCGGTGTGAGGCGTGGGGCGACGGTGCCGCGGAGTTCGCCGAGTTGTTCCCGGCGATGCTGGGCGCCGACGACGACACCTCCGACTTCGTGCCGCACCATCCGACGGTGGCCCGCGCTCACCGCATGGTTCCGCACCTGCGTCTGGGACGCACCGGACAGGTGCTGGAAGCCCTGATCCCGGCGGTCATCGAGCAACGCGTCCCCGGAGCCGACGCGTTCCGGTCCTGGCGGGTGCTGGTCACCAAGTACGGCACCCCGGCGCCCGGTCCGGCGCCGGAGGGAATGCGGGTGCGGCCCTCGGCGGACGCGTGGCGGTACATCCCGTCCTGGGAGTTCCACCGCGCCAACGTCGACCCCGGGCGGGCCCAGACCGTGGTGCGGTGTGCGCGGGTGGCCTCGTCGCTGGAGCGCCTGACGTCGCAACCGGCGGCCCAGGCCCGCGAAGCGCTGATGTCGCTACCGGGCGTCGGGGTGTGGACCGCCGCCGAGACCGCGCAACGGGCGTTCGGTGACGCCGACGCCTTGTCGGTCGGCGACTACCACGTCTGCAAGATGATCGGCTGGACGCTGCTGGGCTATCCGATCGACGACGCCGGCATGGTCGAACTGCTCGAACCGATGCGTCCGCATCGGCACCGGGTGGTGCGCCTTTTGGAGGTCAGCGGGCTGGCCTACGAGCCGCGCCGGGGGCCGCGACTGCCGGTGCAGCAAATCCATACGCTGTAGTGGCGATGGTTAAGGCCGTGGCCATCGGGTATTCGGTCCGGGAAAAGACGTAGGCGAGTTTTTCAGGGAGAAACCGATGACGCAGTTCACCATTCCGGGCTTGGGCGACAAAGAGGCAGCGCGACTGACCGAGATCCTGCAGCGGCAGTTGAGCACATACAACGACCTGCACTTGACGCTCAAGCACATCCACTGGAATGTGGTGGGCCCCAACTTCATTGGCGTACACGAGATGATCGACCCGCAGGTCGATGCGGTCCGGGGTTTCGCCGACGACGTGGCCGAGCGCATCGCCGCGCTGGGCTCCTCGCCGAAGGGCACTCCGAGCGCCATCATCGAGGACCGGGACTGGGACGACTACTCCGTCGGCCGCGACACCGTGCAGGCGCACCTGGCGGCACTGGACCTGGTTTACAGCGGTGTGATCGAAGACATCCGCAAAGCCATCGAGGAGACGGACGAACTCGATCAGGTGACCCAGGACCTGCTGATCGGACAGGCCGGTCCGTTGGAGAAGTTCCAGTGGTTCGTCCGGGCGCACCTGGAAAGCGCCGGCGGACAGTTGGCTCACCAGGGCGCGTCGACTGAGAAGGACGCGGCGGAGTCTGCCCGCGGGAGCTGAGGGTGTGAAGCCTGGGCGTTGGGAGTGAAGCCTGGGTGTTGGGAGTGAAGGTCGGCGCTGAGTGTGAAGCCCGGCGTTGGGAGTGAAGCCTGGGCGTTGGGAGTGAAGCCAGGCGTTGGGAGTGAAGCCTGGGCGTTGAGTGTGAAGCCTGGGCGTTGGGAGTGAAGCCCGGCGTTTTGGGAGTGAAGCCCGGGTGTTGAGTGTGAAGCCTGGGCGTTCGGAGTGAAGTCTGGCGTTGAGTGCGAAGCCCGGGCGTGGGGAGTGAAGCCTGGGCGTTGAGTGTGAAGCCTGGGCGTTCGGAGTGAAGCCTGGGTGGGAAATCGTCGGAAATTCCGCCCTGGTTACCCGCTCAACGCCAAGCTTTCACGCTCAACGCCAAGCTTTCACGCTCAAAAGCGTGAGGCCTACCCGGCTTGCCTGGCGACGCCTCGACCAGAGCGCAGCCAGGAATAAACGGACCCGAGTCCGGTTGTACTGGGTATCACCGACTCAGGAGGTACCTATGCCCGCGATCACCGCAGACACGTTGACGTTGCCGAGGGTGGCACCGGCCGGACCCGCCGACGCCGAGCGTCCGGTCCGATCCGTCACCACCGGGCCTCGGGGGTATGAGGGCCTGGGATTCCCGGTGGTCCGGGCTTTCGCCGGAGTCAGCCCCGCCGCGCTGGACCCGTTCGTGCACATGGACCAGCTGGGCGAGGTGGACTATCAGCCGGGCGAGCCGCGCGGCACCGACTGGCACCCGCACCGCGGCTTCGAAACCGTGACATACCTGATCGACGGCAAATTCGCCCACCAGGATTCGCACGGTGGCGGCGGATTGATCGGCGACGGCGCCACCCAGTGGATGACGGCCGGGTCGGGAATCCTGCACATCGAGACCCCACCCGCCGAGATGGTGGACAGCGGCGGGGTCTTCCACGGCATCCAGCTGTGGGTGAATCTGCCCAAGCGGGACAAGTTCGCTCCGCCGCGTTACCAGGCCATCGAGGGCGGCGACGTCAAGCTGCTGGCATCCGAGGACGGCGGCTCGCTGCTGCGCATCATCGCCGGCGACGTGTCGGGCCACCACGGTCCCGGAGTCACCCACACACCGATCACCTTGGCGCACGCGACCATCGAAAGCGGTGCGCGACTGAACATCCCGTGGCGCCCCGACTTCAACGCGCTGGTCTACGTGCTGTCCGGGGAGGGGACGGTCGGTGCGGCGGGCCGCCCGATCAGGCAGGGTCAGCTGGCGGTCCTCGGTCCGGGTGATCGCATCACCGTGGCCGCCCGGCTGGGCCGGAACCCCATGGACGTGTTGCTGCTGGGCGGGCAACCGCTTCGGGAGCCGGTATTCCACTACGGCCCGTTCGTGATGAACTCCAAGGCCGAGGTGATCGAGGCCCTGGAGGACTACCAATCGGGCAAGTTCGGAAGTATCCCGGCGAACGCGCTAACGCCGCGGCGAGGCGGTGGCACACTCTAGTAATGCCGCATGTGGCAAGTCGCGGGCCCGGGCGCCCCCCCGCTGCAAAAGCCGACGAGACGCGTAAACGCATCGTGCGGGCGGCCCGTCAAGTGTTCAGCGAACGTGGCTACGACGGCGCGACGTTCCAGGCCATCGCGATCCGCGCCGACCTGACCCGTCCCGCGATCAACCATTACTTCGCCAGC
Source organism: Mycobacterium sp. NGS67 (assembly GCF_059812185.1). NCBI lineage: Bacteria > Bacillati > Actinomycetota > Actinomycetes > Mycobacteriales > Mycobacteriaceae > Mycobacterium > Mycobacterium sp. NGS67. Next base: position 246,687 of record NZ_JCALCF010000002.1, read on the forward strand.
AAGCGGGTGCTGTACACCGAAGTCTCCGATCGGACTACCGACCTGGTGGTCAACGCCGGCATCGAACGGGCGCGGGGCGAGCAGACGCTGTTGGGCCGGGTGGGAGCCTTCGTCACCACAGCGATCGAGGCTGACACCGAAAACCCTTGTACCGCAGCATTTTTAGCTACTGCCGTGCTGGAGTCGCAGCGGCATCCGGAGCTGCGACGGACCGAGAACGACACGGTGCGGATCACCCGAGAATTCCTGATCTGGGCCGTCGACGAGGCCCGCGAGGGCGGGGAACTCGCCCCCGGCATCGACGGCGACCGACTGGCGGAGGCTTTGCTGCTGATGCTGTGCGGGGTGGGTTTCTACGCGGGCTTCGTCGGCAGCTTCCAGGAGGTGGAGAACATCCTCGGGACGCTGGGCCAGCTGATCGGGGGGAATTTGTGGAGCCCCGCCGCCAGCCGGCAGTGACCTGACCCACGAAGCGTATAGTTTACCTAAGTTATTAGGTAGCATGGATGGTCATGACGGATCTCCACACGCCCTCGTTGCGTACCGCCGGCGACAGCTGGCTCATCACCGAAAGCGTCGGCGCCACCGCGTTGGCAGTAGCCGCATCGCGCGCGGTGGAGACGGCCGGGCCGGACCCGCTGATCCGCGACGAGTTCGCACAGGTGCTGGTCGCCACGGCCGGACCGGCGTGGGCCAGGCTCGCCGACCCGAGCATCGCCTGGCTCGACGGCGACGAACACGGCAGACGCCTGCACCGGGTGGGTTGCGACTACCAGGCGGTGCGCACCCGCTACTTCGACGAGTACTTCGGCAGCGCCGTGCGGGACGGTATCGGGCAGGTGGTGATCCTGGCCGCCGGCCTGGACTCGCGGGCATACCGGTTGCAGTGGCCGACCGGGACCCAGCTATACGAGATCGACCAGCCCAAGGTGCTGGAGTACAAATCCGAGGTGCTCGGTTCCCACGGTGCGGTCCCGTCGGCAACCCGGCATGCCGTCGCGGTGGACCTGCGTGAGGACTGGCCGGCGGCGCTGATCGAGGCCGGGTTCGACCCGTCGCGCCCCACCGCCTGGCTGGCCGAGGGGTTGCTGGCGTATCTGCCCAGCGACGCCCAGGACCGGCTGTTCCAGCTGTGCACCGCACTGAGCGCGCCGGGCAGTCGTCTCGCCGTCGAGGCATTCACCATGGTCGTCGACGGCAACCGGCAGCGCTGGGACCGGATGCGGGACCGGCTCGGTCTGGACGTCAACATCGGCGCGCTCACCTACCACGAGCCGGAGCGTTCGGATCCAGCACAATGGCTCACCGACCACGGCTGGCAGGTCCACAGCGTGGACAATCACCAGGAAATGGCCCGGCTGGGCCGTCCGGTACCCGAAGATCTGGTCGACGAGGCCATCACCGCCACGCTGATGTGGGGCCACCTGGCAGGAGTGCAGAAATGAGCGGATTACGCAGCCACGACGACACCTGGGACATCAGGACCAGCGTCGGCACCACGGCCGTGATGGTCGCCGCGGCGCGGGCGGTGGAAACCGAACAACCCGACGCCCTGATCCGGGACCCCTACGCAAAACTCCTGGTGACCAACGCCAACGCCGGAGTGCTGTGGGAGGCCATGCTCGACCCCGCCGTCGCGGCCAAGGTGGAAGCGATGGACGCCGAAGCCGCGGCCATGGTCCGGCACATGCGCGGTTACCAGGCGGTGCGGACCCACTTCTTCGACACCTTCTTCCGCGACGCCGTCGCCACCGGGATCCGGCAGGTCGTCATCCTGGCGTCGGGCCTGGATTCACGGGCGTATCGACTGGACTGGCCGGCCGGGACCACCGTCTTCGAGATCGACCAGCCGCAGGTCCTGGAGTACAAGTCGACGACCCTGTCCGAGAACGAGGTGACGCCGTCGGCCGACCGCCGGGCGGTGGCGATCGACCTGCGCCAGGACTGGCCGGGCGCGCTGCGCGACGCCGGCTTCGACCCCACCGCACCGACGGCGTGGCTGGCCGAAGGGCTGCTGATGTACCTGCCCGCCGAGGCGCAGGACAAGCTGTTCACCCAGGTCAGCGAGTTGAGCGCGCCAGGCAGCCGCATCGCTGCCGAAACCGCACCCGCGCACGCCGACGACCGCCGCCAGCAGATGCGCGAACGGTTCAAGAAGGTCGCCGAGGAGATCGGGCTGGAAGAGACCATCGACGTCGGCGAGCTGATGTATCGCGACGAGCACCGGGCACCGGTCGACGAGTGGTTGAACAGTCACGGCTGGCGGGCTGTCGCCGTGAGCTCCCCCGACGAGATGCAGCGACTGGACCGCTGGGTGGTCGACGTGCCCATGGCCGACGACAAGGACGCGTTCTCCGACTTCGTGATGGGCGAGCGGCTGTAGCGGCGCCTTCTGTCCATTCCTTCCGGGTGACTAGGATCGGGAGTTATCACCCACGAGCGACCGCTGGCCGACGGCTGCGGGCACCTCGGGAAGGAAGGACAACGATGACCACCGAATCCCCGCCCGCCCCCCCGCAGTCGCAAGCTGCCGAAGACGTCGACATCGCCGGAACCGTCGACCGCCTGCGCCGGACGTTCGCTTCCGGACGCACCCGCAGTTACGAGTGGCGCAAGCACCAGTTGCTGCAGCTGGCCAAGCTGGTCGAGGACAACGAACCGGCCATCGCCGCCGCGCTGGCCGAGGACCTGGACCGCAATCAGGTCGAAGCGTTCATCGCCGACATCGCCACCACCGCCGGTGAAGCCAAGTACGCGGCCAAGAAGCTGAAGAGATGGATGCGCCGCAAGTACCTGCTGCTGGAGGCGCCGCAGCTGCCCGGCCGCGGTTGGGTGGAGTACGAGCCGTACGGCACCGTGCTGATCATCGGCGCGTGGAACTACCCGTTCTATTTGACCCTCGGTCCCGCGGTCGGCGCGCTGGCCGCCGGCAACGCCGTCATCCTCAAACCCTCCGAGATCGCCCCGGCGTCGTCGCGCCTGATGGCCGAGCTGGTGCCCAAGTACCTGGACACCGACGCGGTCGCGGTGATCGAGGGTGACGGGTCCGTCACGCAGGAGCTGATCGGGCAGGGCCTGGACCGCGTGCTGTTCACCGGCGGCACCGAGATCGGCCGCAAGGTCTACGAGGGCGCCGCCAAGCACCTGACCCCGGTCACCCTCGAACTGGGCGGCAAGAGCCCGGTGATCGTGGCCGCGGACGCCGACGTGGACGTCGCGGCCAAGCGGATCGCCTGGATCAAGATCATGAACTCCGGGCAGACCTGCGTCGCGCCCGACTACGTGCTGGCCGACGCCACGATCCGCGACGAGCTCGTCGACAAGATCGGTTCCGCGCTGACCAAGTTCCGGGCCAACGACAACCAGGCCGGTATGCGCATCGTCAACGAGCGCCAGTTCGACCGGTTGACCGGGTACATCGACGCGGCTGAAGCGGACGGCAAGGGGAAGGTCGCGGTCGGCGGCAAGTCCGACGCGTCCAGCCTGCGCATCCAGCCGACCGTCGTCGTGGACCCGGATGTGGACGGACCGTTGATGCAGAACGAGATCTTCGGCCCGATCCTGCCGGTCATCACGGTCACGTCGCTGGACGAGGCGATCAATTTCGTCAATGCCCGGCCCAAGCCGCTGTCGGCCTACCTGTTCACCAAGACGAAGGGAACCCGCGAGCGGGTGATCAAGGAGGTGACGGCCGGCGGCATGCTGATCAACCACCTCGCCTTCCAGGTGTCGACGGCCAAGCTGCCGTTCGGTGGCGTCGGCTCCTCCGGCATGGGCGCCTACCACGGGAAGTGGGGTTTCGACGAGTTCAGCCACCGCAAGTCGGTGCTGACGAAGCCGACCCGCCCCGACTTCTCCAAGATGATCTACCCGCCGTACACCGATCGGGCTTTCAAGCTGGCCCGCAGGCTGTTCTAGCCTGAGCCGTCCACTTATTGCGTTGCAGAGAGGAAACTGATGCCCGGAGTGCAGGATCGTGTCGTCGTAGTAACCGGCGCCGGCGGGGGATTGGGTCGTGAATACGCCCTGAACCTCGCCCGGGAGGGCGCCAGCGTCGTGGTCAACGACCTCGGTGGTGCCCGCGACGGCACCGGTGGCGGGTCGGCGATGGCCGATCAGGTCGTCACCGAGATTCGGGACGCCGGGGGCCGCGCGGTCGCCAACTACGACAGCGTCGCCGAAGCCGACGGTGCGGCCAACATCATCAAGACCGCGCTCGACGAGTTCGGCGCCGTGCATGGTGTGGTGAGCAACGCCGGGATCCTGCGCGACGGCACCTTCCACAAGATGACGTCGGAGAACTGGGACGCCGTGCTCAAGGTGCACCTGTACGGCGGCTACAACGTGATCCGCGCGGCCTGGCCGCACTTCCGCGAGCAGAGCTACGGACGCGTCGTGGTGGCCACCTCGACCAGCGGGTTGTTCGGCAACTTCGGCCAGACCAATTACGGCGCAGCGAAATTGGGCCTGGTGGGTCTGATCAACACGCTGGCACTCGAGGGCGCCAAGTACAACATCCACGCCAACGCGGTCGCCCCGATCGCGGCCACCCGGATGACCGAGGACATCATGCCCAAGGAGGTGCTGGAGAAGCTGACCCCGGAGTTCGTCGCGCCGGTGGTGGCCTACCTGTGCACCGAGGAGAACCCGGACAACGGCTCGGTGTTCGTCGTCGGGGGCGGCAAGGTGCAGCGGGTTGCGCTGTTCCAGAACGACGGGGTGAACTTCGACAAGCCGCCGACGGTGCAGGATGTGGCGGACGAGTGGGGCCAGATCACCGATCTGTCGGCCGCGCAAAAAGCTGGATTCAAGCTCTGACCGATCCGGCGAAAGCACCTCGCGCTTCATGAAAGCTTCGGTAGTACAAGAGCTTTCCGGTCCGTCCGGCCTTGTCTACACCGATGTCGAGGACGTATCCGATGGCGGTGGCAACATCGTCATCGAGGTACGCGCCGCCGGGGTGTGCTTCCCCGACCTGCTGCTGACCAAGGGCAAGTACCAGCTGAAGTTGCCGCCCCCGTTCGTGCCCGGGATGGAGACGGCCGGTGTGGTGCGGTCGGCGCCGGTGGACTCGGGTTTCCGTGTGGGCGAACGGGTTTCGGCATTCGGTGTGCTCGGCTGTTATGCCGAGCAGGTGGCCGTCCCGGTGTCGCACGTGATTCGCAGCCCGGCCGAACTCGACGACGCCGAATCGGTGTCGTTGTTGGTCAACTACAACACCATGTATTTCGCGCTGTCCCGGCGCGCGGTGATGCGGCCCGGTCAGACGGTGCTGGTGCTGGGCGCGGCCGGCGGGGTGGGCACCGCCGCCGTCCAGATCGCCAAGGCGATGGGCGCCAGCCAGGTGATCGGCGTGGTGCACCGCGAAGCGGCCATGGCCTACGTCAAGGCCCTGGGTGCCGACCAGGTGCTGCACCTGAGCGAAGGCTGGGTCGAGCGGGTGCTCGCGCACACCAACGGCCAGGGGGTGGACATCGTCGTCGACCCGATCGGTGGCAAGACTTTCGACGACGCGATCCGCGCGCTGGCGATCGACGGCAAACTGCTGGTGATCGGGTTCGCCGCGGGCAGCATCCCCACCCTGACGGTCAACCGGTTGTTGCTGCGCAACGTCGGCGTGCTGGGCGTGGCCTGGGGCGAATACCTCAACAAGGTTCCGGGCTCGGCGGTGCTGTTCTCGTCGGGGCTCAACCAACTGGTTTCGTTGGGCCTGAAACCGCCTCCACCACAACGCTATCCGCTGTCCGAAGCGCGAGCCGCGCTGCAGAGCCTGGACGACGGCGGCGTGCTCGGCAAGGTCGTGCTGGAGCCTTAGGCGAACAGGCTGTTGATCTCGGCGACGATGTCACTGGCCGCGTGCTGGAAGACCCGCACTTCGAACCCGGCCATCAGGACTCCCAACCCCACGGTCGCGGCGGCCGGCTTGCCGAACGCGTTGATCAGTCCGTTGACCGGATCTCCGTTGAGCGCCTGCAGTATTCCGTCGCCGAACAGGCTGATGTTGTAGGCCGGGAGGGCGGTCACGGCGGCATTGAGGATGTCGGTGGTGGGCAGCACAGTCGAGTAAGCCGACGCGGCAACGGCCGATGCGGTGTAACCGATCTTGAGGTTCGCGTTCAGTGCCGACTGGACGAAGTTCTGCGGCGACGACAGTGAGTACTGCGCGCCGGCCAGGATCTTGTTGCTGAGTCCCGCCGTGTCGACCGTCGGGATCAGCTCGACGAAGTCCGACGGGCCGATCAGCGAGACTTCGTGGCCGAAGTCGGCGATCCCCTGCTGGACTCCGGCGGCCAGCGCGGAGATGATCTCGCCGGGCGGCACCGGTGGGATCACGCCGAACCCGGTGGCGACGTTCGGCGGATCCGGTGACCAGCCGTTGGTGGTGCTGCCATACCCCAGGTTCACGATGACTTCGGTGCAGGGCTCGACGAGCGCGGCGAGCGGGTGACCGATGATCGGGATGGCCCGCAGCGGGGACAGGATCGGCAGGTTCTCGGTGGGAACCATGAAGTACTCGGTCAGGGTTGGGTGGGTGGTGTTCGTCAGCTGGATCGCGTTGGCCAGCGTTATGTCCGACAGGAACGGATAGCGGCCGTGTAGCTCGATGATGCCCAGGAATGCGTTGATGTCGGACACCACGTTGAGCGGGTATTGCGGGAAGCCGCCGAATCCGTCGTACTCGATGGTGTAGATGCGCGACGGGAACGAGTTGTCCGGGGTCGCCACGCCGAACACGTCCAGACCCAGGCTCGGTAATGCGAGCCCCGGAAAGCGCGCCAGCAGACCGCCGTTCGGATTGCTCGGATTGCCGACCAACGTGAAGTTCAGATGCTCGAACGGGCCGCCCGCCGGCACCGGCGTGTTGGTGGGGTTGAGCGCGATCATCTCCATCGAGGCGATGACCGCGCTCTGGGAGTAGCCGAACACGTTGACCTGAGTAGCGGTGAGTTTGCCGAAGGCGTCCCGAATCGCGTTGTCCAAGATGGTCAAGCCGCGCGCCGCCGACACGTCGAACGTCAGGTCCTTGATGCCGGTAAGGGGATACAAACCCTCGGGGGTGTTGATGCCGAGGTTGATTCCGCCGCCCCAGATCGGGTCGATATAGGCAAGGGGAATGCCCTGGATGTAGTCCTCGATCGGGATCGGATATCCGCTGGCGCCCATCACCAGCGTGAAGACACCGGCGGCAGGGGCTGCGGCGACATTACCGAGCAGCGACCGGATCGGCGACAGAACCGGATTGAGTGCGTTGCCGACGGCGTTGGCCAATTCGGTTTGTACGTAAGCCAATCCGCCGCCGGTCAGGATGCGGGCGAACTGCTCCTGGAACGCGGTCGCCTGCCGCGCGGCACCCTGGTACTCCGCGGCGAAGTCGTTCATCAGTTGCGCGAACGCGACCGAAACCTCGTCGGCGGCCGCGGCCAACACACCCGTCGCCGGGGTCGCTGCGCCGATCGCGGTGCGAAGTTGTTCCAGATCGGCTGCGGCAGTTGCGATCAAGTCCGGCTGAACGGCCAGGTACGACATGAGCCCATCCTTCGAATGACGAGGCCCCCCTGCCAGAGATCAGCTTAGGCCGACTGACGGTGCCGCATACGACTTTCTGAGAAAGCCTCCGCTACGAGATCACGTCGGTCGGAATCAGTGCACCGGTGAGGTTGTCGATGATCGAGGTGACCGTGTCGATCGTCACGATCAGCTGGAACCCTCCCGACAGGGTGAACAACGCGACGTCCGCGGCGATCGGGTTGCCGAACGCGTTCACCAGCCCCATCGGGTCGCCGTTGAGGGCCTGCTGGATGCCGTCCAGGAACAGGTTGAGGTTGTAGGACGGCAGGGTGGTGAGCAGGCTGTTCGCGATGTCGGCGGTCGGTAGCAGCGCCGCGTAGCCGTCGGCGGCGGACGCGGTGATGGCGGTGGTGATGTTTGTGTTCGCCGCCTTGAGCGCGTCGAAGACGCCGTTGACGGAGAAGCCGGTCAGCGACGGCACCTCGAACGGCAACCCGCCGCCTCCGCCGCCGCCCCCGCCGGTCGGCACCAGGTCGGTCAGCGACGGCAGCGTCGTCGGGACCATGCCCTGGATGTCGCCCACGAAGGCATTCCAGCCCTGGTTGGCCAGGACGATCTGGTCGCCGATGAAGTTCGCCGGGATTGGCGGGATCAGGCCAAACGGGGTGTGCACGTCGGCATAGCCGGTCGAGTAGCCGTAGTGCGGGTCGCCGTAGCCCCAGTTGACCAGGTAGGTCAGGTTCGGTTCGATCAGGTCCGCGATTGCATTGCCGAACACCGGGATCGAGCGGAACGGCTGGACGAGTGGCAGGCCGTCGTAGGTGATCACGTAGTAGTGGTCGGTGAGATTGCCCGGGGACACCGGCAATTCGACCATGCTGTAGCCGGGGGCCAGTGCGCCGTTCGCTCCGATGATGCTCGGATAATCGCCGTGCACGGTCTGGATACCGAGGAATGCGTTGAGGTCGGCCAGGAAGTTGATCGGATACCTCGGGAACTGCGTGTACCCGTCGTACTGCAACGAGAACATGTTGAGCGGATAGCCCGTGTTCGACGGCGTCGGGCCGAAGAAGTCCAGACCCAGCGCCGGCAGGGACAGGCCGGGGAATCGCGACAGCAGACCGCCGTTGGGCGCCATCGGGTTGCCCAGCAGCGTGAAGGTCAGTGGATTCAGCGGGTCGTAGGTTATTCCCGAGGCGACCAGATTGCGCAACTCGATCGAGGAGAGGACCGCACTCTGCGAGTAGCCCAGTACCGAAACGCTCTGTGGGTTCGGTCCTGCCATCAATCCGGTCGGCGAGAAGAGCGCATTGTGCAACATTTCGACGCCCCGCTGGACCGAGACGTTGAGCGTCAGATCCTTGATGGCGGTGAGCGGATACAGCCCTTCGGGAGTGTTCAGCGGGATCGACAGCGGATCGGTCACATGGAACTGGATCCACGGCCGCACCGCAGCCATGTAGGCCAGCGACGGTATCGGCGTGCCGCTGCCGGTCATGATCAATGCCACGTCGGTGGTCGGCAAGATCGTCGGAAGCGGCGTATTGACCGGTGTGCCGCCGGATATGGCGGGCGGCGCGAACAACGCCTGGATCGGTGCCAGCAGCGGCTGCAGCGGCGCCAGTAGCGCGTCGAGTGGCGATGCCGCGGCCAGCGCTGCCGCCCCGGCGATTTCGGCTTCGGCGTAGGCGAGGCTGGCCGTCGTCAATGCCCGGGTGAATTCCGCGTGAAACGCCGCCGTTTGACCGACGACCTGCTGGTACTCCAGGCCGAACACACCGAACAGGCGGGCCGCGGCTTCGGACACCTCGTCGGCGGCAGCGGCCGCCAAACCTGTGGTGGGGCCGGCCACCGCTGAGTTGATCTCGGCCAGGGCCGTCTGGAGGCCGGCCAGATTCTCGGCGGCGGCGGCCATCAGCTGCGGTTGCGTCGCTAGATATGACATCGGCGAATTCCCTTCACGGCCAAGGTATTTCGATACTCGACGGAGCTCGCTGACCCGGCGCTGAGGGTCATCATCGAGCCCGGCACCTGTCAGACTAGAACGGCCGCGTCGACCGCATAGTGCTTTTGCCGACTAAATATCTACGGGATCAGCGACTGGATGTCTTTGATGGTTGCGGCGAGGGCCTCGGTGATCACGAGGAATTCGACCCCGCCGGCCACCGACGCCAACCCGATGTCGGCGGCGATCGGGTAGCCGATCGCGTTGATCAGGTTGCCTTGCGCGAGCTGTTCGGTGAACAGCTGCACGTTGTAGGCGGGTAGCGACGTGAAGATCGACAGGCCGATGTCCGCGGTGGGAAGTAGCACGGCGTAGTTGGTCGAGATGATCGAGGCGACCGTGTTGACGATCTTGGTCGGGGACGGGAAGGCGGCCGCCTTCAGGGCGATATCGGACGGCGACGGCAGCGTCAGCGTCGGGGCGGTGACCGGTTGCGCGGCGATCGCCTGCAGGTCGGTGGCGAAGTTCTGGACACCCTGCTGGGTGCCGGTCGCGAGTGCGTTGAACACGTTGACCGGGGAAGCCGCACCCGTCAGGTCGGGGAACAGTCCGAACGGCGTCGGGATATCCGGGGGACTGGTGGAGTAGCCGTAGGCCGGGTCACCGTAGCCGAGGTTGACGAGCACCCTCGTGCTCGGCTCGAGCAGGTTGGCCAGCGGATTGCCGATGACCGGTATCGCCCGCAGCGGCTGCAGCAGCGGCAGGTGCTCGGTCGGGATGATGTAGTACTCGGTGTTGCCGGTGTAGCCCGGCGACGGTGTCAGCGGGATGGCGTTGTCGATCTGCGCTGGGGTCAGCGACAGGTATGTCGGATGAACGTAGATGATGCCCGCGATCGCGTTCAGGTCGGAGATGATGTTGAGCGGATACTTCGGGAAGTCGGCGAAGCCGTCGTATTCCAGCGTGTAGATCTTCGTCGGGTAGATGATGTCCGACGGTGTGGAGCCGTAGAAGTCCAGCCCCAGCGACGGCATCGACAGACCCGGAAACCGCGACAGCAGACCGCCGTTGGGGTTCATCTCGTTGCCGGTCAACACGAAGCTGAGTTGGTTGGCGAGCGGTGGGGCCGCACCGAAACTCGACAGACCGGCCGCGAGGTTGCGCATGTACAGCGAGGAGATGACCGCGCTCTGCGAAATCCCGAACACCGTCACGGTTTCGCCGAGGTTGTTGATCTGGTTGTAGACGGCGGTGTCGAGGATACTCAGCCCGACGCCGACCGATCTGTTGAAATACATGCTGCGCACGCCGGTGAGCGGGTAGAGCTCCTCGGGGGTGTTCAGGCCGATCTTGGCCAGGCCCGTACGGACGTACAGGTCGTTGGCCTTCTCGATGAACGTGGGCGTGACGATGGGCACTCCGGTGCCGCTCAAGAACAGCGATACCGAAGCCGCGCTGGCGGCCTGAGTCGGCGCCAGCAGCCCGCCCAGCGCGGCGGCGGCGGCCGATTCGGCGTTGGCGTAGGCGTTCGCCGCCGCGGCCAGCGACTGCTGGAACTGCCCCTGGAAGCCCGCCACCCGACCAAGCACATCCTGGTACTCCAGGCCCAACGCGCCGAAGAAATTCGCGACCGCTGCCGACACCTCGTCGCCGGCCGCCGCCAGCACAGACGAGGTGGGTGCGGCCGCCGCCGCGCTGGCCGCTCTGATCGCCGCCCCGATCCCTTCGAGATCCACCGCCGCCGCCGTCAGTGTGTGCGGCTCAGTCAACAAGAACGACATTCCCGATGTCCCTTCCCCGCGGCCCGGCGCGGCGTTGACGCAAGCGTAAGGGGACCGGGCGGGGCTGTCTGGCGTTTAGCGACAAGCGTTTTCGCTACCGAAACAGGAGCCGTCGCTCCGATCAGAAGGAAAGGCTCTGCAAGTCCTGAGCTATTTCCGCGGCTGCTTCCACGACCGCGATGAATTCGATCATGCCGCCCAGCGCTGCCAAACCGGCGGTGGCGGCGAGGGGGAGTTCGATCGCCCCCCTGATGTCGCCCTGAGCAAGCTGGCTCAAGAACAAGGTCGTGTTGTAGGCGGGCAGCGTGGTGGCGAAAGCCGTCGCCAGGTCGGCCGTCGGCAGTAGCACCGAATAGCCGGTGGACACGACCGACGCCAACGTGTTGGCGATGTTGACCGGGGTCGCCGGCACCGGGGGCGGCGACGCAGGCAGATATGCCTGGATCAGCGGCGGGAACGCGGGCGTGGGAATCACCGGCGGGGTCGTCAGCGCGCTCGGCGCCACCGCCAGGAAATCGTTGATGCCCTGATTGGTTCCGGCGATCAGGGCGTTGACGACGACGTCGGGCGGAATCTCCGGGAACAGCCCGAACGGGGTGGGCACGTTGGCCGGGCCGGTGGAGTAGCCGAAGTTGGGGTCGCCGTAGCCGAGGTTGACGAGCACCTTCAGATTCGGTTGCACCAGCGCCGCGATGGGTTCGCCGATGACCGGTATGGCCCGCACCGGATCCAGCAGCGGTAGGTCCGGGTGCGGGATGAGGTAGTACTTGTTGCTGGTGGTGCCGTCCGTCGGCAACTCGATGGCCGACGCGATCTGCGCGGGAGTCAGGTCGGCGTAGGTGGTGTGCACCGTGATGATGCCGAAAACCGCGTTGAGGTCGGACAGGATGTTGAGCGGATAGCGCGGGAAGTCGGCGAACCCGTCGTATTCGAGCGTGTAAGTGGTGGTCGGGTACGGCCCGTCCGGGGTGGCCCCGTAGAACGGCAGACCCAGCGTGGAGATGTTCAGTCCGGGGATGCGCGCCAGGATGCCGCCGTTGGGGTTCATCTCGTTGCCGGTCAAGATGAAGCTGAGCTGCGACGGGTCCGGAGCCAGCGGGCCCAGCGAGATGTAGTGCTGCATCAACAGCGAGGAAATGATGGCGCTCTGCGAGTAGCCGAAAACGGTGACGTTGTTACCGCCGTTGATTTGCTCCCACACCGCGGTGTTGAGGATTTGCAGTCCCTGCTGCACCGAGGTGGCCAACGGCAGGGATCGCACCCCGGTGATCGGATACAGCTGCTCGGGGGTGTTCAGCGCCGACACGATCGCGCCCGGCGCAAGTGGTTGGACGAACAGGGTGTTGATGGCGTTGAGGTACGCCGCGCCCGGTATGGGTGTTCCGGTGCCGCCCATGATGATTGCCACGCCAGTGGGACTGAACGGCGCCGCCGATGTCGGTATGGTGAGCCCGGCCGTCGCGGCCTGGATCAATTGAGCGGTGTTGATCGCTTCGGCGTTGGCGTAGTACTCCACGGTGGCGGTCAGCCGCTGCACCAACCCGTCGTAGAGCAACCCGAGATTGCTACTGACAGCTTGGAATTCGGAGCCGAAGCCGCCGAAGAAGTTCGCGATCGCAACCGACACCTCGTCCGCGGCGGCCATCGCGATACCGGTCGTCGGCACGGCCGCGGCGGTGGCCGCCGCACCGATGACCGAACCGATACCCGCCAACTCGGTTGCCGCCGCTGCCAATACGGGCGGCTGCGCGAAAACATACGACAAGCTCTATCCCTCCTGCGTCGAGGGTAGAGCGATCACACCGGGCTGTCTGGCCTTTGGCCGAGCTCATAGTGAGACTCAGTCGAGCAGTGCCCTGCGCAGCCGCGTCACGTGGTCGTCGGAGATGCCCGCGTCGCGCAGGTAGCCCTGCAGCGATCCGTGCGTCTCGTCGATCGATTGCCAGGCGGCGGTCAGATATTCGGCGCGCACACCCAGCACCCCGTCGGACAGCCGCGCTTTGGTGAACGTCTCGACCTCGGGAGTCAGTTCGACGTCGGCGCGCTGCTGGATCATCTCGGTGATGCGGTCGCGCAGTTGGGCTACCGCGTGGTTGCTGCGCAGGTAGTCGGTGACGATGAGGTCGCGGTCCAGCCCGACGGCCTCGAGCACCGTGGCGACCACGAAACCGGTGCGATCCTTGCCGGCGAAGCAGTGCGTCAGCACGGGTCGTCCGTCGGCCAACAGGGTGAACACCCGGTGCACCGCCCGTTGCGCCCCGTTACGCGTTGGGAATTGGCGGTATTCGTCGGTCATGTACTTGACCGCTTTGGCCTCGATGGCTTCGTCTGTTTCGTCCGCTTCGCCGTTGGCACCTTCGATCATCAGGCGCTTGAACGCGGACTCGTGCGGCGCCTCGTCGTCGGTGCCGCCGTCGGACTTGTCGTCGTCGGCGAGATCCGGGAACGGCAGCAGGTGGACGTCGATCCCGTCGGGAACGCGCCCCGGACCGCGGCGGGCCACCTCACGGGCCGCGCGCAGGTCGGCGACATCGGTGATGCGCAACTGCCGCAGCACCGCGCGGCCGTCGTCGTCCAGGCTGCTCAGCTCACTGGACCGGAACAGCCGGCCCGGACGCAGACCCGGCACGATGTCCGCGACATCACGAAAGTTCCACGCGCCCGGCAGATTTCGCAGACCGTCAGGCATGGCCGGTGACCGCCGCGGCGAGCGCGGACTGCTCCCCGCCGAGCTCTTTGCGCGCGATGGTGCGCATGTGGACCTCGTCGGGGCCGTCGAAGATCCGCATCGCCCGGTGCCACCCGTACAGCCGGGCCAGCGGGGTGTCGTCGCAGATGCCGGCGGCGCCGTGCACCTGGATCGCGCGGTCGATGACGTCGCAGGCGACCTGCGGGGCCACCGCCTTGATCTGGGACACCAACAGGTGCGCCGCTTTGTTGCCGTGCTGGTCGATGGTCCATGCCGCCTTCTCGCACAACAGCCGGGCCTGGTCGATCTCGTTGCGCGACTTGGCAATTGCGTGCTGCACCAGCCCCTGGTCGGCCAGCGGCTTGCCGAAGGCGATGCGGCTGTTGGCCCGGTGCACCATGAGCGCCAACGCCCGTTCGGCACCGCCGAGCGCACGCATGCAGTGATGGATGCGGCCCGGTCCCAGCCGCGCCTGGGCGATCGCGAACCCGGAGCCCTCCTCGCCCAGCAGATTGCTGGCCGGGACCCGCACGTTGTCGTAGACGACCTCGCAGTGCCCGTGCTGGTCCTGCCAGCCGAACACACCGGTCGAGCGGACCACGGTCACACCGGGGGTGTCGATCGGGACCAGCACCATGGACTGCTGCTGGTGGCTGGCCGCCTCGGGGTTGGTGCGGCCCATCACGATCAGGATCTTGCAGCGCGGGTCCGCCGCGCCCGAGGTCCACCACTTGCGGCCGTTGATCACGTAGTCGGCGCCGTCGCGCACGATCGAGGTCTCGATGTTGCGGGCGTCGCTGCTGGCGACCGCCGGTTCGGTCATGGAGAAGGCACTGCGGATCTCGCCGTTGAGCAGCGGCTCCAGCCAGTCCTTGCGCTGCTGCTCGGTGGCGAACAGGTGCAGCGTCTCCATGTTGCCGGTGTCGGGTGCCGCGCAGTTGAGCGCTTCGGGGGCTATCTCCAAACTCCAGCCGGACAGCTCGGCCAGCGGCGCGTAGTCCAGGTTGGTCAGTCCCGACTCGGCCGGCAGGAACAGGTTCCACAGACCGCGCTCCCGGGCCTTGATCTTGAGGTCCTCGACGATCGGCGGCACGGTGTGGTCGTCGGGCCCGGCCTCGTGCCGGTACTTCTCGTATTCGGCTTCGGCTGGGAAAACGAACTCCGTCATGAAGTCGGTCAATTTCTTGTGGTAGTCGCTGGCTTTGGCCGACATCGCGAAGTCCATGACCGCCACGATATAGCCGGGCGCGAGCAGACACAGAATCGCATCCGGGAGGCCGAATTAGTGCGATTCTGTGTCTTCTCGCGGGAGGTGCCCGCAGCGCGAGGTGACCCAGCTCGCGGGTAGAAATGGAGCCCATGCGCCCGTTCACTCTCGAGACCGCGCTGCAGAAGGTGCAAGCCGCCGAGGACGCCTGGAACACCTGCGACCCGGAACGGGTCAGCCTGGCCTACACCGTCGACTCGGTCTGGCGGAACCGCGACGAGCACCTGACCGGCCGCGCGCAGATCGTCGAATTCCTGACCCGGAAATGGCGGCGCGAACTCGACTATGCGCTACGCAAGAGCCTCTGGAGCTTCCATGACAACCGCATCGCGGTGCGATTCCAGTACGAATGCCGCGACCGCACCGGCCAGTGGTTCCGCAGTTACGGCAACGAGCTCTGGGAGTTCGACGACGAGGGTCTGATGGCCCGGCGCGAAGCCAGCATCAACGACGTCCCGATCGCCGAATCGCAGCGGCGAATCTTCGGCCCGCGGCCACAAAACGAGCGCAGCCAGGAAATACCGCTCTGGTAGTCGCGTTATTTGAGCAGGCCGATAGTCCCGTAGGGTGTCTGAGCAATCAGATCGGGGCCGGGTCCACAGACCGCTCCCAAAGCCAGTGAGACAGTGAGAAAGTTGATGCACGCGCCATGACAGAAGCGCAGACAGGGCTCGTAAAGGTCGGGGTTGTCGCCGAATCCGGAGCCGACGAGCGGCGCGTCGCGCTGGTACCCAAGGCGGTCGCGGGGCTGGTGAACAGTGGCGTGGCCGTGGTGGTCGAGTCCGGCGCGGGCGAGCGGGCGCTGCTGCCCGACGACCTCTACACCCAGGCCGGGGCCACCATCGGCGACGCCTGGGGAGCCGACATCGTGGTCAAGGTGGCTCCCCCGACCGCCGACGAGGTAGGCAAGCTGCGCAGCGGCCAGACGCTCATCGGATTCCTGGCTCCCCGCAACGCCGACAACTCGATCGGCGCACTCAAGCAGGCCGGCGTGCAAGCGTTCGCGCTCGAAGCCATTCCGCGTATTTCGCGGGCACAGGTGATGGACGCCCTGTCGTCGCAGGCCAACGTCGCCGGGTACAAGGCCGTGCTACTGGCCGCGTCCGAGTCGACCCGGTTCTTCCCGATGCTCACCACCGCGGCGGGCACCGTGAAGCCGGCCACCGTGCTGGTGCTCGGTGTCGGCGTGGCCGGCCTGCAGGCTTTGGCCACGGCCAAGCGCCTGGGTGCCCGGACGACGGGGTACGACGTGCGCCCCGAGGTCGCCGACCAGGTGCGTTCGGTGGGCGCGCAATGGCTCGACATCGGTATCGACGCGGCCGGTGAGGGCGGGTACGCCCGAGAGCTGACCGACGAGGAACGCGCCCAGCAGCAGAAGGCCCTGGAAAAGGCGATCAGCGGCTTCGACGTCGTGATCACGACCGCGCTGGTGCCGGGCCGTCCGGCGCCGCGCCTGGTCACCGCCGCCGCGGTGGAGGCGATGAAGCCGGGCAGCGTGGTGGTGGACCTGGCCGGGGAGACCGGCGGCAACTGCGAGCTCACCGAGCCCGGCCAGGTCGTCGTCAAGCACGACGTGACCATCGCGTCGCCGCTCAACCTGCCCGCCACCATGCCCGAGCACGCCAGCGAGCTGTACAGCAAGAACATCACCGCGCTGCTGGACCTGTTGATCAAGGACGGCCAACTCGCGCCGGACTTCGACGACGAGGTCATCGCGGACTCGTGTGTGACCCGCGAACGACAGAAGGACTCCTAGATGTACGACGAACTATTGGCCAACCTGGCGATCCTGGTGCTGTCCGGGTTCGTCGGGTTCGCGGTGATCTCCAAGGTGCCCAACACCCTGCACACCCCGCTGATGTCGGGCACCAACGCCATCCACGGCATCGTCGTGCTCGGCGCGCTGGTGGTGTTCGGCAGGGTGGAGAACCCGTCGATCGCGGTGCAGATCATCCTGTTCGTGGCGGTGGTGTTCGGCACGCTCAACGTGATCGGCGGCTTCATCGTCACCGACCGGATGCTGGGCATGTTCAAGGGCAAGAAGAAGGCGCTTCCCGCTGCCAAGTCGGAGGAGGCCGCCAAATGAACTACCTCGTGATCGTCCTCTACATCATCTCGTTCTCGCTGTTCATCTACGGCTTGATGGGCCTGACCGGCCCTAAGACCGCGGTGCGCGGCAACCTGATCGCCGCTGTCGGCATGACGCTGGCGGTGGCGGCGACATTGGTGATGATCCGGCACACCAGCCAGTGGCCGCTGATCATCGCCGGGCTGGTCGTGGGCGTGGTGCTCGGCGTGCCGCCGGCACGGTTGACCAAGATGACCGCGATGCCGCAGCTGGTGGCGTTCTTCAACGGCGTGGGCGGCGGCACTGTCGCTCTCATCGCGCTCTCGGAGTTCATTCAGACGTCCGGTTTCTCCGACTTCAAGCACGGTGAGTCGCCGACCGTCCACATCGTGGTGGCTTCGCTGTTCGCCGCGATCATCGGCTCGATCTCGTTCTGGGGCTCGATCATCGCGTTCGGCAAGCTGCAGGAGATCATTTCGGGCGCACCGATCGGCTTCGGCAGAGCGCAGCAACCGATCAACCTGTTGCTGCTGCTCGGGGCCGTCGGCGCCGCGGTGGTCATCGGTCTGAACGCGCATCCCGACCTCCCCGGAGCGTCGTTGTGGTGGATGATCGGCCTGCTGGCCGCGGCCGGTGTGCTGGGTCTGATGGTGGTGCTGCCGATCGGCGGCGCCGACATGCCGGTGGTGATCTCCCTGCTCAACGCCATGACCGGGCTGTCGGCCGCGGCGGCGGGACTGGCGCTGAACAACACCGCGATGATCGTCGCCGGCATGATCGTCGGCGCGTCCGGATCCATCCTGACCAACCTGATGGCCAAGGCGATGAACCGGTCGATCCCGGCCATCGTCGCGGGTGGCTTCGGCGGCGGCGGTATCGCGCCCAGCGGTGGTGACGGCGGCGAGAAGACCGTCAAGGCCACCTCGGCCGCGGATGCTGCCATCCAGATGGCCTACGCCAACCAGGTGATCGTGGTGCCGGGCTATGGGCTGGCCGTGGCGCAGGCACAGCACGCCGTCAAGGACATGGCGGCGCTGCTGGAGGGCAAGGGCGTCGAGGTCAAGTACGCGATCCACCCGGTCGCCGGCCGGATGCCGGGGCACATGAACGTGTTGCTTGCCGAGGCCGAAGTCGACTACGACGCGATGAAGGACATGGACGACATCAACGACGAATTCGGCCGTACCGACGTCGCGATCGTCATCGGCGCCAACGACGTCACCAATCCGGCGGCGCGCAACGACTCGTCCAGCCCGATCTTCGGCATGCCGATCCTCAACGTCGACAAGGCCAAGTCGGTGATCGTGCTGAAGCGGTCGATGAATTCGGGATTCGCCGGTATCGACAACCCGCTGTTCTACGGCGAGGGCACCAGCATGCTGTTCGGGGACGCCAAGAAGTCGGTGACCGCGGTCGCCGAGGAGTTAAAGGCTCTCTAAACCGGTGGGTAGGCCGGCGGCGGATAGCCGTTGCCGGACTCCACACCGCGCAGACCCCAGGTGAGATAGCTGAAGAAGAACTCGATCTCGTCGCTTCCGTCGTAGTCAGGACTCGGGTCCATTACTCCGCCTTTCTGATCGCGACTGAGGTTCTCCGGCGAGTCTAGTCCCATCCACGTCGCGGCAACAGGTGGCACCGGTCGTAAACTGTCCAACCAGTTGATTGGTAAATGCCGCGTCCGGAGCCGTCGGCCCAGCTCGGCAGCGACGAAGAGTGAGTATCGATGCCGTCCGAAAATGGACTTTCGCGCCGCGAGGAATTGCTTGCCGTCGCGACCAAGTTGTTCGCGGCCCGCGGCTATCACGGCACCCGGATGGACGACGTCGCCGACGTGATCGGGCTGAACAAGGCGACGGTCTACCACTACTACGCCAGTAAGTCGCTGATCCTGTTCGACATCTATCGCCAGGCCGCCGAGGGCACGCTGGCCGCGGTGCACGATGACCCGGACTGGACCGCCCGCGAAGCCCTGTACCAGTACACCGTTCGGTTGCTGACCGGGATCGCCGCCAACCCGGAACGGGCCGCGGTGTACTTCCAGGAGCAGCCCTACATCACCGAATGGTTCACCAGTGAACAGGTGGCCGAGGTTCGCGCCAAGGAAGTGCAGGTCTACGAGCACGTGCACGGCCTGATCGACCGGGGCATCGCCAGCGGCGAGTTCTACCCGTGCGACTCGCACGTGCTGGCGCTCGGCTACATCGGGATGACGCTGGGCGCCTACCGGTGGTTGCGGCCCAGCGGACGACGCACGGCCAAGGAGATCGCGGCCGAGTTCAGCACGGCGCTGCTGCGCGGGTTGATCCGGGACGAGGCGATCCGTACCCAGACACCGCTGGGTGCTGGATCAGTTGAAAATCGGCGGAATGACGTGCAGCACGTCCCCGAGAGCGCCGCTCAGCAGTGATATCGCCGTCACCGGAGGCTGGCTGAGCGTCGGGCCCAGGTAGAGGTTCAGCCCCGGATTGGTCGACGGGACCCACGGGTAGGCGTCCGGGAAGTGCTCGGGTCCCCATAGGCCCGCCTGCACGCCGATCTCCACCGCCGCGCCATACGGTCCCTGCCACAGGCTCTGGCCCAGGTAGTAGGCGACGTTGATCGGGTTGGGGATGTTGATCAGGCCGGCCGGGGTGGGCAGGTCTGCGTACCCGTAATCCGAGTAGCCCAGGTCGACCATCACGCGCAGGGCCGGTTGGAAGATGTCGGCGATGACCGGTCCGGCGTAGGGGATGTCGCGGATCGGCTGCAGCAGCGGCAGATCCTGCGTCAAGAACATGTAGTACTCAGTGGCGCCGTTGTAGCCGGGCGACGTCGGCAGTGGGATGGCATCCAGCGCTGACAACGTCGGGTAGTTACCGTGCACGTAGAAGTAGCCCATGAGCGCGTTGACGTCCGCCAGGATGTTCAGCGGGTACTGCGGAGCGTGGGCCACGCCGTCGTACTGGGCGGTGAAGATCTGCGTCGGGTACGGGTTGCTGGCCGGGGTGGCACCGTTGAACGGCACGTCCAGGATCGGAATGTAGAGACCCGGGAAGCGTGACAACAAGCCGCCGTTGGGGTTGTTGCCGGCGGCAGCCATGATGAAGGACAGGTCGCCGCCTTGGTAGGGCGATCCGGCCGCCATCAGAGCCACGATCTCGTTGTGGATGATCGAGGCGCTCTGCGAATAACCGAAGGCGACCACCTTGTTGCCAGCGGCGATCTGGTTGTGAATTGCGCTGTTCAGCGCTGCCACGCCCTTGGTGACGGACTGGTTGTAGGTCATGTCGCCGAGGTCGGGAGTGATCGGCCAGAACTGTTCGGGTGTGGTCAGACCCGTGGGGATATAGCCGGGGAAGAGCTTCTGGATCCAGTTCGTGTTGATGTCCGCGATGTACTTGGCGAAGGGCAGCGGGTTGCCGGTGCCGCCCATGATCAGCGCGATGTTGGCGGCCGCCGGTGCCGCCGGGCCGGGTGCGAGCAGGGATGTCAGCGTCGCAGCGGCCGCGGATTCGGCCTGGGTGTAGGCCGCGGCCGCGTTGGAAAGCGTTTGGGTGAACTGGGATTGGAACGCCGCCGCCTGCCGCACCACCGCCTGGTATTCCTGACCGTAGGCGTTGAACAGTGCGGTGATGGCCTCCGACACCTCGTCACCGGCCGCCGCCAGCACACTCGACGTCGGGACGACCGCAGCGGCGTTGGCCGCTCGGACGGCCGCGGCAATGCCGTCGACGTCGACAGCCGCCGCCACGAGCGTCTCTGGAACCGTTATTACGTGCGACATCTCCCCGTCCTTCCCCGCCAATTCGTAACCGCGGGTATGAGGTAATGAACAGAGGGTAGAGCGGCGTCGCCCCGAATTCCGGCGTTTCGCGCGCGAAAAATTATGGACTACTGTCTAGAAAAGTTCGGATCTTGCTCAGTTCCACGGAAGGACGCTCATGGCGATTCGTGTCGCCCACGTCGGCACCGGAAATGTCGGCGGGCTGGCGCTGGCCGAACTCATCACCGATCCGCGCTTCGAACTCACCGGGGTATGTGTGTCCACGCCGGAGAAGGTGGGCAGGGATGCCGGCGAACTGTGTGGTCTCGGTCTGGACGCCCCGACGCAGACCGGCATCCGAGCCGTGAACGACCTCGACGCGTTGTTGGCCACCGGTCCCGACTGCGTCGTCTACTGCGCCATGGGTGACACCCGGCTGCCCGACGCGATGGGCGACGTGATGCGCATACTCGTCGCCGGCATCGACGTCGTCGGATCGTCGCCCGGGCTGTTGCAGTACCCGTGGGGTGTCATGCCCGACAAGTACATCGATCGGGTGGAAGCCGCTGCGCAGCAAGGGAAGTCGAGCATCTTCATCACCGGAGTCGACCCCGGCTTCGCCAATGACCTGATTCCGTTCGCGCTGGCCGGAACCTGCCAGCGCATCGAACAGGTGCGGTGCATGGAGATCCACGACTACGCCAGCTACGACGGCGCCGAGGTGATGCACTACATGGGGTTCGCCCAGCCCATGGACCACATTCCGATGCTGCTGCAGCCGGGTGTGCTGAGCATCGCCTGGGGTACCGCGATCAGGCAGCTGGCGGCCGGCCTGGGCATCGAGGTGGACGAGATCACCGAGTCCTACCAACGTGAGCCGGCGCCCGAGGACTTCGACATCGCCGTCGGACACGTGGCCAAGGGCACGGTGGCGGTGCTGCAGTTCGAGATTCGGGGCATGGTCAACGGTCACCCCGCCATCGTCATCGAACACATCACCCGGTTGCGTCCCAACCTGCGGCCCGATCTGCGTCAGCCCGCCGCCGGCACCGGCTCCTACCGCGTCGAGATCACCGGCGAGCCTTCCTATGCCGTGGACATCGTGCCGACCAGCCGCAAGGGCGACCACAACCACGCGGCGATCGCCGGTGCCGCGGGCCGCATCGTCAACGCCATCCCGGACGTGATCGCGGCCCCGCCCGGCATCCGGAGCACGCTGGACCTGCCGCTGGTCACCGGCAAAGGACTCTTCGCACCGAACGATCTGATCCCTAGAACCGAAAGGAGTTCCCGCTGATGGGACGAGAAGGACGGGTAGCGGGCAAGGTCGCCCTGATCAGCGGCGGTGCCCGCGGGATGGGCGCCGAAGACGCGCGGCTGCTGGTCGAGGAGGGCGCCAAAGTGGTGATCGGCGACGTCCGCGACGACGAGGGCAAAGCGCTGGCCGCCGAGATCGGCGACTCGGCGCGCTACGTCCACCTCGACGTCACCCAGCAGGACCAGTGGGAAGCCGCGGTGCAGACGGCAATCGGGGAATTCGGCAAGTTGAACGTGCTGGTGAACAACGCCGGCATCGTCGCGGCCGGTCCGCTGCGGGAATTTCGGATGGACAAGTGGCAGCAGGTGATCGACGTCAACCTGACCGGCACCTTCCTGGGCATGCGGTCGGTGGTGGATCCGATGACCGAGGCCGGTGGCGGCTCCATCATCAACGTGTCCTCGATCGAGGGGATCCGCGGGGCGCCGTTCGTGCATCCGTATGTCGCGTCGAAGTGGGCGGTGCGCGGGGTCACCAAATCGGCGGCACTGGAACTGGCGCCGCTGAATATCCGGGTGAACTCGCTGCACCCCGGGTTCATCCGGACCCCGATGACCGCGCACCTGCCCGAGGACATGGTCACCATCCCGCTCGGCCGTCCCGCCGAATCACGCGAAGTCGCAACGTTTGTCGTGTTTCTGGCCAGCGACGAAGCCTCTTATGCCACCGGCAGCGAGTTCATCATGGACGGCGGGCTGGTCACCGATGTGAACCACAAAGATTTCAGCGCTGGATGATCCTCGCGGGCCTGGCCGCCTCCCTGGGTGGGGTCGTCGGCTCGAATCACGTCGTCACCGACCCTGACGTCCTGGCCGGTCGCAGTGTCGACCACACCGGGCGGTACCGGGGGCAGGCCAGTGTGCTGGTACGCCCGGGTTCCGGGGACGAGGTGGCCGAGGTGCTGCGGATATGCCGCGACGCCGGTGCCTTCGTGACCGTGCAGGGCGGCCGCACCTCGTTGGTGGCCGGCACCGTTCCCGAGCACGACGATGTGCTGCTGTCCACCGAAAGACTTTCGGCGATAAGCGATGTCGACACGTTGGAGCGCCGCGTGGTCGCCGGAGCCGGCGCGACGCTGACGGCCGTGCAACGGGCCGCTTCCGCGGCCGGCCTGGTGTTCGGGGTGGACCTGGCGGCCCGCGACACCGCGACCGTCGGCGGCATGGCGTCCACTAACGCCGGCGGCCTGCGCACGGTGCGCTACGGCAACATGGGCGAGCAGGTGATCGGCCTGGACGTGGCGCTGCCCGACGGTTCGGTGCTGCACCGGCACAGCCGGGTGCGACGCGACAACACCGGCTACGACCTGCCGTCGCTGTTCGTCGGCGCCGAAGGCACCCTCGGCGTGATCACCGCGCTGGACCTGCGCCTGCACCCCACCCCGTCACACCGCGTGACCGCGGTCTGCGGGTTCGACGACCTCGAGGAATTGGTCGCGGCCGGTCGGATGTTCGCCGAGGTGGACGGGATCGCCGCACTGGAATTGGTCGACGGGCGGGGAGCCGCGTTGATCGAGGCCGAGCTGGGTTTCCGCCCGCCGGTGGACGGCGACTGGTTGCTGCTGGTGGAGCTGGCCGCCGACCACGACCAGACCGAGCGGCTGGCCGAGCTGCTCGACGGTGTCGGCTCGGAGCCGGCGGTAGGTGTGGATGTGGTTGCGCAGCAACGGTTGTGGCGTGTTCGGGAGGCGCTGGCCGAGGTGTTGGGTGTGTACGGGCCGCCGTTGAAGTTCGACGTGTCGCTGCCCCTGCCGGCGATCCCCGTGTTCGCCCGCGACGCGGTGGATTTGGTGCACCGGCACGTCGATGATGCGCTGCCGGTGCTGTTCGGGCACATCGGCGAGGGCAACCTGCATCTGAACGTGCTGCGCTTCCCGGTCGAACGCGAGCCGGCGTTGTACGCGGAGATGATGGACCTGATCGCCGGTAGCGGCGGCAACGTCAGCTCTGAGCACGGCGTCGGCAGTCGCAAGCGGCCCTACCTTGGCATGTCCCGCGAGGCGGCCGACATCGCGACGATGCGGGCGCTCAAGACGGCGTTGGACCCCACGGGCTACCTGAATGCCGCGGTGCTGTTCTCGCGCGAGCAGACGTAAAAGCCCCCAAAAGGCGTCCTTTTGGGGGGCTTTTGCGTCTGCTCGCGGCGGTTAGTCGCTGTTTTTGATGCCGACCGCGTGCCGTAGCTGCGCGAGGAACTCGTCGGCGTCGTCACTGCGAACCACGTAGTGCGAGATCGCAATTCGGATCACCGTCGCCGCCTTCACCGCGGCGTTGGGTCCCGGCAGCAAGCGTTGCAAACCGGCGCGCATCTCCGGGATCACCCCCGACATCTGCGCGATGACATGCTCGGGCTCGATGTCGACCATGCGCACCCCCGAGTAGGAATACTGATAGTCGACGATGAATCTCAGTGCGGCATCGAGCCTTTCGGCGCCCTTCAACCCGGCGGTGGCCTTGGCCAGGCCGATTTCGAAGACTTCGCGTTCGTATCGCGAGAACGCCGACATCAGTTCCTCTTTGGAGGCGAACCACCGATAAAGGGTAGGCCGCGACACCCCGGCCTGGGTGGCGACCTCGGAAAGGCTGAGCTTGGTCTTGCCGCTGCGTGCCAAGACCTCCGCGGTGGCGGCCAGGATGCGTTGGCGGGTGGAGCTGTCGGATTCGAAAGTGTCTACCGCAGCTTCACTCATGACTTCACCTTCGGTGGTCGGGGCCGCACCAAGACCGATTGCTGGATGGCGCCGACGGCGCCGTGTTCGTCGAACAGCGTCCCGATCGTCGTGCCGATACCGTCGGGCCCGTAACTGGTTTCGGCGCGTATGCCGATCCAATCCCCGTCGGGCACCCGGAAGACGTGCACCGCCAGGTCGGTGTTGAGGAAAGTCCACTTGCTGATGTCCAGCGTGCTGCCGATGCCGTTGGCGCAGTCGGCCACCGCGAACAACCGCTCCAGCGGTGTCATCGTTTCGCCCGCGACCAGATCGGTGATTGGTTTGATCCAGGATTCGCCGCCACCGGGGGACAGCGGTTCGGTCAACCACAGCCACTCCAAGCTGTGCACGTAGTTGCGGTCCCAGCCCAGGGCCTTCATGTTGCGTTCGCGGGCTTCGGAGCGCGGGCGGGGCAGCGGCGTCGACGCGTGCGCGACGGCTTGCGTGTCGAGTTGTTGCAGCCGCCAGCCGCTGGCGCGGGCGACCGGCCGGGGCTGCCCGTCGGGACCCGGCGCAAGCATTTCGGCGGTCACCAGCTCGATCTGCTTGCCGCCGCGTTCGATTCGCGACCGCATCCACAAATCGCCATCAGCGGGCACCGGGCCGAGCAGGTCGATGACGACCCGGCTCAGGCGGGTGTCGTCGCGCACCTCGCAGCGCTCCAGCCCGCGCACCAGCAGCCCCGACACCGGACCACCGTGCTGGATGGCGGCCGACCACGTGCCTCGGGCCAGGTCGGTGGCCCGGAACTTCTCGCCGGGCCCGTCGGCCGGGTCGATCAGCTCGTAGTACGAGTCGGACATGCATCCACCTTTTCGTGTCAGGGCAGACCTTACGTTCAGGGCAGGCCGGGCACCTCGACCCGCACGGCGTCCAGCCGCGACAGCCGGGTGCCCACCAGACGCTTGGGATAAGCATCGGTGCTCGACAGCAGAAACAGCGTGCGCCGCTCCGGGCCGCCCAGCGCGCAGGCGATTGCCACCCGGTCGCCCATGTCGATGCGGTCGGTCACCTCCCCGCCGTCGGTGATCCGCTCGAACTGGTGCGCCAGCGTCATGGCCGCCCACACCCCGCCTTGGGCGTCGAGCGCGATGCCGTCCGGCGGCCCGTCCAGATTGTCGGCGAAGATCCGCCGGTCGTGCAGCGCGCCGTCGTCGTCGATGCTGAACGCGGTCAGTCGCCGGCCGACGGACTCGGCGACGATCATCGTCCTCCCGTCTTCGGTGATGACCATGCCGTTGGGGAAGTCGAGATCCTCGGCGACGACGGCGGCGCGGCCATCGGGGTCGAGACGGATGATGTTTCCGCCTTCGAATGCCTGTGATCCGATGTAAGCGCGGCCGGCCCGGTCGACGACCATGTCGCCGAGGCTGGCCGTGGCGAGCTCGGACAGGTCGGCGATCGGGTCGGTGGTTTCCCCGTCATAGCCGAGCACGAGTCGAGCCTCGGTCGACACGATCAACAGGGTGCCGTCGGGCCGGAACCCCAGGCCGGCAGGGGCGTGACCCGGCAACGGCAGCGTGGTCAGGGAGCCGCGGAGGTCCGAGGTGTGGACGGCTTCGCCGAGCATGTCGGAGAACCACAGCAGTCCTTCGAACCAGCGCGGGCCCTCGCCAAAGCAAAAGCCGTGGGCCAGCGGGGTCGGCACCATCGAGCCTTTACAAATCACTGCAGAAGTGTCATGCACCGCGGGTATCGCTGTCAACGCATCGCATCGCCGGTGCCGATTGCCTAGCTTTACAAACAATACGCAAAGTGTCACGCTGAGCCGTGAGCTGCCGGAGCAAGGAGTGAGCGCGTGACGACAGAATCTGAACAGGTCCAGTGGTCGGTGGAGAGTCTGCTGGAACTCTTCGAAGTCCAAGCCGCCGACGCACCCGACCGGTACACCGCCGAGACCGGCTTGCCTGGGCAGGACGGCCGGCAGGTGGTGGAAGGCACTCAGGTGGTGGCCCAGGCCATCGTGGCAGTGGCTCAGCGATTTGCGGGCAAGTCGGTGCGGTCGGTACACGCGGTGTTCGCGCGTGCGATCGCGGTAGGTCCCCCGATCGAACTCGCCCTCGACGTATTGAACGAGGGCAGGTCCACGGCGACCGCCGTCGTCTCCGTGGTGCAGAACGGCAAACGCTGCGTGACCCTGACGGTGTTGACCGATGTCCCGACCGAAGATGTCATCCGCCACCACCTGCCGCGACCCGAGGTGGCCGCGCCCGCGGACGCCAACGTCTCGGAAATGCCGATGACCGGACGGGAGTTGCGGCTCGTCGACGTGGTCGACGTCAACAGTCCCGACGAGGTGGGCCCGCCGGAGTTGTATGCCTGGCTGCACTACGACCCCATTCCTTCCCGGGACGACCTGGGCAAGGCGCTACTCGCGTATTTCACCGGCCACCTTGGCATTTCGACGACCATGCGCGCCCACGAAGGCATCGGCACCGCCCAAGCGCACCTGACGGTGTCCACCGCGCCGATGTCGATCTTCGTCTCGTTCCACGAGCCGGTGCGCTGGGACGGCTGGCTGCTCTACACCCACGAGAGCACCCAAGTCGGCGCCGGGATGTCCTACGTGCGCGGCACCGTGCACACCGAAGCCGGTGAGCTGCTGTGTTCGTTCGCCCAGGAGGCGCTGATCCGGCCGCTGCGCACCAGCGACACCTCGATCGACGCCCGGGCGCGGTTCTGAATCCCATGCGTTTCACCGTCACCCACCCGATGCACAGTCATCCCTACAACCCTGAGCTGATCTCCGGGACAGGTATCGCGACGGTGGCGGCGGCGGTCGAACAGGCGGGCCTGCACGGGTTCGGCTTCACCGACCACCCGGCGCCGTCGCAGCGATGGCTGGAAGCGGGTGGTCATGACGCGCTGGATCCCTTTGTGGCGCTGGGGTATGCGGCGGCACGGACCACGACACTGCGGCTGATTCCCAACATTGTGGTGCTGCCCTACCGGAATCCGTTCGTGGTGGCCAAGTCCGGGGCCACGTTGGACGTGCTGTCCGAAGGCCGCTTCACGCTGGCCGTGGGTGTGGGCTACCTGCGCAAGGAGTTCGCCGCGGTGGGGGTGGACTACGACGAGCGCGCCGAGTTGTTCGAGGAGGCGCTGGAAGTCATCCGGTTGGTCTGGACCTCCGATGACATCGCCTATGAGGGAAAGCATTTCACCGCCCGCGGCATCACGGCACATCCGCGTCCGGTAAGTCCGCCGCCGATCTGGGTAGGCGGTAACACGACTTCGGCCCGGCAAAGGGTGGCGCAGTACGGCGACGGGTGGTGCCCGTTCCCCGCGCCGGCAGGCTTGGCGCGCACCGCGGGAACCGCGTCCATCGACTCGCTGGACAAACTCGCCGCCGGCATCGACGACCTGCGACGCCGGTGTGACTCCCTGGGACGTGACTGGTCAGCTCTCGACGTGACGTTCACCAACTTCGACGGCGGCAGCCCGGCGACCGACGACTTCAACGCCGACGCCTACCTTGATGGCTTGGAAAAGCTTGCGGCACTGGGGGTTACCTGGGTATCGGTGCACCTGCCCGGCGACAGCCTGACGCACATCCTGGAAACCGTCGACCGGTTCCGCACCTCGGTGATCGACGCGATCTGACATGGACTTTTCGCGGGTGGAACTCTGCGCCGAGGACCAGGCTTACCAGGATCGCACACGCGCGTTCGTGGCAGAGCACGTCACCGACGACGTGCTGAGACGGAATCGGGAATTCGGCGAAAACTTCGACGAGGAAGTGCATTTGGCGTTGGGCGAGGCGGGATACCTCGCCGCCGATTGGAAACTGGAGTCCGACGGTGGGTTCAGCCCGGTGCGCCGTCGGATCTTCAACCTGGAGATCGCGCGGGCGCACACGCCCTGGTATCACTGGGGCACCACGTCCGTGGTCGCGCGGCTGGTGCAGCAGTTCGGCGCGCCGGAACTCGCCGAAAAGGTGCTGCCCGGTGTGCTTTCCGGGCACATCCGGCTGTGCCTGGGTTACACCGAGCCCGAAGGCGGCTCGGACGTCGCCACCTGTAAGACCCGCTCGGTACGTGACGGGGACGGCTGGATCATCAACGGCTCCAAGATGTTCACGTCGAATGCGCAGAACGCCAAGTACGTCTTCCTGCTCACCAACAGCGATCCGCAACGGCCGAAACACAAGAACCTGACCATGTTCCTGGTGCCGCTGGATTCACCGGGTATCGAGATTCAGGGCATTCGCACCCTGGACGGTGATCGCACCAACATCGTCTACTACACCGACGTGCGGGTCGACGACCTCTACCGCATCGGTGAGGTCAACGGCGGCTGGACGGTGATGCGGGCGGCGCTGGACTCCGAGCACGGGTTGGATGAGCGGGACGATCCCGGCTTGCATGATGTTGCCGCGATGGTGATGCAGGGCATGCTGATGGCCGAAGCGCTGGACGGGGTTGCCGGTCTGGCGGACGCCGACGACGACTACTCGATGTACCGGCTCGGGCGCAGTTGCGCGCGGATGGAGGCGGCGCTGTCCACGCCGGGCATGTACGGGCGCGTCGCCATCGCTCAGACGATGCGGGACATCTCCGGGGACTTGATGGACATCCTGGGTCCGGCCTCGGTGCTGCCGGCCGAGACGAGAGGCTCGCCCGATGATGGTGCGACGGAACATGTCTCCCGCCTGGCGGTGCCGTTGGGTATCTACGGCGGCTCGCTGGAGGTGTTCCGCAATATGATCGCCCAGCACGAATTGCGGCTGGGGCGACCGGCTTACGGAAGCTGAAGCGAGTTTCGGGTAGCGGACCCGGCTGTCGATCCATTTCCCGTTAAGCTGCCGGTGTGGCGGAGCTGGTACAGCGATATCTCGATCAGATCGTTGCTGAACACGCAGGCGTCACCGAAGGAGCGGTAGCCGATTACATTCCCGAACTTGCCCGTGTCGATACTTCGAAATGCGGACTGACACTCGAGTTGATCGACGGTTATCTCTACAAGTCCGGGGATTCGGCCACCGAATTCACAATCCAATCGATCTCGAAACCTTTCACCTATGCTCTGGCACTCGAATTGATCGGCCATCAAGCGGTAGATGCGAAAATCGGCCTAGAGCCATCGGGCGAGCCGTACAACATGATCAGCGTCGACGACCGTACCAAAACGCCGAAAAACCCGATGATCAATGCCGGTGCCATTGCCGCAGTGTCGCTGTTACCTGCCGGGACTCCGCAACAGCGATTTACGCAGATCTTGGATTTCTACTCAGCATGCGCCGGTCACCACCTCGATGTCGACGAAAACGTCTACCGCTCCGAAAAGGCGAGCGGCAGTCGAAACCGTGCGATCGCCTATATGCTGCAAAGTTTCGGCGTCCTCGATGACGATCCCGATGAGGTCCTCGACGTCTATCTTCGACAATGCTCGATCAAGGTCAGCAGCACTGATCTAGCCCACATGGCCTCTACGCTCGCCCATGGCGGGGTGAATCCGCGGAGTCGGACAGGGATAATGTCCGCGGCAGTCGTCCAGCGCACGCTCAGTGTGATGATGACGTGCGGAATGTATGACTCCGCAGGCGACTGGGTAAGTGCCGTGGGGATGCCGGCAAAAAGCGGGGTGGCCGGCGGCATCCTCGCGGTACTGCCGAGCCAACTAGGCATCGGCGTTTATTCTCCGCTGCTCGACGGGCATGGCAACAGTGTGCGCGGCAGCCGCATCTGTCGCAGTCTGTCGGCGCAGCTCGGTCTGCACTTTCTGTCGGTGACCCGAGAAAGCCGATCGATCATTCGGGACACCCACGACGTCGTCGCAGGAATTCGCGTTTTCGAGCTGCACGGAGATCTCCTGTTCGTCGGGGCCGAGCAGGTCATGCGCACCGTGGAAAATGAGTGCGACCTATTCGATGTCGCGATTCTGGAATTGTCGCGGGTTGGTGACATCAGTGAGATCGCCCGCACGATGCTGGCCAGGATGCGTGAGTCGTTGACGAAAGCAGGCAAGTCGATCGTCCTGGTCGACCCCGATCGGCGGGTGATGTTGACCGGCCGCAGTAGCGAGGGCGCCGTCGTTTATCCCACGATCGACGAGGCCGTCAGCGAAGCGGAGAAGGAACGCGGCAACTAGTTCAGCAGCCCGCTCAGGGCTCGGGCAGTTCGGCAATCACGTCGGCGTGAGCGGCGTCGAAGCTGAAATAGCCTCTGATGGGCAGTGTTTCGGGCAGCGGGTCCTCGTAGGTCCACGCGACGTCTGCCTCGGCGGCGGCCCAATACGTCGCGTAGCCCTTGTAGTTGCAGTAGCTCGTGGTGTCGGTCTTGTGTAGCAGATCGGTGCGCACATGCTCGGGTTTGACGTAAAGCCTTGGCGGCAAGGCAGTCTCGAAGACGATTACGGTGTCGTCGGTGTCGACCAGCGTGGTGCCGTCGACGCTTACGCTGAGACGTCGTCTGGTCGGTCGGCAGTCGACGCGGTGATACGGGTTCGGCGGGTAATGAACCAGCTTGCGGCCCTCCTCGAACCACGCGTCGACGGCGTCCCACGGCACGGACAGGTAGCCGGGTGCCTCTGGTTCAGCTTCGTTCGGCAGCTCGGATGCCGCGTCGGTGGGAAATGCGTAGCTGAGCGTCCGGTCCGGCCGGTGGATCAAGAGTGCCTTCTCGGTGTCGATGACGAGGCGCCCGTCCTTGTATGCCTGGATGCGGCGCGGATGCGGCTCGATGTAGACGACTTTCCCGGTCAGGTCGGGCGGTATCGGGGGAACGAAGCGCCCGGCAGGATGACTGCTCAACGGACCGCGGCCGGTTACCAGGCTCATGGTGTTCCTCCGATGTCGGGCTCTATTGTCGGACCCCTATCTTTCCCTTCGAACCCCTGCCCGACGACCCGCCGTTCTAGCCCGGCTGGTTAGTGTTCCACCCATGGCGGGACCGGTGGAAGGCATCAAGGTCGTCGAACTCGGGGTGTGGGTCGCCGGGCCGGCGACCGGAGGCATCCTGGCGGACTGGGGTGCCGACGTCGTCAAGATCGAACCGCCGACCGGTGATCCCGGGCGGTTGTTCGGCCGGATGTTGGGTTGCGACCTCGGCGTGAACCCGCCTTTCGAGATGGACAACCGGTCCAAGCGCAGCGTCGTGCTGGACCTCACCACCGAAGCCGGACGCGAGACCGCGCTCGAATTGCTCGATGACGCAGACGTTTTCGTCACGAATGTGCGACCCGGGGCGCTGCAACGGCTGGGGCTGGACTACGAGCAAGTCGCCGCACGCAATCCGAGATTGGTCTACGGCCTGATCACCGGCTACGGCGAAGCCGGCCCCGACGCCGACCGCGCTGCGTACGACGTCGCCGCATTCTGGTCGCGCGGCGGCATCGCCCACCTGCTCACCCGGCCCGGCGACACGCCGCCGTTCCAGCGCGGCGGGATGGGTGATCACTCGGCGGGCATGACGCTGGCGGCCGCCGTGTGCGCGGCGCTGCTGGCCCGCGAACGTACCGGGGAGGGCCAACTGGTGACCACGTCGCTGTACCGGCAGGGCGCCTACACGGTCAGCTTCGACCTGAACACCTACCTGCTCACCGGCCAGCCGATCGCGATCGGGCAACGCGCAACGATGGGCAACCCGTGCATGAACAACTACGCCGCGGGCGACGGTCGCCGATTCTGGATCGTCGGCCTGGAGGTCGACCGGCACTGGCCGGCACTGTGCCGGGTGGTCGGCCGTCCCGAGTGGCTGACGCAATATCCGGACGCCCGGGCCCGCGCCGTCAACGCGGTGCCGCTGATCGCCGCGCTGGACGAGATCTTCGCGACCCGCTCGCTCGACGAATGGGCCGAGCTGTTCGCCGCCGAACCGGACTTCTTCTGGTCGCCGATCAACACGCTCGAGGACATCGTGGCCGACGAACAGTTCCACGCGTCCGGCGGCATCGTGGACGTGCCGAACCCCGACGGCGACGTACCGATGGTGGCCACGCCCGCGGATTTCCACGGAACGCCCTGGTCACCTCGTTCAACGGCCCCCGACCTGGGCCAGCACACCAAGGAAGTACTCGCCGAATTGGCAGCCCGCCGCCAGTTATAGGCAGCGGCGGAACTTTACAAAACTACGCAAAAGTGTCACGCTGTCCACCAGCCCATGACAAGCGCGACAGGCACGGATTGATGGTCACTTCGACGTTCCATATGACGGGCGCGGCGCGACGAAGCCGCGAAGACGGTCAAGCGTTGCAGCATCGGCTCGACGTCCTCGCCACCGACACCGGCGACGTTGTCCTGACGGCCGGCGGATGGCTGTTCGACCGGGTGATGGCGGGTTGGGCGGTCAACGTCCTGCTGCCGCGCGGTTGCGCCGCCCGGCCGCTGCGGATCCTGGGTGCCCAGGTGCTGGAACTCGACGAGCTGGACATGTCGGCCCCGATGAGTGACGCCCTGGCGGTCAGCGTCGAAGCCCTCACCGCCCACGACTGCGTCCGCGAATGGGTACGCAGGGCCGTCGACGATCGGTTGACCGAAGTCGCGCTGTGGGGCCGGCAGTGGCCGCTGGGAATGGCGCGCGGGATGACCAGGACCGACTACACCCTGAGTGCCGCCGCCCGAGCCTTCAAGGGGCAGGCGCTGCGCGCAGCCGAAATCCCGTATCGGTCAATCGATCCCACCGAAACGATGTTCACCGACTCGGCTCGGCTCGGGTGACCGGGACACGATGAAGAAGTACTACCGCCACACGCTGCTGTACCTGCACGAAACCATCGACCTTGGCTCCGGGCGCAGCGACCGCTTCACCGAAGTCTTCACCGCCACCTACCAACCGATGATGGAAGACCTCGGCGCCCGGCTCTTCGCGATCTGGGAGTCCACCCCCTACAACGGCCACTGGCCCCAGGTCACCGTCATCTGGGAGATCGACGCCTTCGCCGACTACGCCCGAATCGGTGCCGCGCAGGCTCCCGGCGGCAGCCACGAGACCGCGGCCGCCCAGTGGCAGGAATTCCTGGCCGGTATCGGCGCCTCCGGGGAGGGCCGGATCATGTACCCCGGCCCCAGCAACAGGACGCTGGCTCAACTGCGGGAAGCCAATTTCGCTGCGCCGCTGGTGATTCAGGAGATCATGCAGACCAAGCCCGGCCGGCAGGACGACTACATCCGCGAACTGGAGCGGCTCTACGTGCCGTGGTCGGAAAGCACCGGAAAATACTGGCTTGGCTCGTTCACCACCACCTTCCGATTCAACGAGGTGATCCACTACTGGGCGCTCGAAGGTGGCTGGGAGTGCTTCGCCAATCACTACCCGTCCTGGAAGGACAGCCCGCCGGCCGAGATCGTCACCTGGATGAGCGTTGCGCCGGCACTGCGCGACGGCTGGGAGGACTCCATCCTGCAGGCGTTACCGCCGTCGCCGTTGCAATGAGCGAATTCTCCTACGATCCATTCGATCCGGAGGTGATGGCGAACCCGCCGGCGTACTACCGCATCCTGCGCGACGAACATCCGGTGTATTACCTGCCGCAGTGGGATACGTTCGCGCTTTCCCGATTCGAGGACATCTGGCGGGTGCTGGAGGTCAACGACGGAACCTTTGTGGCATCCGAAGGCACGTTGCCACCGGCGTCGGTGCTGGCCAAGCACAACGACGGCCCGGTCGCCGATCCGCCGTTGCACCCCTTGCCGTTTCACGCGGTGTTCGACGCGGACCTGTATGGCGAGATCCGCCGCGCGCACTCCCAACCGTTCCGGCCACGTTCGGTTACCGCACTGGAAGCCAGAATCCGCGAGCTGGCC
This sequence comes from Mycobacterium sp. NGS67, assembly GCF_059812185.1. Lineage (NCBI taxonomy): Bacteria > Bacillati > Actinomycetota > Actinomycetes > Mycobacteriales > Mycobacteriaceae > Mycobacterium > Mycobacterium sp. NGS67. The sequence goes on from NZ_JCALCF010000002.1 coordinate 281,458, forward strand.
AACGAACGCCTGGACCTGCTGTTGCCGCGCGGCGAATTCGACCTGACCCAGGAGTACGGCGGCATCGTCGCGGCATCGATGGTGTGCGAACTGCTCGGCATATCAGTCGATCTCGCGCCGCAGGTGCTGGCCGCCGTCAATGCCGGTAGTCTCGCCCAGCCCGGTGAAGGCGTCGACACCGCCGAGTCCCGGCCCAACTATCTGCAATTTTTGATTCCGGTGGTGGAACGGCACCGGGCCGGTCAGGGCGATGCGCTTCCGATAGTCGACGGGCTGCTCGGTTACCACCTGCCGGACGGCAGCGCGCTCAGCGACACCGAGGTCGCCACCCAGATGCTGTGCGTCTTCATCGGCGGCACCGAGACCGTACCCAAGATCGTGGCGACGGGCCTGTGGGAGCTCAGCCAACGACCCGACCAGATGGCAGCGGTACGAGCCGATCTCGCCCGAAACGTGCAAATCGCCCGCGAGGAGATACTGCGGTATTGCGCGCCGGCGCAATGGTTTGCCCGCACCGCCCGCAAACCCTTCACCATTCACGGCCAGACGATCCAACCGGGACAGCGCGTCATCACGCTGCTCGCCTCGGCCAACCGGGACGAGCGGGAATACCCCGATCCCGACGAGTTCATCTGGGACAGGCCGATAAAGCGTTCCCTGGTCTTCGGCCGCGGCCAGCATTTCTGCCTCGGCTTCCACCTCGCCCGACTGGAAGTCGCTGTGCTACTGCAGGAATGGCTGAAAAGAGTGCCGGACTTCGCGATCCGCGGCGACCGGGCAACCCGGCTGCCGTCGAGCTTCCAGTGGGGCTGGAACAACATCCCGGTGGAGGTCTGACGTGTGGTCCTACCGGATCATCGCCCCCTTTCTGTTCGAACGGACCGACATCGCGGAAAAGACGTCCGAGGGCCTCACGGATGGGCAAGTGCTGCTCGGCTTTTCGGCCGCGGGAGTCTGCGGCAGCGACCTGCCTGCGTTCCGCGGGTCCCGGGGCCGCCTGCCCGGTGACGACGGGCGCAGCGGGCCGGAAAAGGACGGCTTTCCGATCCACGAGGTCGCCGGTGAGGTGATCGCCAGCCGGCACCCCGAGCACCGTCCGGGTGACCTGGTGGTGGGTTGGGCCTCCGGCTTCGACGGCATGATGGAGCGTGTGGTCAGCATTGGCGACGGACTGGCACGCTACGACCCGGTGCTCACCCCCGCACAGGCGGTCGGGCTGCAACCGCTGGCCTGCGTCCTGTACGCCTGCGAGCAGCTGCCGGATCTGGCCGGACGGCACGTGGCGATCATCGGACAGGGATCGATCGGCCTGCTGTTCTCCTACGTCGCCAAGGCATTCGGGGCCCGGCGCGTCACCGGCGTCGATCCCGTCGACCGCGAAAGCCTCAGCGGCACATTCGGAGTCGACGAGGCAGTCCGCGCCACCAGCGACAGGTGGGTCAGCCAACTGGTTCCCGCCGACCGGGCCGACGTGGTCATCGAGGCGGTCGGCCATCAGGTCGCCACCTTGGGCCACGCCATCGACGCTGCCGCTCCCGGCGGTACCGTGTTCTACTTCGGTGTCGCCGATGACGACGCCTATCCGATCAACATGCGCGCCATGCTGCGCAACAACCTGACGCTGAAATCCGGTGTGACACTGGACCGGCGGCGGATGCTGAAACAAGCCGCCGAGTTCGCGGCCGAGCACCCCGAACTGCTCGAGGCGTATCTGACGCACACCTTCGCCGTCGACGACGTCCAGGCCGCGTTCGACCTCGCCTGCCGACCGGTCCCCGAGCGGGTCAAGATCGCGATCTGCCGATGAGCATCTTCCAAAGCGACCTGCGGCAGATCATCTGGGGTGGCTGGGTCACCGGCCCGACGCTGATCGGCCCCGAAGAGTTCGCCAAGGCCGGCTACGACTACGTCGGATTCGACACCCAGCACGGCTATCTGGACGACGCCGACGTCGCCGGGATGCTGAGGCGGCTGGAACACGTGCCGATCACCACCGCCGTCCGGCTCCCGAATGCCGACCCGGCGCCGATCGGCCGGGTCCTCGACGCCGGCGCGGACGCCGTCATCATCGCGATGATCGAGTCGGCGGACCAGGCCGCCGCGGCGGTCGCGGCCACCCGCTTCCCGCCCGCCGGGGTGCGCAGCTTCGGCCCGTTGCGGGCCAGCCTCGGACACGACCCGGCAGCGCTGGAATCGAGGGTGAGCGTCTTCGCCATGATCGAGACCGCGGCCGCGGTCTCCGGCATCGAGGAGATCTGCGCCGTAGCCGGCCTGGCCGGAATCTATGTCGGCCCAGCCGATCTGGCGCTCTCGATGGGTGTCGGCGTGGTGGGCGCGTTGGCCAATCAGCAGGTCCTGGCAGCGATCTCCCGTATTCACCGGACGGCCACCGACGCGGGCCTCATCACCGGAATCCACGGCAGCGACGGGAAGACCGGAAACACATTGGCCAAGATGGGGTTCCAGATGATCACCCTGGCGGCCGAATCGCAGGCGCTGCGCCGCGGGGCCACCGAACACCTGCGTGAGGCGACCGCGCAATGAGCGACGAGATCCGCGACCTGTTGGCCCGCTACGCGCTGGCCCTCGACACCCACGACGTCGCCGAGGGATTGGCGGTGTTCACCGAGGACGCCGAATTCGTCGCCTACGGGAAGACATACTCCGGCCACACCGGTATCGGCGCGATGTTCGACCAGGCGCCACGCGGCTTACACCTGTTGGGCGCCATCAGCGTCGACGTCGCCAACGACACTGCGACCGCGCGATCGCAGGTGTTGTTCGTCAACGACACGGAGCTGCGACCCGGGCACTACGAAGACGAGCTGGTGCGCAGCGAGGGCACATGGCTGATCCGCCGCCGTCAGTTCCACAGGGCCGCAACATGACCCGCGTGGCATTGGTCACCGGTGCCGCCGGCGGGCAGGGCCGGGTGATCGTCACCAAGCTGCGCGCCAACGGCTACTCGGTGGCCGCCGCTGACTTGAGCCCGCTGCCAAACGAATTGGACGGCGACGACGAGGTGCTGGACGTCCGGCTGGACATCACCGACCCGGCCCAGTGGGATGCCGCCGTCGCTGCCACGGTCGAGCGATTCGGGTCGCTGACCACCCTGGTCAACAATGCCGGGATGCTGCATCGCGCCGCGCTGGCCGAGGAGACCGTCGACGATTTCGAAAACTCCTGGAGGGTCAACTGTCTAGGTGCGTTCCTGGGCATGCGGGCGGCCTTGCCGCAACTGCGGAAAGCTCAGAACGCCGCGATCGTCAACATCTGCAGCACCGGCGCGATCCGGCCGTTCCCGCAGCACTGTGCCTACGGCTCGGCGAAATGGGCGCTGCGCGGCCTGACTCAGACCGCCGCCGCCGAACTCGCCCCGGACGGCATCCGCGTCAACGCCGTCTTCCCAGGTCCGATTGCCACACCGATGCTTGACGAGAACATCCAGCAGCGGTTGGCCGCGGTGGCGATGTTCGGTCGGCTCGGCCAACCGACCGAGATCGCCGACGCGGTCGCCTTTCTGGTGTCCGAGGCGGCGTCCTTCATCACCGGCTCGGAACTGGTCGTCGACGGTGGGCAATGCCTGCAGATCCGATGATCCAGGCCGTCGACCGGTTGCATCCGGCGCTGCGTGCCGTAGCCGTCACCCGGACGATCTTCACCGCCGAAGCGATCCCGCTGATCCGTGAATCGATGAACCAGCGTCGCGCCGACAGCGTCGGGGACGCCGCGGGCTTGGACATCGAGGACACGCACGCCGACACGGTGCCGGTGCGGATCTACCGGGGCGGCGCGCCGCCGGCACCGGCGGTTATCTACTGTCACGCAGGCGGTTTCGCGCTGGGCAACCTCGACACCGACCACCGGCAGTGCATCGAACTCGCCCGTCGCGCCCGGTGTTCGGTGGTTTCGGTGGACTACCGACTGGCGCCGGAGCACCCTTTCCCGGCCGCGCTGGAAGACGCTGTCACCGTGCTCAATTGGGTGGTCGCCAACGCAGCGGAACTCGATGTGGATCCGGCTCGGCTGGCCGTCGCCGGCAGCAGCGCCGGCGCCGCGCTGGCCGCTTGCCTGGCACACGGTTCCGCCGACAAAGCGTTGCCGCCGTTGCTCTTTCAGCTGCTGCACCAACCGGTGCTGGACGACCGTCGTACCCAATCCATGACCGAATTCCGTGCCACCCCGGCCTTCGACGGTGAGGGCGCGCAGCTGATGTGGCATCACTATCTGGGCGGGCAGGCCCCGTCGCACGCCTCCGTTCCCGCCCGGCGAGGCGAATTGACCGGCCTGCCAGCCACATTGATCACCTGCGCGGAGATCGACCCGTTCCGCGACGAAGCGGTCGAATATGCGCTGCGCTTGCTGCGCGCCGGGGTCGGCACCGGGCTGCACGTATTCCCCGGTGCCTGCCACGGATTCGATTCGCTGCTACCCGAATGGTCGGCCAGCCAACGGCTGTTCGCGCTGCAGGGCGAGGCGCTGGCGAAGGCGTTTTACGGCGATCAGTAGTTGTCGCTGGGCGGTCGCGGACCCGGCAGATCCAGCAACAACCGCGCGCCACCAAGCGGGCTCGCCTGCAAAGACGCGGTGCCGCCGTGCAATTCGGCCTGCTGTGCCACCAGCGCCAGGCCGAGACCCGACCCTGAATGCGACGCGGTGGATCCGCGGGAGAACCGGTCGAAGACCGACTCGCGCTCATGTTCGGGCACGCCGGTTCCGTCGTCGTCGACGGCGATCTGCACTCCCGCGCGCGAACTCACCGCCGAGAGCTGCACTTGGTCGGCGTGACCGTGCTTGACCGCGTTGGCGATCGCGTTGTCCACCGCGAGCCGCAGCCCGGTCGGCAGACCGAGCATCAACAACGTCGGCGATGGCAGCAACGACACCGTCAGCTCGGGATAGATGCGCTCGGCGTCGTGTGCCGCGCGATCCAGCAGTTCGGTGATGTCCACCGGCACGAAATCGTCGGTGGTGATGGTCTGCCCTTGGGCCAGCCGTTCCAGCGCGGACAGGGTGGCCTCGATACGACTCTGGGTGCGCATCACGTCGGCCATCACCTCTTCGCGCTGCTTGGCGGGCAGCTCCAGGGTGGCCAGCACCTCCAGGTTGGTCCGCATCGCCGTCAACGGCGTGCGCAACTCGTGGGAGGCGACGGAAGCGAAGTCGCGGGCCGAGTCCAGCGCGTCCTTGGTGCGCTGCTGCTCGTCGCCGATCCGGGCCAGCATGCCTTCGACGGCCTCGGCGATCTCCACCGCTTCCCAGACCCCGCGGACCTGCACCTCGTCCGGGTTGGACTGCGCGTTGATGGCGCGGGCCTGCTGGGCCAGCAACCGGAACGGGTTGATCATGATCAGCCACATGACGCTGCCGACCAGGAAAGTGCCGACGATGACGCTGCCGCAGATCAGCAGGACCCGCAGGTGCAGCTGGTCGATGCGGTCTTCGGCTTCGGACAGCGGCGCACCGAGCGCGACGGTGGCGTCTCCCGCGGTGAACGTGCGCACCCGATAAGGGACCCCGTTGATCGCGGTGGAGGCGTAGCCCACCGGCAACGCGGGCAGCACGACGCCGCTCGGCACGGACATGGTGTTGGCGCCCACCCGCACGGTGCGAACCAGGCTGTCGTCCGGCGCAACCTGATCGGTGGGCGAACGCTGCGGGCTGGTCAGCAGGGTGGCGACGTCACCCAGGCTGCTCACCGAGTCGAGCCGCCGGTCCAGTTGGCTGTACTGGTCGTTGGTGACGCCGACCCACACCCAGGTGCCCAGGATGATGACCAGCGCGATCACCGACAGCGCGGCCACGATCACGATCGTGCGCAACGAGACCAGCGGCAACGGCAGCCGCAGCAGGCGGTACACCCGGTCGTTGATCGTCATATGTCGGTCCTCGATCAGAAAGTGATCAGCTGACGGACGGCGGTGCCGTCGGCCAGATGGTCCATCGCCTCGTTGATGTCGTCCAACCGAACGGTCGCCGAGACCAGCTTTTCCACCGGCAGCCGGCCTGACTGCCACAACTCAACGAAGCGGGGAATGTCGCGGCTGGGCACCGCCGAGCCCAGGTAGCTCCCGATCAGCGAGCGGCCTTCGGCGACAAAGCCCAACGGAGACAGACTGATTCGCGCATCGGGCCGGGGCAGCCCGACCGTGACGGTCCGCCCCCCGGGCGCGGTCAGCGCGATCGCCGTCTCCAGCGCGACGGGATGTCCGACGGCCTCGATCACCACGTCGGCCTTGACCCCTGTGGCCTGCTCCGGGGTATAGGTCTCGTGAGCGCCCAAAGCGGTTGCCGCAGAAAGCTTTTGCGGTAGCTGATCGATGCCGATCACCCGGACCCCGGGATAGGTCAATGCGGTGAGCACCGCGGCCATGCCGACGCCTCCGAGGCCGACGACGGCGACCGATTGGCCCGGCCGCGGGTCGCCCACGTTGAGCACCGCGCCGCCGCCGGTGAGTACCGCGCAGCCCAGCAGGGCGGCGACCCCCGGCGGCACGTCGGGCGGTACCGCGACCGCGCTGGCCGCGTTGACCACCGCGTGGGAAGCGAAACCCGAAACGCCCAGGTGGTGATACACCGGATGGCCGGTGCGGTTCAGGCGGATCCCGCCGCCGAGCAGAGTGCCGGCGTTGTTGGCCGCGCTGCCCGGCTCACACGGCGTCAATCCCTGTGTCGCGCACGCCGGACACTGCCCGCAGCGCGGCAGGAACACCAGCACCACCCGTTGCCCGACCCGCAATTCCGTCACCCCGTCGCCGAGCGCTTCGACGATCCCCGCGGCTTCGTGACCCAGCAACATCGGCGTCGGCCGGACCCGGTTGCCGTCCACGACCGACAGGTCGGAGTGGCACACCCCGGCGGCTTCCACGCGGACCAGCACCTCGCCCGCGCCCGGTCCGGCCAGCTCCAGGTCGGTGACGCTGATCGGCCGGGATTGCGCGTACGGCCGTGGCGCACCGATCCGCTCCAGCACCGCGCCCCGGATCGCCAGCATGCTGGAATACAACCATGAGTTCAGTGCCTGCTGTGCCGGACGGCCTGACCAGCAGCGACTTCCCGGTGCTGTGGCCGGTGCTCACCCGCTGGGCCGACAACGACATGTTCGGCCACCTCAACAACGCCGTCTACTACCAGCTCTTCGACACCGCGATCAACGGCTGGATCGCCACCGAGGCCGGCGTCGATCCGCTCACCATCCCCGAACTGGGCATCGTCGCGGAGTCGGGCTGCCGGTACCTCTCCTCTCTGGGCTTCCCGGACCGCCTGACCGTGGGCCTGGCGGTCAGCCGGCTCGGCCGCAGCAGCGTCACCTACCGCCTGGGCATCTTCAAGACCTCGGAAAACGCGCAACCGATCGCGGCGCTCGGGCATTGGGTGCACGTCTACGTCGACCGGGACACCCGCCGACCGGTCCCGATCCCCGACGCCATCCGGTCGCTGCTGGCAACCGCCTGCGCCGACTAGCCGCCCCAGTATGCTTCGCCAATGCCAGTTTTGAGTAAGACGGTCGAGGTCAGCGCCGATGCCGCGGCAATCATGGGCATCGTCTCCGACATCGAGCGGTACCCGGAATGGAACGAAGGGGTCAAGGGTGCCTGGGTACTGGCCCGCTACGACGACGGCCGCGCCAGCCAGGTACGCCTGGACACCTCCGTGCAAGGCCTCGATGGCGTCTACATCCACGCCGTGTACTACCCCGGCGAGAACCAGATCCAGACCGTGATGCAGCAGGGCGACCTGTTCACCAAGCAGGAACAGTTGTTCAGCGTGGTACCGGTAGGCGCCAACAGCCTGCTGACCGTGGACATCGACGTCGAGCCCAGCATGCCGGTGCCGCCGCCGATGGTGAAGATGCTGCTGAACAACGTGCTGGAGCAGCTGGCGGCCAACGTCAAACAGCGCGCCGAGCAGCTGGGCGCGGGCTAGGGGCCGCCGGATGGCCGGACTCAGCATCCGTCAGGCTTCTGGCGTGAAGCCTGGGCTTTGCTCGTGAAACCTGGGCTTTGCGCGTGAATCCTGGGCGTTGCGCGTGAAACCTGGGCTTTGCGCGTGAAACCTGGGCGGGATCCCGACGATTTTCCCGCCCAGGCTTCACACCGGACGCCGTCACTTCACACCCAAAGCCAAGGCTTCACAACCGAAGTCACGCAGCAACCGAAACGGCATATCCTGCTGGCGCGGACCCTCGTGCACTCAGCGGCCGCAACGCCTCAAGAGTTGAAGATCCCGCTTCGGTCCAGCGCTTCGGTCAGCCGCTCGGCCGCATCGGTGAACTGCCAGACCGTGTGTTTGATCGCGGCCTTGGCGTCGCGGCGGCGCAGCGCCGCGATCAGCTGACGGTGGTTGCCGACCGCTGCCTCACCCCATCGCGGATCGGCGGCATACATCTGCGCCGGCATGTAGCGCGCCGCGTTGAGCAGGAACCAGGCCAGCTTGATCCGTCCGCTGGCGTGGTTGAACACGCGATGGAAGGAGAACTCATAGGTCGCGATGGCCTCGGCGTCGCCGGCCACGACGGCCTTGGACAACAGATCGTTGAGGCGCTCCAGCTCGACGATCTCGATCTCGGTGATGCGGTCCGTCGCGGTGACCGCCAGCTCGCGGGCGATGGTGGCCTGCAGCCAGAAGATGTCCTTGATGTCCTCGCGGGTCAACGGCAGCACCACGTGGCCGCGGTGCGGCTCGAGCTGCACCATGCCTTCGCCGCGCAGCTTCAACAGCGCCTCGCGCACCGGGGTGATGCTCACCCCGAGTTCGGCGGCGGTGTCGTCGAGCCGGATGAACGTCCCCGGGCGGAGCTTGCCGGACATGATCGCGGCGCGCAGGTGACCGGCGACCTCGTCGGACAGCTGTGAGCGCCGCAGCGGACGAGCGCGCCGGGGTTTGGACGACGCTGCCGACAAAGGTGCGTTCACGTGCCCTGCCAGGTCTTTCAGCCGCTTATCGGGTCTCTACCGTGTCGTTTCGAGGCCTTGTTAACGGCTGCCGTGCCCGTTAATGTGACCCAGACAACACATGTTTTATCAAATATCAGTCTGACGCAAGCGGTGCGCAAGTGAAGGGACGGAACTGGTTGACCGCGCAACTCGCCGGCCACGTGACACAGGCCGAAGCCCACGAGCAGCCTTACCTCGCTCGGCGGCAGAACTGGGTCAACCAGCTCGAGCGGCACGCCATGATGCAGCCGCAGGCGCCCGCGCTGCGGTTCCTGGGCGACACCCTGACGTGGGCCGGACTGCGGGACCGCGTCGCCGCGCTCGCCGGAGCGCTCAACCGGCGCGGAGTCGGTTTCGGCGACCGGGTGATGGTCCTGATGCTCAACCGCACCGAGTTCGTCGAGTCGGTACTGGCGGCCAACATGCTCGGCGCGATCGCGGTACCGCTGAACTTCCGGCTGACCCCCGCCGAGATCGCCTTCCTGGTCGAGGACAGCGGCGCGCGGGTGATCATTACCGAAGCGGTCCTGGCCAAGGTGGCCACCGGCGTGCGTGACATCGCGGCGCTGCTGGAGACGGTGGTGGTCGCGGGTTCGGCGGCGGACACGACGCCAGACAACGATGTCCTCTTCTATGAAGACCTTATGAATGAGGTCGGCGACAGGCCGGCACCGGTCGACATCCCGAACGAATTGCCGGCCCTGATCATGTACACCTCGGGGACTACCGGGCGGCCCAAGGGTGCGGTGCTGACCCACACCAACCTGACCGGGCAGACCATGACGATGCTCTACACCAACGGGGTGGATCTCAACAACGACGTCGGCTTCGTCGGCGTCCCGTTGTTCCACATCGCCGGGGTCGGCAACCTGCTCAGCGGGTTGCTGCTCGGCGTCCCGACGGTGATCTATCCGCTCGGCGCTTTCGATCCCGGACAACTGCTCGACGTGCTGGAGGCCGAGAAGGTGACCGGACTGTTCCTGGTCCCCGCACAGTGGCAGGCGGTGTGCGCCGAGCAGCAGGCAAGACCGCGCGACCTACGGTTGCGCACGATGTCGTGGGGTGCCGCGCCCGCGCCAGATGTGTTGCTGCGCCAGATGTCTGAGATGTTCCCGGGCACCCAGATACTCGCCGCGTTCGGGCAGACGGAGATGTCCCCGGTCACCTGCATGCTGCTGGGCGACGACGCGATCCGCAAGCGCGGATCGGTGGGCAAGGTGATCCCGACGGTCGCCGCGCGGGTGGTCGACGACGACATGAACGACGTGCCGGTCGGCGAGATCGGGGAAATCGTCTATCGCGCACCGACATTGATGAGTGGCTATTGGAACAACCCGGAGGCCACCGCCGAAGCCTTCGCTGGCGGCTGGTTCCATTCCGGGGACCTGGTGCGGATGGACGCCGACGGCTACGTCTGGGTGGTCGACCGCAAGAAGGACATGATCATCTCCGGCGGCGAGAACATCTACTGCGCCGAGGTGGAGAACGTATTGGCTGGTCATCCACGCTTCGTCGAGGTCGCGGTGATCGGGCGCAGCGACGAGAAATGGGGCGAGGTGCCCGTCGCGGTGGCCGCTGTAACGGAAGGCCACCTGAACATCGAAGAGTTGGATGAGTACCTGACCGAGCGGCTTGCGAGGTACAAGCATCCCAAGGCGCTCGAGATCGTGGACGCCCTGCCCCGCAACCCCGCCGGGAAGGTGCTCAAGACTGAACTGCGGGTGCGGTACGGGATGCGAAAAGATATCGAAAGGCGTTCTGCGACAACAGAATCAACAACAGGAGAGGTAAGCTGACGGGGCTCAAAATGTTTGCCAGGTGCTGACAAAGTGTCAAATGTCGAGTTGCAGTACACACGCGGACGACCATCGGGTACATTCCTGTAGTCTCCGTTACTACCTGCCGGTAGGGAGCGCTGGGTCACATCCGTAGGGTCGGGCAAGGAGGAGGCGTGCAACACCATTCGCCGCAGCATTGCCTCGACGCGGGCGGCCCGTAGGTGAGGGGGCAATCGTGACGACATCTTCTCGTCCGCAGCTGCTGGGCTACGTTCGCGACCAGCTGGAGACACCGCTGACGATGATCGGCGGGTTCTTCCGGATGTGCGTGCTGATCGGCCGCGCGTTGTTCCGCCGACCGTTCCAGTGGCGCGAGCTGATTCAGCAGTGCTGGTTCATCATGCGGGTCGCGCTGCTGCCAACGATCATGGTCTCGATCCCGCTGACCGTGCTGCTGATCTTCACCCTCAACGTGCTGCTCGCTCAGTTCGGCGCCGCGGACCTGTCCGGCGCGGGCGCGGCGATCGGCGCGGTCACCCAGCTCGGTCCGCTGACCACGGTGCTGGTGGTGGCCGGTGCCGGCTCGACAGCTATCTGCGCCGACCTGGGCGCCCGCACCATCCGCGAGGAGATCGACGCGATGGAGGTGTTGGGCATCGACCCGATCCACCGTCTCGTGGTCCCCCGGGTGATCGCCGCGACCGTCGTCGCCACCCTGCTCAACGCCCTGGTGATCACCGTGGGACTGGTCGGTGGCTACCTGTTCGGTGTCTACCTGCAGAACGTGTCGGGTGGCGCTTATCTGGCCACGCTGACCACCATCACCGGCCTACCCGAGGTGATCATCGCGATGGTCAAGGCGGCGACCTTCGGGCTGATCGCCGGCCTGGTCGGCTGCTACCGCGGCTTGACGGTCAGCGGCGGTTCCAAGGGTCTGGGCACCGCCGTGAACGAGACCGTGGTGCTGTGCGTGGTCGCGCTGTACGCGGTCAACGTCATCCTGACCACCATCGGGGTGCGATTCGGGACGGGGCGCTGATGTCGACAGCTGTGGTAGTTCGGTCCCGGTTCCCCCGTGCGGTCGCCAATGTCAACAAGTACGCGGGCAGCGTCGGGCGGGGCATGGACACCACAGGTCAGATGGCCTGGTTCATCCTGCGCAGCATCGGGCTGATCCCGCAGACAATCGCGTCGTACCGCAAGGAGACGTTGCGCCTGATCGCCCAGATCGGTATGGGCACCGGTGCGATGGCCGTGGTCGGCGGCACCGCCGCGATCGTCGGTTTCGTGACCCTGTCGGGTAGCTCGCTGGTGGCCATTCAGGGTTTCGCGTCGCTGGGCAACATCGGCGTCGAGGTGTTCACCGGATTCTTCTCGGCGCTGATCAACGTCCGTATCGCCGGGCCCGTCGTCACCGGCATCGCGCTGGCGGCCACGGTCGGCGCCGGTGCCACCGCGGAGCTGGGCGCGATGCGGATCGCCGAAGAGATCGACGCCCTCGAGGTGATGGGCATCAACTCGATCTCGTACCTCACCTCCACCCGGGTGATCGCCGGCCTGGTGGTCATCATCCCGCTGTACGCGCTGGCGATGATCATGTCCTTCTTGTCCCCGCAGATCGTGACGACCGCGCTGTACGGGCAGTCGACAGGTACCTACGAGCATTACTTCCGAACGTTCCTCCGCCCCGACGACGTGTTCTGGTCGTTCCTGGAGGCGATCATCATCGCGTTGATCGTGATGGTGACGCACTGCTACTACGGCTACAACGCCGGCGGCGGGCCGGTCGGCGTCGGCGAAGCCGTGGGCCGATCCATGCGGTTCTCACTGGTATCGGTGCAGATAGTCGTCCTGTCCGCCGCGTTGGCGCTGTACGGCGTCAACCCTAACTTCGCACTGACGGTGTAGCGCCATGACTGGTCCAGGCAGACAGAACAAGATGCCGAGCACGCCCTACAAGACCATCGGCATCACCGCGCTGGTCGTCCTGCTGCTCGTGCTTTCGCTGGTGTACGTACAGTTCCGCGGCGGATTCACGTCCAAGGACAAGGTGACGATGTTCTCCGAGCGGGCCGGGTTGGTCATCGACCCCGGCTCGAAGGTCACCTACAACGGTGTCCAGATCGGCCGGGTCGGTGACATCACGGAGGTCTCCCGCAACGGGAAGCCGGCCGCGAAGTTCACGCTGGAGATCTACCCCCAGTACCTCGGGCCCAACGGCGTGGTGCCGGAGAACGTGGACACCCAGATCAAGGCCACCACTGTGTTCGGTGGCAAGTACGTGTCGCTGACGACGCCCAAGGACGACAAG